>CAZERE010000091.1:0-12938 GCA_964515365.1 uncultured Phenylobacterium sp. | reverse complement strand
GGCCAAGCAGTGGCAGCCGATCAACCAGAAGCCGGAAGACATGGCGCCCGGCGCCCACAGCCCCGACAAGCGCCTGCCGACCATGATGACCACGGCCGACATGGCCATGAAGATGGATCCGAAGTACCGGGAGATCTCCGAGCGGTTCCGCGCCAAGCCGGACCAGTTCGCCGACGCCTTCGCCCGGGCCTGGTTCAAGCTGTGCCACCGCGACATGGGTCCAAAGTCCCGCTATCTCGGACCCGAGGTGCCGGCCGAAGACCTGCTGTGGCAGGACCCGATCCCGCCGGTTGACCACCCTCTGATCGACACCGCCGACATCGCCACGCTCAAGGGCAAGATCCTGGGCTCGGGCCTGACGGTGGCCGAACTGGTGGCGACCGCCTGGGCCTCGGCCTCGACCTACCGCGGGTCCGACCATCGGGGCGGCGCCAACGGCGGACGCATCCGCCTGGCGCCGCAGAAGGACTGGGAGGTCAACCAGCCGGCCCAGCTGGCCCGCGTGCTTCATGTCCTGGAAGGGATCAAGGCCGACTTCGACGCCTCGGCTGCGGGCGGCAAGAAGGTGTCGATCGCCGACCTGATCGTCCTGGGCGGCTCAGCGGCGGTGGCAAAGGCGGCGAAGGACGCCGGCTACGAGGTCGAGGCGCCCTTCAAGCCCGGACGCACCGACGCCTCGGCCGAGCAGACCGATGTCGAGAACTTCGAGGTGCTCGAGCCCAAGGTCGACGGCTTCCGCAACTATCTGCAGGTCCGCTTCAGCGTGCCCACCGAGGAGCTGCTGATCGACCGGGCCCAGCTCCTGGGCCTCAGCGCGCCGGAGATGACGGTCCTGGTGGGCGGCCTGCGGGTCCTGGGCGCCAATCACGGCGGCCGACCCGACGGGGTGCTGACCGACCGGCCGGGCCGGCTGACCAACGACTTCTTCGTCAACCTGCTCGACATGGGCACGGCGTGGAAAGAGGTCGATGATCGCGGCGACGAGGTCTTTGTCGGGACCTGCCGCAAGACCAATCAGGAGAAGTGGACGGCCACGCGCACGGACCTGGTCTTCGGCTCCAACTCGCAGCTACGGGCCCTGTCGGAGGTCTATGCCGCCGCCGACGCCGATCGGAAGTTCGTCGACGACTTCATCAAGGCCTGGACCAAGGTGATGAACGCTGACCGCTTCGACCTGAAACGGGCGGCGTAAAGGCGTCCTTCGAGACGGACTCCTTAAGGGGCCGGCCAGCGCCGGCCCCTTTGTCTTGTGCGGCCGCCGGGTCAGCGCAGGCTGAGCACCAGCGGGACGTCCGGTTTGACGAAGGCGTTCAGCACCTCCACCTGCGGGGCGAAGGCCGCGACATCTGCGACGCCCGCAAATTGGACGGAGAGCGCGCCGTGCGGCGGGATGGTGACGACGCCCGGTCGGCTGATCGGGTTTGCGCCCAGGAAGCGTAGCTGGAGGGGAATCGAGGCGTCGTTGGTCACCTCCACCTCCACCACGTCCCGGGCGAGGAAGTTCTCCACGCGCTCGCGGCCGGACATGCGCAGGGCGGCCCCGACGATCTCGGAAAGCTCGGACTCGCGGCCATAGAGGGCTTGGCGATAGAGCACCGCCGTGCGCTTGGCGAACAGGGCCTGGCGGAGGCCCTCCACGGACTCGTCGGCCGCCAGCACCAGGGTCACGGTGCGGTGCTGCCCCTCGGGGATCTGGGTGTCGGTGTCGATCAGGGTGTGGACGTCCGACGCGCCGATCACCGCCAGGCCGTGGGTGAGCGCGGTCTGGAAGGCGTCGTTGGAGACCTGCCAGCTGTTCGCCACCTCCATGGCGTCGAATAGGCCCTCGGCCAGGATCTCGCGATGATAGGCGGGCAGGGGGTCGGCCGCGCCGGGCTCCAGCCCCGGCAGGACCCAGGCGTGGTTCCAGATGATGAAGGCGCCCTGGGCGCGGGCCGCCTTCAGGGCCTCGCGCGGATCGGCCCGCAGGGTCGTGTCCACGGGCAGGGCGTTGGCGTCGGCGAGAAACAGGGCGTTGAAGTGGCCATAGGGCTCGTGGCGGGTGATCTCCGCTCCGGGGATGACATGGGCCTGGGCCTTGATCCGGGCGGCCTCGGCCATGGCGATCTGGTAGGGACGGTTGTGGTCCTGGCTCGGCACGTCGGCCGCATAGGGGCGGTGCTCCAGATGGTCGGTGACGGCATAGGCCGCCAGATGGTCCTGCTCGGCCTCCCACAGTCGCACGGTGGGCCAGACCACCCCGTCGCTGAACAGGGTGTGGGTGTGAGTGTCGATGACCAGGACCTTGTCGCCCTTCGCCGTCTTGGGAAATTCGATGGCGCGGCTGTCGTTCGCCCGTGTCCAGGTCCGCTCGCCGGCGGATTGGCCGGCGGCCGGCGCCGCCGCCAATTGGACGGCCAGAAGGGCGGCGGCGAGGGCGGAGAGGCGGAGCGCTGGCATGGGTCGAGGTCCGGCTTGCGGGGAGGCGAGGCCTCGTCTCTAGCCTTGATGCGTTACAGGAAAAAGACAGTTGTACGAATTAGGCGATCTGTAATTACTGGGCTAATTTTTCAGTCATGGACTGATGTGTGGCCCGCGCGGCCGATTTGCGACAAGGATTCCATGGACCAGACCACCCCCGCCGGCGACCGCCCCGACCTTCAGCCCGTCCTGCAGGCGGCCATGCGCCTGGTGGAGGCCAACGGCCTGCGCGGGCTGAGCCTGCGGCCGCTGGCCGAGCATCTGGGTCTCACCGTCTCGGCCCTCTCGCATCGCTTCGGACTGAAGGACGAACTGGTCGGCGCGCTCATCGAGGCCGCCGTCGCCCAGGACGCCGCCTTCCTGGACCGCTGGCTCGACCATATCGCCGCTCTGCAGGTGCGGGATGGGGCGCTGATGGCCGAGGTGGCCGACGCCATCCTTTCCGACCTCGCCGGGCCCGAGGCCTTGCGCGCCCGCTTCTACTGCGAACTGCTGCAGGGGGCGGCGACCCGCCCCGAACTCGCCCCGGCGGTCGCCGCCTGGTCGGCCCGGCGCCTCGCCTTTTGGCGAGCGGCCTCCGCCGGGCTCGGTCCCGCCGCGCCGCAGGCCCCGGATCTGGGCGAGATCCTCCACGCCTTCAGCATGGGCGAGGCGGCCTATGGCCTGGCGATCGGCGACCTCGCCGCCTATCGCTGGCTGCGACGGCTCAACCTGCGCCGTCTATGCTGTGGCCTGATCCCAGCCGAAAACACCGACAGTCTCCGGCAGTACGAGGTTTTCCGCGCCGCCCTGGGTGAACCGGAGCCCTCCGCCGGATCGGTCCTCACCGACTGGCAGGCCAAGGTCGCCGGCCATATCTCGGCCCTGATCATCGCCGAGGGCGCCGATGCGGTGACCCACCGGGCCATCGCCGCCCGCGCGGGCCTCGCCAATTCCACCCTCGCCTACCACTTCCCGCGGCAGGAGGACCTGCTGCGAGCCGGCATGGCCGATGTGAGCGACCGGGTGCGCCGGGCCACCGCGCCAGGTCCGGGCGGGGACGCCCCGGAATACCAGCTGACCTCCATAGAGACCGCGCGAGCGACCTTCGCACTGGCCCTGGTGGTCGGGCGCCTGCCCGAGTTGAAGGCCGCCGCAGCCGACCTGCGCCGGCGGCGGGGCGAGAACTTCGTCGGCTATATCGCCCGCGAACGCGGCGCCGGGGCGATCGACGTGGTGTCGGCCCAGGCCATTTCGGTCACCGGCACCGGCCGACTGATGCTTGAGGCCGCCCTGGACCCGGCCGGCAACCAGGCCGGCTTCCAGCTTACCGACCGGATGGTGGCGGCCGCCCTCGCTCAAGGGTGAAATATCGTACATGCGTACGTAATACCCTATTGAGGTGGGCAGTTTCCCGTACAAGCGTAACGCAACCGTCATGAAGCGCTGATAATGGCCAAGCGAACGCACACTTCGGGGATCTGGACCCATGTCCGCACGTCATCGTCACCAAGCCGCCCTGCTGGCCGGCGCCGCCCTGGCCGGCCTGTCCTTCGCACAGGCGTACGCCGCCGAGCCCGCGTCTGCGGCCGCGGACGGTTCTGAGATCGAGCTGGAGGCGGTCATCGTCACCGCCGAGCGCCGCGCCGCGCCGCTGCAGGACGTGCCGCTGTCGGTCGCCTCGATCAGCGGCGAGGCTCTGGCGGACTCCAACTTCCGTGTCGTGACCGACCTGCAGTACCTGGTTCCGGGCGTGCAGTTCGACACGACCAATGGCTCGGCCTTCCAGATCCGCGGCGTGGGCAGCACCTCGTGGGACTATTCCAATGAGAAGTCGGTCAGCCTGGTGGTCGATGACGTGGTCATGGACGCCCAGCGGGACAACGGCCTCCTCGGCCTTACCGACATTGCGCAGATCGACGTGCTGAAGGGGCCGCAAGGGACCCTCTTCGGCAAGAACGCCACCTCGGGCGTCATCGCCGTCACGACAGCCCAACCGGATTTTGGCGGCGTCTCCGCCAAGGGCGAGGTCAGCTATGGCGAGCGGGCCGACCGGACCGCCAGCGTGGTGGTCAACGCCCCGCTGGGCGAGGAGCTGGCCCTGCGCCTCTCAGCCTTCGCCCAGGGGCAGGAGGGACCGGGCCGCTACACGGTGCTCGACCGCCCCTTCAATTCCTTCGAGGAGTATGGCTATCGCGCCAAGCTGCTGTTCCGCCCCAATGACCGGGTGGAGGTGACCTACGCCCACGACTACGGCCACCATTGGGACAACAACAACCGCACCACGGTGGGCGGCGGCTCAGCCGTCTTCACCGCGTTGCAGATCGCCAACGGCGTCACGCCAAGCCTGACCAATGACGACAGCGCCGACAGCCACAAGGGCAAGACCGAAAGCTCCAGCTGGGGACACAGCCTGCGTGGCGAAATCCAGATCGGCCGTGACACCCTGACCTCGGTCACCGCCTATCGCGACACCCGCTTCACCGGCGTGGGCCCGGGCAACTTCGCCCCGACCGACAAATGGGCCTTCGTGCCCTTCAACGAGGGCACGCTGAAGACCTGGAAGTTCAGCCAGGAACTCCGCTGGGCCTCGCCCACCGGCGGCTTCGTCGAATACCTCGCCGGCCTCTTCTACAATCGGCTCGACCAGGACGCGACGCAGATCCAGTGGGTGACCTTCGGCGCGCCCATCGTCACCCCGACCGGGGCGCCGCTGACGAGCTACTTCACCACCACCGGCGTTGTGGGCGATCCTGGCAACGCGGTCCGCTACCGCACGACCAACACCAGCACGGCGGCCTTCGGCCAACTGAAGTTCAATCTCACGCCGCGGCTCACCGCATCCCTCGGCGCCCGCTACACCCGCGACGACAATAGCCAGGGGATCGACTTCTTCTGGATGGACCCCGTCCCGTTCACCGGCGTGCCGGTCACCTTCACCCCCACCGGCCAGGCGCCGCTTCAGACCTATGGCCAGGTGGAGGGCGAAAACTTCTCCTACCGCATCTCCGGCCAGTATCGGCTGAGCGACGACGCCATGGCCTATGTCACCTACGCCACGGGCTACAAGCCCGGCGGGGCCGCCTTCGTCGGCAACAACTACTCCCCCTATGGCGACGAGACGGTGGAAAGCCTCGAGGTCGGAATGAAGTCGGAGCTCTTCGAGCGCCGCGTCCGGCTGAACCTCGACCTCTTCCGCTCGGAATTCACCGACTTCCAGACCTCCCTGCTCACCTTCGTGCCCGGCAATCCGGTCTCGGTCATCGCGGTGGGCAACGCCGGGGGCCTGAGAACCCAGGGGGCGGAGGCGAGCTTCGCCTGGCGCGTCACCCCCAGCCTGACGGTGGACGGCGGGCTGACCTATCTCGACGCCGAGTTCACCGACTATGTCTATAACGCCACCACCGACTACAGCGGCACGGCGCTCTCCAATGCGCCGAAGTGGCAGGGCGCGGTCGGGCTGGACTATGACGGGGAGATCAGCTCGAACCTGCGCCTGCGGGCCAGCTTCGACTACGCCTATCGCAGCGATGTCTGGTCGCAGATCGGCGAGCGCCCGAACACCGAGGTCCCCGGCTTTGGCATGGCCAATGGCCGCGTCAGCCTTTCACCCGTCAACGGCGATTTCGAGTTTGGCGTCTACGGCCGAAACCTGTTCGACGCGTACTTCTCCACCGCCTTCGAACAGTACAGCACCATGTCGCTGACCCACCGCATTTCCCGCGACGCCCACCGCACTGTCGGCGTCTTCGCGAGGTACGCATTCTGAGGGATCAGCCGCGCGAAGGGGTAGGTCTGCGACCGCCAGCCTGGCGATCGCGGCCAGACAGGCCGCGGGGCTTTACGGGCGTTCGTCGTTGCGGCTCAGACGATGGCGTAGAACAGGAGCGCGACCCCGGCGAAGACGTAGGAGATCCAGGTCAGGGTCACGCCGATCGCCCGCGGCAGCGAGGCCCCGCCGCTCTGGGAGAGGCCGATGGCGTGCATCACCCGGCCTGAGAACAGCGCCAGGCCCGAGATGTGCACCGCCAGCGGCGGGGCTTCCACCAGGGCCAGGACGCCGATCGCGGCCAGTCCGGCGGGAATGTATTCGGTGGCGTTGCCGAAGGCCCGGATCGCCTGGGCGAGCTCCGGAATGCCGTCGTCGCCAAAGGCCACCTTGTGCCGCTGTCGCTGGCGGACGACCAGCATCGACAAGGCCAGCAGCAGAAAGAGATGCAGGCCCGTCCAAAGCGCTGCAGCGTGTCCCGACGTGATCAGGTTCATGGTGGTCCCCCGTGCGCCCCCGCACGGATCGCAGTTGGACTTCGAATTCGCCCCTGGGGCAAGGGCCGATCGGCGATCGCGGACCATCGACGGGCGCCATCATGGACAAGCCCGGCCGCAGGGGGCACATGGCGCACCTCTGTTCCCCGCCACAGGCCCCTCCCATGCCCGTCGCCGCCCTGCCGCTGTCCCACCTGCTGCTGGCCCTGGCGGTGGTGGCGGTCTGGGGGACCAACTTCGTGGTCATCAAGTTTGGCCTGGTGGAGTTGCCGCCCCTGGCCTTTGCGGCCCTGAGGTTCTTCTTCGCCCTGGTCCCCGCCGTCTTCTTCCTGCCGCGGCCCAAGGTCCCGTGGGGGCATCTGGCGGCCTATGGGGTTCTGATCGGCGCCGGCCAGTTCGGCCTGCTCTATATCGCCATGAACGGCCAGATCTCGCCGGGCCTCGCCTCCCTGGTGGTGCAGGTGCAGGTCTTCTTCACCATCGGCCTGGCCATGGCCGCGACGGGGGAGCGAGTCAGACTCTTCCAGATCGCCGCCCTGGTGCTGGCCACCGCCGGGATCGGCGTGATCCTGGCCCATTCGGACCGCACCACCACGCCGCTGGGCCTGGTCCTGGTGATCCTGGCGGCCATGGGCTGGGCGGGCGGCAACCACGTGGCCAAGCTGAGCGGCCGGGTCAACATGCTGGCCTATGTGGTCTGGGCGAGCCTGTTCTCGGTCCCGCCCCTGGTGCTGATGTCCCTGGTCCTGGAGGGCTGGCCGACCGTGCGCCAGGCCCTGGGCGAGGCGAGCCCCGCGGCCTGGGCGGCGGTGGCCTGGCAGTCGGTGGGCAACACCCTGTTCGGCTACGCCGCCTGGGGCTGGCTGCTGGCCCGCCATCCGGCGGCGACCATCACGCCCATGGCCCTGCTGGTCCCGGTGTTCGGCATGGGCGCCTCGGCCCTGCTGCTGGGGGAGGCCATGCCGGTCTGGAAGGTCGCCGCCGCGGCCCTGGTCATGGCCGGCCTCGCCCTCAACATCCTCTGGCCCATCGTCGCGGCCCGGAGGCTGCCCCCGCCCGCGGCCTGATCACGGCGCGCAGCGCGAAAAAAAGGGGACACGAAGCACACGAAGGGGCGCGAAGGACACAAAGGCGCAGCCGCCATCTTCTTCGTGTCCTTGGCTGTCTTTGAGGTCTTCGTGTCCCCTCTTTGACGACGCCTGCGGCGCCAAGGGTGGTGGGTTCACCCCTTCAGCGGCGGCAGGCCGAGGCTCGCCCAGCGGTCGGTGACCCGGGCCACCGTGGCCTCGTCCATGTCGAGCTTCTCGCCCCACTCGCGGTGGGTTTCCGGCGGCCATTTGTTGGTGGCGTCCAGGCCGATCTTGGAGCCCAGGCCGCTCTCGGGCGAGGCGAAGTCGAGATAGTCGATGGGGGTGCCTTCGACGAGGGTGATGTCCCGGGCCGGGTCCATGCGGGTCGACAGCGCCCACATGACGTCCTTCCAGTCGCGGGCGTCGATGTCGTCGTCCACGACGATCACCCACTTGGTGTACATGAACTGCCGCAGATAGCTCCAGACGCCCATCATCACGCGCTTGGCGTGGCCGGGATAGGCCTTCTTCATGGAGACCACGGCGATCCGGTAGGAGCAGCCCTCCGGCGGCAGCCAGAAGTCGACGATCTCCGGGAACTGCTGGCGCAGCAGGGGAATGAAGACCTCGTTCAGCGCCTCGCCCAGCACGCTGGGCTCGTCCGGCGGCCGTCCGGTGAAGGTGGTCAGATAGATCGGGTCCCGGCGCATGGTGATGGCGCTGACCTGGAAGACCGGGAACTTCTCGACCGAATTGTAATAGCCGGTGTGGTCGCCATAGGGGCCTTCGTCGGCATATTCGTCCAGCAGGACATGGCCCTCGATGACGATCTCCGCCTCGGCCGGCACCATCAGGGGCACGGTCTTGGCCGCCACCAGCTCGGCCTTGGCGCCGCGCATCAGGCCGGCGAACTGGTATTCCGACAGGGTCTCGGGCACCGGCGTCACCGCCGCCAGGATGGTGCCGGGATCGGCGCCCAGGACGGCGCAGGCGGGCAGGGCGTCGGGCTTGCCCGAAGCCTTCCAGCGCCGGTGGTGCTGGGCGCCGCCCCGGTGGGCCAGCCAGCGCATGATGGTGCGGTCCTTGCCCAGCACCTGCATGCGATAGATGCCGAGATTGTAGTCGTCCTCCCGCTCGGTGGACGGGCCCTTGGTGACCACCAGGGGCCAGGTGATCAGCGGCGCGGGCTCGCCTGGCCAGCAGGTCTGGATGGGCAGCTTGGTCAGGTCGATCTGGTCGCCGGTCCAGACGATCTCCTGCACCGGCGCCTTCTTCACCGTGGCCGGGCGCATGGCCATGACCGTCTTGGCCAGCGGCAGCATATCAAGCGCGTCCTTCAGCCCCCGGGGCGGCTCAGGGCTGCGCAGGAAGGCCAGCAGCTCGCCCACCTCGCGCAGGTCGGCCGCCGTGGTCCGTTCGCGTCCCTCGAGCGTGACGCCCATGGCCACCCGCTTGACCGTGCCGAACAGGTTGACCAGGCAGGGCATGGGCGAGCGTTCGCCATCGGCGCGGATGACGTGCTCGAACAATACTGCCGGCCCCCCCTGGCGCAGCAGGCGGCGGTGGATCTCGGTCATCTCCAGGACGGTGGAGACCGGCTCAGACACCCGCACCAGCTCGCCGGCGGCTTCCAGCTTGGCGATGAATTCCCGCAGCGACCGATAGGCCATGAGCCCTCCAGGGTGATCTGATCCCAGGACTTAGGGCCGCGCAGGCCCGGTGTCACCCTTTGCGCCGGGCGAGCTTGCCGCTAGATTCGGCCCCCATGAAGCGCCTCGACCTCGACGACCTGCCGCCCAAGATCGCCCAGCTGCTGTCCGGCCTCGAGGAGGGGGAGGAACTGGTCCTGGTCCAGGGCGGCGCGGTGGCCGGCCGGCTGCGCGGCGGCGCTGCGCCCGCGCCGACGATCGAGGAAGAGCCCGAGCCGTACAACAACCAACGGGCGGCCGAAATCTTCGAACAGTTCCGCTCGGCCGTGGAGGACGAGTTCTAGGCGCCGGGCGTCAGCCAAGCGCTCTGCGCGCCGCAGGCGCCCTCAAGGACGGGACACAAAGAACACGAAGGAAGCCAAGGACACGAAGACTTGGCCGCCGCCTCCTTTGTGCTCTTTGCGGATCTTTGTGTTCTTCGTGTCCCCTCTTTTTCGGGCGCTGCGCGCCGAGGCGCGGGCAGCCCGGGCCTTCCCCTGGCCCCATTTGCTCCCCATGTTCGTCAAGTGACCCAACGGAATCCGGGCGGCCGTCAGAGCCGCCGCCGTGGGGTCCATCATCAGGGAGACGACCATGTTCAAGCTTGCTTCAGCCGCGCTCGCCGCGGCCCTGGTCGCTGGTTCGGCCTTCGCCGCGCCGGCCGTGACGGGTCAGGCCACCGTCAATGTCACCAATCTCGACCCCGCCAACGCCCAGGACGCCCAGCGTCTGGAGCGGCGGGTTGAGCGGGCCGCCTTCGCCGCCTGTGGCGGTCATGAGGGCAGCGTGCGGATGCTCAAGCGCACGGTGACCCGCTCGGACTGCTACCAGGAGACCCTGGCCCAGGCCCGCGCCGCCGTCGGCTTCGGCCAGCAGTACGCCGCCCGCTAGCTGGACGCCTTGGCCGCGTCATAGGCCTTGGCCATCGCCTTGGTGGCCAGCTTGCGCCATCGGCGTTCCAGGAGACTGTGCAGCGACCCCGGATCGAGGCGCTCGATCCGGGCGAGCACGGTCGGATAGTTCTGATAGTGGGGCGTCAGGTGGAAGGTGCCGGGGTCCGCCGCCATCAGCATCTCACGCTCATCGAACCCCACATCGCTCAGGACCAGGCTGGCGTCCTCGGCCCGCAGGCGGGTGAAGAACTTGCCGCGCACCTTGAACGACGGATGGCCGTAGGACGCGCCTTCCTCGGCGCCGGGGAAGGCCAGGACGATGTCGCGCATCTCGGCTTCGGTCATGGGAGCCCCCAGATCAGTAGGCCAGGGCCACCCCGTCCTTGCGCATCTCGGTGGCTGCCGCATAGCGGCCGGGCCAGCGCTCGATGGCCTGATAGCCGCCGAAGCTCCCGTCGCTTTCGCCCAGCTTCCAGCCCAGATCGGCCAGGGCCTTGCGGGTGGCGGCCGGCACGCCGCTTTCCAGGTGCAGCAGGCCCGTGCCAGGGGTCACCTCGCCGGTGGGCTCCGAGCCGCCCCCGTGGCGCCAGCGGGGGCTGTCGCCGGCCTCCTGCAGGGAAAGGTCGAAATCGACCATGTTGGAGATGATCTGGGCCTGGCCCTGGGGCTGCATGTCGCCGCCCATGACGCCGAATGAAAGCCACGGCGCCCCATCCTTCACCGCAAAGCCCGGGATGATGGTCTGGAAGGGCCGCTTGGCGGGCGCATAGACATTGGGGTGGCCATCGGTCAGGGCGAACATCTCGCCGCGGTTCTGCAGCATGAAGCCCAGGCCGTCCGGCGACAGGCCAGACCCCATGCCGCGATAGTTGGACTGGATGATCGAGACCATCATCCCGTCCTTGTCGGCGGTGGTGAAATAGGTGGTGTCCCCCCGGGTCGGCGCCTGGCCGGCAAAGACCGTCTGCAGGATGGAGTCGGGGCGGATCAGCCGGGCGCGCTCGGCGGCGTAATCCTTGGAGATCAGCCATTCGGCCGGCACGTCATAGAAGGACGGGTCGGCGTAGTAGCGGGCGCGGTCCTCGAAGGCCAGCCGCTTGGCCTCGGCCCCATGGTGGATGGCGGCGGCCGACTGGAAGCCCATGCCGCGAATGTCGAACCGCTCCATGATGTTGAGCTGCTGCAAGGTCGCCAGGCCCTGGCTGTTGGGGCCGAGGCTATAGACGTCCACCCCGCGATAGGGGCTGGAATAGGCCTTGGTCCATTCGGCCCGGTGGGCGGCCAGGTCGGCCTTGGTCATCCAGCCGCCGATGCGGCGGAAATAGGCCTCGATAGTCTGCGCGATCTCGCCCTCATAGAAGGCGTCGCGGCCCCCCTCGGCGATCAGGCCATAGGTGCGGGCGAGCGCCGGGTTCCTGAAGATCTCGCCCTCGCGGGGCGTCGCGCCGCCGGGCGCCCAGACGGCCTTGAAGTTGTCGACCTCCTCGATGCCCAGCTTGCCGCCGGTGAAGTTGTCGTAGCTGCGGTTCAGGTAGTAGGCGACGTTCTGGCTCACCGGCGCGCCCTCGCTCGCATGGGCGATGGCCGGGGCGAACAGGTCCTTCCAGGGCAGCTTGCCGTAGCGTTCGTGCAGGGTCCACCAGGCGTCCACCGCGCCGGGCACGCTGACGGCGATGGCGCCGTGCGAGGGGATGAGGCCGTTCTTGGCGCGGGCGCGCACCGTCTCCAGGGACAGGCCCCGGGGGCTGCGGCCCGAGCCGTTCAGGCCGACCACCTCTTTTGTCTTGGGGTCCCACAACATGACGAAACAGTCGCCGCCGATGCCGCAGGCGATCGGCTCGGCATAGCCCAGCACCGCATTGGCCGCGATGGCCGCATCCACCGCCGAGCCCCCGGCCCGCAGGATGTCGATGGCCGCCAGCGTCGCCAGCGGGTGGGCTGTGGCCGCCGCCCCATGGGTCCCCCAGGCGGCGCTGCGGCTGGCGAAGGTCGCCCCGTCGATCCGGTCGCCGGGGCCCACGTCGGGCCGGTCGCGGTTGGGCGTCGCCTCCCGGCTCTGTCCCGCAGCCCCGCTGGCGAAGAGCGCGCCCGGAAGCGCGGCGGGCAGGGCGGCCAGGAAGGTGCGGCGACGCATGGGCAGGCTCCGGATCAGCGATGTAACAGCGCCGTCACTATAGGCAGAGGTCCGCGCCGCTGGCGACCGGTCGACGCAGGATCAGCCCGGCAAGGTCCACACCGCCGTCTTCTTGACCTCCTGGTCCTCCAGCTCCCGCGTCGTGGCGACCTGGTATTCGGCGAGTTTGACCAGGCCTTCGCGGGGGAAGTAGCTGCGTCCGGGGTCGCCGATCAGGACCGTGGCGCCGGCCGCCTTGGCCTGGCCCAGCCACGCCATGACCCGGGCGGCCAGGGGCTTTTCGTAGCAGATGTCCCCGGCCAGGATGACCTCGGCGGGCGGCGGCGGCGCGTCCAGCAGGTCGATGCTGGTGAAGTCTCAGGTCACGCCGTTGGCGGGCGCGTTCAGGCCGAGCGCCGCGCCGCAATAGGCGTCGATGTCGGCGGCCAGCACATGGGCCGCGCCGGCC
>CAZERE010000090.1:0-12993 GCA_964515365.1 uncultured Phenylobacterium sp. | reverse complement strand
TCGAAGACCCGGCCGCCGGATGAGGTGGCCCGGGCGGCCGAGGCGAAGATCATGGCGATCTGCCGGATCGGGGCCTGCAGCAGGGTCATATAGGCGAGGAATTCGGTGAGCCGGCCCACCGACATGGCGCCGGCGATCACCTGGTGGCCGCCGTACCAGAGCAGCAGGGCCATCGAGCCGTAATAGCTGAGCGTCATGGCGGTGATCGCCCGGAAACGCAGGGTGATCCGCTTGAACGAATATTGCAGGGCGTTGTCGGCGGCCACGTCGAACTTGCCCATCTCGAAGGCCTTGGCCGAGAAGGCGCGCACCACCCGGATGCCCTGGAGATTCTCCTCCATGGTGAGCGTCAGCACCGACATCAGCTGCTGAACCCGCAGCCAGGTCACCCGCAGCATGATCCCCATCCGCGCCAGGACCCAGCCGGCGAACGGCACGAAGGCGAGCGCCAGGAAGGCCATGGTCACGTCGGTGGAGAACATCATGAAGGCCGAAACCGACAGCAGCATGACCAGCGTCAGGGTCTGCATCATGCCGCCCTGGATGAAGGCCCGCGTGCCCTCCAGGTCCAGCATCCCCCGGGTCACCAGATCGCCGGAATGGATCCTGTCATGGAAGCCGAAGGACAGGCGCTGAAGCTGCTGGAAGAAGGCCAGGCGCAGATCATAGGCCACCCGCTGGCTGACCTTTTCGGCCACATAGCCCCCATAGCCGGTAAGCAGACCCCGCAGACTGGCGGCGCCCAGCACCAGCAGGGCGGTGGTGACCAGGGCGCGCTGAACATCATCGACGCTGGCGTTCTCGCTGGCCAGCAGCAGGTGCGCCTGGTCCACCGCCTGGCCGAAAAGCCGCGGCAGGGTCAGGCTGAACAGGGCCGCGCCGATGGAGCAGCCGACGGCCAGGGCCACCAGGCCCGGATAGCGCAGGGCCAGCCCCATGATTCTGCGCAGCACCCGGGGCATGGCCGAGACGTCAATCGACACAGAATCCGCCGCCGCATCCCTGGGGGAGGGGCGTGAATCACTCATCTGAAAATGTCCAATCTTGGTATGGCGCCATCATGCGGCGCCACCAGGGGTCGCGCCACCATCTTTTGACGCGCCCGCCAAATAGTCCGCCCACGTGACATCCATCCCCACGCGGGCGTCCGGACGGCACAGACAAGTTGGCCTCAGGCCGCCAGGACGTCGGCCTGTGGCGCCAGGGTGACGGGATTCTGCGGCGCCCTGGGCCGGGGACGAAGGCGCTCGCCCTTCAGCCAGATCTTCAGGGCTTCCCAGTGGATGGCGCCCATGACGCCCAGCGTCATCCAGGGGTGGCCGAGCCAGGCGGCCAGCAGGCGCCTGTCATCCAAGGGCTGGCGTTCACCGGCGAAACTGGCCGAGAGAAGAAGCCCTTCGGCGTCAGCCACCTCGATGCTGACCGCGACGCCGTCCGTCTCGCCCACCTTCTCGCCCTGTCCCGGCGGGCGGACCTTGAAGGCGTAGGTCAGGTCCATGTCCATGAAGGGCGAGACGTAGAACACCTTGTCGGCGGTCTGGCGCACCACCCCGCCCGGCGCGTCGGCCGCCACCGGGATCAGATAGCTGTGCCGGTCGCCGAAGGTGTTGTTGACCTCATAGAGGATGGCGCTGAGCGCCCCGTCCGGCCGGTGGCAGAAATAGACGCTGATCGGGTTGAACACCCCGCCCAGCACCCGCGGCATGCAGAGCAGGCGCACGGCCCCGCCGCCCTCGAGGCCCGCCGTCGCCAGGTGCCGCTCCACCTGGGCCTTCAGCGGCGTGTCCGAGCCGTCGCCATGATCGCGGGTCTGGAAGCTCATCAGGCCGGGCCTGTCGAAGCCGAACAGACGCAGGCGCCGGCCCCGGGCGGCGCCCTCGTCCAGGTCCAGCAGCAGCATGAAGATGCGATAGCGCAGGGCGTGCGCCCGCGGCCGCGTCCGCCGGTGGGCGACGAGGCCGGGATAGAGGGCGCTGGCGCCTGAGGTCACGCGGCGGCCTCGGCCAGGGCCGCGACGGCCGGGGCCGACAGGTGGATGCGGCCGGACTCGTCCTTCACCGACCAGGGCCGGCGGACGCCGCCCAGCTGCTCGGCGACGGCCAGGCCGGACTGCAGGCCATCCTCATGGAAGCCATGTCCGAAATAGGAGCCGCAGAACCAGGTCTTCTTCGCCCCCTGCAGGCCCCAGAGCTCCTGTTGGGCGGCGATCGCCCCGCCGTCGAACAGGGGGTGGTCATAGACGTCGGTGCGGATCACCGCGTCGGGCGCGATCTCGCGGGTGGGGTTGAGGGTGACGAACAGCTCCGGCCTGGCCGGCAGGCTCTGGAGGCGGTTCATCCAGTAGGTGACGCAGCCCTCCTGGGGCGCGTTGCGCCGGCCGATGTGGTTCCAGCTGGTCCAGGCCGCCCGGCGCCGGGGCATCAGGGCCGGGTCGGTGTGCAGCACCGCCAGGTTGCGGCTGTAGCGGAAGGCCGACAGAAGCCGCGTCTCCTCGGCCGTGGGATCTTCCAGCAGGGCCAGGGCCTGGTCCCCATGGGTGGCGATCACCACCTCGTCGAACCGTTCCACCTGGCCGCTCGCCAGGCGGATATCGACCCCGCCGGCCTCGCGGCGCACCCCGGTGACCCGGACGCCCTTGCGCACCTCGCCCCGGAAAGCCTGGACCAGCTTCTCCACATAGGCCCGGCTGCCGCCCTCGACCGTCCGCCAGAGGCCGCGGCCGAACACCTGCATCATGCCGTGGTTCTGGAAGAAGCGGATCAGGGCCGCGGCCGGATATTCCCGGATCGCCGCCAGCGGCGTCGACCAGATGGCCGCGGCCTGGGGCAGCAGGTGGTCGTCGCGGAAGGCCTGGCAGTAGCCCTTCTGCTTCAGATAGTCGTCCAGGCTGGTCAGGGGCGAATCCAGCTCGGCCAGGTCCTTGGGCCCGTTGCGGTAGAAGCGCGTGACGTCCCGCAGCATGCCCCAGTAGCGGGCGCTGAAAAAGTTGCGCTTCTGCGCGAACAGCGAGCCGGAGGAATATTCGAACGCCCCGTCGTCGAGGGAGACGCTGAGCGCCATGTCGGCGTCGATGCTGGGGGTCTCCAGATGTTTCAGCAGGGCGGTGAAGTTCGGATAGTTGTCCTCGTTGAAGACGATGAAGCCGGTATCCACCGGGATCACGCCGCCGGGGCCGCCAGGGGCTTCCACCGTATGGGCGTGGCCGCCCAGGCGGCCGTCGCCTTCGAACAGGGTCACCTCGTGGCGAGCGCTCAGGAGCCAGGCGGCGGAAAGTCCGGAAACGCCGCCGCCGATGACGGCGATACGCAATGGCCTGGAAGTGCTCTCTACGCCCACGGGGACTCCAATCTCGCCTCGGTGACGCCACAGCGGGTCCCGGCGACAGGCGATACGACGCGAATGCGCCTGCGGATGCAGCCAGGACGACGCATCCGAACCTCCGCCTTGTGCGTAATCCAGGGCAGGTTCAATCCGGTGGCTCCCCCTTGAGCGCCGACAAGAGGCCCTGCAGCGAGGAACGTCACCCATGAGCTTCATCAGTTCCACCGTCCAGGCCTTCGAGGGCGCCCCCGTCCCCGACGTGATGCGGCGCGCGGCGATCGAACTGCTGGTGGCCAACGCCCGTCGGCGACTGGGCGCCGCCGGTCCGGACGCCGAAACCGCCTTCGCCCTGGAGATGGCCCAGAGGCCCATCGCCGAGCACGCCGCCGCGGCCAACGACCAGCACTACGAGCTGCCGGCCGCCTTCTTCGAGAAGGTGCTGGGGCCGCAGCTGAAATATTCGTCCTGCCTCTATGGCCGGGGCGTCGAGGATCTGGCGGCGGCCGAGGAGAACGCCCTCTCGGAGACCGCCGAGCATGCGGGGCTGGCCGATGGCCAGGACATTCTCGAACTCGGCTGCGGCTGGGGCTCCCTCACCCTCTGGATGGCGCGCGCCCTGCCGAACGCCCGGATCACCGCGGTGTCCAATTCGGCCAGCCAGGGGGAATTCATCCGCGGCCGGGCCAGCGCCCTGGGCCTAGCCAATGTCACGGTGGTGACCGCCGACATGAATGTCTTCGAGGCGCCCGGCCGCTTCGACCGGGTGGTCTCGGTGGAGATGTTCGAGCACATGGCCAACTGGCGCGCCCTGCTGACGCGCGTCCGCAGCTGGCTGAAGCCCGAGGGCCGCGCCTTCATCCACGTCTTCACCCACCGCACCACGCCTTATCGTTTCGATGTGGAGGACGAGGCCGACTGGATCGCCCAGCACTTCTTCTCCGGGGGCGTGATGCCCAGCCATGGCCTGATGGCCCAGTTCCCCGACCTGTTCGAGGTCGAGGCCGACTGGCGCTGGTCGGGCCGCCACTATGAGCGCACCGCCCTCCACTGGCTGGAAAACTTCGACCGCCACGACGCAGCCCTGCGCGAGGTGCTCGCCGAGGTCTACGGCGACGCCGCATCCCTCTGGCGCCGCCGGTGGCGGCTGTTCTTCCTGGCCACGGCCGGCCTCTTCGGTCACCGGGACGGGCAGGAATGGGGCGTCAGCCACTACCGTCTGAAACCCACGGCCTGAAGGATCCGACCATGCTGAAATACGTCATCGGCTATCTGGGGACAGGCTTGGCCTTCGCCCTGATCGACGCGGTCTGGCTGACCACGGCCGGGCCGAAGCTCTACCGGCCGACCCTGGATGCGGTGCTGGCCAACCAGTTTTCCCTGCCGCCGGCCATCGCCTTCTATCTGATCTATATCGCCGGCATCATGATCCTGGCGGTCAGTCCGGCGGTGCGCGAAGGCGCCTGGACCCAGGCGCTCACCACCGGCGCCATCCTCGGCTTCCTCTGCTACGCCACCTATGACCTGACCAACCAGGCGACGCTGAAGGTCTGGGCCACCCATATCACCCTGGCCGACATCGCCTGGGGCACGGTCCTGACCGGCGCCTCGGCCACGGCCGGCTACTTCGTCACCCGCTGGGCCGAGCGCACCTTCTAAGGCCGCCGATTCCTCTCCCATGGACGGCCCCATCCGGCCTCTGTTCGGATCGGGCGGGCGTTGTCGTTGCGGAATTCCGCTGTCATTGTGAGCGCCGATGACGGTTCGGCGGGCGGGCAGGCATATTGCGTCTGCGCCCCTCCGATGAACGGCCGTCCGCAACGATAATCAGATGCGACCTGCGTGCCGAAGCTTCGGACAGCAGGCGTCGGGAGGAATTTGATGGAAGATTTGAAAGAGCGCGTGGGCCTGGAAGAACGGCTCGACCAGGCCGCAGTCACCGGCATGACCATGTCCGTCTGGGCTGATGTCCAGCCCGACAAGGCTGCGGTCATCGACGCCTATGGCAAGTCGCGGACCTTCGCCGAGGTCAACGCCAACGCCAATCGGCTGGCCCGCCTCTTCCGTCAGCATGGAGTTCAGCCCGGCGACAGCCTGGCCCTGGTCTGCTCGAATCGGGCGGAATTCATCGAGGTCCTGGCGGCCACCATGCGGGCCGGCGTGCGCATCACCCCGGTCAACTGGCACCTGAACGCCGACGAAATCGCCTACATCATCAATGACTGCGAGGCCAAGGTGCTGGTCGGCGATGTCCGCGTCGCCGTGATCGGCGAGGCCGCCACCCACTGCCCGCACCTGACGCTGAAGCTATCGGTGGGCGGTGAGATCGACGGCTTTGTGGATTATGACACCGCGCTCTCGCCCCTTGATGGCTCCGACATCTCTGACCCCGTCCTCGGCAACCAGATGATGTACACCTCGGGCACCACCGGGCGGCCCAAGGGCGTCTTCCGCCCGACGCCTGTGGTCACCCCCTCCAGCATCCTGGCCGGCCGCGGCTATGACGACACCTCGATCCAGCTCTGCGCTGGCCCGGCCTATCATGCCGCCCCGCTGGCCTTCGACGTCCGGGCCGCCATGGGCACCGGCTCGACCCTGATCTTCATGGACAAGTGGGACTCTGAAGCTGTCCTGCGGACCATCAGCGAGCAGAAGGTCACCCACCTGCACATGGTGCCGATCATGTTCCAGCGCCTGCTGGACCTGCCGGCCGAGGTGAAGGCCAACTATTCCGTCGATCACGTCCGCTACATCGTCCATGGCGCGGCGCCCTGCCCGCCCGAGGTCAAGCAGGCGATGATCGAATGGTTCGGCCCGGTGCTCAGCGAGTACTATGCCGGCTCCGAAGGCGGCGCGGGCTTCACCATCAATTCCGACGAATGGCTGAAGAAGCCCGGCAGCGTCGGCAAGCGTCCGGCCCTGCTGCAGGTGCGCATCATCGACGAACAGGGCAATGACTGCCCCAATGGCGTCCCTGGCACCATCTACCACCAGCTGCCCCCCGGCGGCGGCTTCCAGTACTACAAGGACGAAGCCAAGACCCAGGCCTCCCGGGTCGGCGACTTCTTCACCATGGGCGATGTCGGCTATTTCGATGAGGACGACTATCTGTTCCTCACCGGCCGCAGCGCCGAGACCATCATTTCCGGCGGGGTGAACATCTATCCGCAGGAAATCGACAACGAGCTGATCAAGCACCCGGCCGTCGCCGACTCCTCCACCGTGGGCATCCCCCACGCCGAATGGGGCGAGCAGGTGAAGGCGGTGATCATGCTCAATGAGGGCTATGAGCCCAGCGACGAGCTGGCCCACGAGATCCTCGACTTCGCCCGCAAGGCCCTGCCCGGCTTCAAGGTCCCCCGCAGCCTGGACTTCGTCACCGAGCTGCCCCGCAGCGAAGCCGGCAAGATCCAGCGCAACAAGGTCCGCGCCCCCTATTGGGAAGGCCGCGCCCGGCAGATCTGATCGCAAGGCCAAGCCGCGCCGGACCGTTCCGGCGCGGCGAAACCTTGCGAAAACATCCGTGTTTGGCGTGACCTCGGGGGCCGTGGCATGTACCGCCGCCTAAAGACCTGCGAGTAACCGCCATGCCGATTCCGTTCATTGACCTGCAGGCCCAGCGCCAGCGCCTCGGCGAACCGCTGGAGGCCGCTATCCTCGAGGTGGTGCGCTCCGGCGCCTATGTCATGGGGCCGCAGGTGGCCGCCTTCGAGGCGGCGCTCGGCGAATTCGGCCAGGCGCCCCATGTCCTCTCCTGCGGCTCGGGCACCGAAGCCCTGATGCTGCCGCTGATGGCCTGGGAGATCGGGCCGGGCGACGCGGTCTTCTGCCCGTCCTTCACCTTTGCGGCCACCGCCGAGGTCGTGCCCCTGGTGGGCGCCACGCCGGTCTTCGTCGATATCCTGCCCGACACCTACAATATGGACGCCGCCCACCTGGACGCGGCCATCGCCGCGGTGAAGGCCGAAGGCAAGCTGACCCCCAAGGCGGTGATCGCGGTCGACCTGTTTGGCCAGCCCGCCGACTATCCCGCCCTCAGCGCGGTCTGCCAGAAGCACGGCCTGAAGCTGATCGCCGACTCCGCCCAGGGGTTCGGCTGCACGCTCGGGGGGCGACACCCCCTGCACTGGGCCGACGTGGCCACCACCAGCTTCTTCCCGGCCAAGCCGCTGGGCTGCTATGGCGACGGCGGGGCGGTGCTGTCCAAGGACGCGCGCCTGCACGACCTGCTGGTCTCCCTGCGGGTCCATGGCCAGGCGGTGAAGTCCGACCTCGAGGGCCGGACCTTCGACCATGACCCCAAGTATCTGAACATGCGGATCGGCATGAACGCCCGGATGGACACGATCCAGGCCGCCGTCCTGCTGCAGAAGCTCTCCATCTTCGCCGACGAGATCGAGGCTCGGAATCGCGTGGCCGGCCGCTACGCCCAGGGCCTGTCCGACGTGGTGCGCACGCCCGAGGTGATCGAGGGCGGCGTCTCGGTCTGGGCCCAGTACACGATCGAGAGCGATGACCGCGACGGCCTGGCCGCCCACCTGAAGGCCGCCGAAATCCCCACCGCCGTCTATTATCCGATCCCGATCCACAAACAGGGGGTCTATTCCGGCTATCCTGTGGGGCCGGGCGGCTTGCCCGCGACCATGGCCGCGGCCGAGCGGGTCATCAGCCTGCCCATGCACCCCTATCTGGAGGCCGATGTGCAGGACCAGATCATCAGCGCCATCCGCGCCTTCGCCGGTCGCAACGCATGAGCGGACCCGCCCTGGACGGAGATCGTCCGACGCCGGATCAAATGGCTGCGGCGTTCGAGGCCCGCGCGGAAGCCCGCGACCTGGTCATCGGCGTCATCGGCCTGGGCTATGTGGGCCTACCGCTCGCCGAGGGCTTCCTCGGCAAGGGGTTCCGGGTCCTGGCCTATGACCCGGACGCCGCCAAGATCGAGGCCCTGAACGGCGGCCGCTCCTACATCAAGCACATCTCTGACGCCCGGGTCGCGGCCATGGGGGCCACCGGCCGGCTGGAGGCCACCACCGACGAGGCGCGCCTGGCCGCCGCCGACGCCCTGCTGATGTGCGTGCCCACGCCGCTGAACGTGCACCGGGAGCCTGATCTCTCCTATGTCGCCGACTGCGCGAAGACCATTTCGCGGCATCTGCGCCGGGGCCAGCTGGTGGTGCTGGAATCCACCACCTATCCCGGCACCAGCGAGGAGCTGATCCGCCCGATCCTGGAGGCGGCGACGGGGCTGAAGTCCGGAACCGACTTCGCCATCGCCTACAGCCCCGAGCGGGAAGATCCCGGCAATCTGGACTTCGGGGCCACCACCATCCCCAAGGTGGTGGGCGCCGATACCGAGGCCGAGCGGCGCATGGCCATCGCGGTCTATTCGCCGCTGACCCAGGTGGTGCCGGTCAGCGACCTGAAGACGGCCGAGGCGGTCAAGCTGACCGAAAACATCTTCCGCCTGGTCAATATCGCCCTGGTCAATGAGCTCAAGGTCGTCTTCGAGAGCATGGACATCGACATCTGGGAGGTGATCGATGCGGCCAAGACCAAGCCCTTCGGCTACATGCCCTTCTATCCGGGGCCGGGCCTGGGCGGGCACTGCATCGCCATCGACCCCTTCTACCTGACCTGGAAGGCCCGGGCGCATGGCGAGGCGACCCGGTTCCTCGAGCTGGCCGGCGATGTCGTCGCCGCCCTGCCGCGCCGCGTGGTGGAGGCGGTGTCCGAGTCCCTGTCCAGCCGCGAAGGCAAGGCCGTGCGCGGCGCCCGCATCCTGGTGGTGGGCCTGGCCTACAAGAAGAATGTCGACGACATGCGCGAGAGCCCCTCGCTGCACGTGATCCGCCTGCTGCGCGAGCGCGGGGCGCTGGTCGACTACTACGATCCGCATATCCCGGTCGTCCACGACACGGACGAACATCCCGAGGTGGCCGGCATGGCCTCCGTCGGCTGGGACGAGGCGAGCCTGGCGGCCTATGACTGCGCGGTGATCTGCACCGACCACGATCTGGTGGATTACGCGACCCTGACCCGGATCGTGCCCCTGGTCATCGACACCCGCAACGCCGTCGGCCGCCTGGCGCCCGACTTCGCCGATCAGGTCCGCAAGGCCTGAGGCCCACCTTCCACGTCCGTCACCCTGGGGCTTGACCCGAGGGTGACGGTGGAAAAGCCCCTACTTGAACCAGCAGAGCTGTTCGGTGGTGGCCAGAAGGACGCCGTCGCGGGACCAGAGCGCCCCGTGCTGGTCGAAGAAGCCGCTCTCGAACCGGCGGCCCTTGGCCTCGCCCAGGATGAAGTCGCCGCCGACAGCCGCGAGCTCCGCCGGCGTGGCGTGGAAGTAGACGCTCATGCTCACCGTCGAGGCCGGCCGTCGCTCGGCGCTGCGATAGAAGATCCGCGGGGCGAACACGTCAGCCAGGCCGGCCAGCAGCACATAGTCCAGCGGCCGGGCCTGATGATCGCGCATCCAGTTGCGGGTCAGGCTGTCGGGGTTCTCCTGCAGCGGCGCCGAGCCCTGGACCGGGCGCTGTTCGAACATGGCGGTGAAGAAGCCCGGGCGGGTGGGGATGCTCTCGATGTCCTCAGGGGCCTTCACGCCCTCGGGAAAGCTCGCCTCGTGCGTCGAGAAGGTCTCCCGCCGCTGGCCGAGGGTCACCATGGCCATGGCCACCGGGGCGCCGTTCTGGATGAGCTCGGAGGTCCAGAACTCCACCGACTTGCCCTGGCGGGCCGGCCGCGTGGAAAGCTGCAGGGGACTATCGTCCAGGCCGCCCATCAGATTGACGGTCAGGCCCACCGGCGTGCCGCCATGATCGGACTCCGCCAGCACCGCCTTCAGCAGCAGGGCCGCGGTCCAGCCGCCCCACGGGCCGATCATGTTCCAGTAGCGCTTGTCGATGCGCGAGTCCCACAGGCGGGGACCGGCGGGCGTTAGCGGCAGGGCTTCGTCGAAATCGTGCAGGCGCACGGGCGCGGCGGCGTCCATGGGAAATCCCTCAAGAAATGCAGGCGCGGCGGGGAGGCCGCGATCAATAGGCCTGCTTCTAGGAAGGGCGCCCTAGGGGAAGGCTAGCGATCGGACGCCACAGCGCCCAGACGAATGAGAGCGCAGCCAAGGACTGCGCTCTCTCCGTCAGGATGAGGCCGGAACTCCCCCAAGCCCGGCTACGTCACAGCAAGGGATGCGACGCTCCTAACAGCCCTTTTCCCGGTAGAGGCCCAGCAGGTGGTTCATGCGCTGCTGCTGGGGCGAGACGGTCGGCGCGGCGACCTCGCCGCCGGCGGCCACCGCCTGGCCGACGGCCTGGGAGCTGGAATCGGCCACGGCGCTCAGGGCCTGGGCGGCGAAGGGGCTGAAGGCCCCGCCCACCATGCCGCGGGCCAGCCCGTAACGGGCCGCGCCGCCCAGGACGCCGCTGGCCAGGCCGCCGGCCATGCCCCGGCCCTGCTTGGCGCGCTGGGCCTGCTTGGCGGCTTCCGCCTGCTCGGCCATTAGCTGGGCGTTCAGCGTATTGGCCTCGCCCCCGATCTGCTCGCAGCTCATGGCCCGGTCGCCGGGACGCAGCACCTGATAGACGTTGGGGTCGATCATCGGCGCAGGCGGCAGGGCTGCAGGCGCGGCGGGCTCGGCGGGCGGCGGGTTCTCGGCGGGCGCCGGCGGAAGGGCGGTGGCGTCAGGGGTCTGGGCGACCGCGGCGCCGGCGGCCAGCGCCAGGGCGGCCGTGGCGCAGATCAAGCGCTTCATGGTTCAGGTCTCCATAGGACGGAAGATGGCGGGGAGGATCATTGGCCGCGCGCGGCGCGAATCTCGGCCACCAGGGCGGCGTTGAAGCCCTGGATGGCGGCGCGGCTGAGAGCGGCGTAGCGCTTGGGCGAGACCTCGGCGTCGTAGACGAGGCTCTGGCGATAGATCGAACCGAAGCCGACGCTGACCAGGGCGTTGTGCGTGGCGATGGAGTCGGAGCGGTCGGCGGTCTGGGCCAGGATGCCGAAGGGCTGGGGGGTGAAGGCGCCCTTGGTGGTGAACCAGCCGGGCATGGCGCCGCCGCTGTTGTTCCCCCAGACGAAATCCACCTGGGACTTCGGATTGATCCCGAACCGCAGCTCGGCGTCCACCGAGGCCGAGCCGCTGTAGACCCGCTGCCCGGTGCTTTCCATGTCGATGTAATCGATGAGCAGGCGCGGCGAGATGATGATGGCGTCCAGGTCGCGGCTGGCGCGGCCGAACCGCATCAGGGCGCCCGACGCCGCCACCGCCCCCATGCCGGTCTCGAAGGCGTGGCCCTTGATGGGCGGGAGGGCTGTGGGGCCATAGACGACCCAGGCCTTGGTGGCCCGGCTGTCGATGATCCCCTGCCCGCCGAAGGGCGCGCTGTAGCGGGCCAGGCCCTGCATCTGCTCGGACGCCAGCTGGGCGGCCGGATCGACCACCTGAAAACCGGCCGCCTCCAGTTGGCGCACCAGGTCGGCATAGGCCTCGTCAGCGATCTCCTGGGCCATCTCGTCGGTCAGGCCCACCAGGCGGGTGGCGATCTGGGTCCGGCGCTTGTTGGTGTCCAGCCCCGCCCCGCCGCCGAAGGCGCTGGCGGTGGCGCCATGGACGAAGGCGATGGTGTAGCCGGGAATGGCGATCTTCGGCCGATTGGCGAGGAACCGGGTGGAATGGCCCTGCAGCGCCACCGGCAAGGGCGGCGCATTGGGCGGCATCATGTCCAGCTGGGCGAGGCTCACCTGGCCCCCGGTCTCGGCGCCGGCATAGGAACGCCCCACGGCGCCGCTCACCGAGGTCGAACCCGTGCGCCCCGACGAGGCGTCCCTGGCCGGCGCGGCCCCGGGCGGCGGGGTGTAGAGCGCGCCGAAGGGATCGGACTGGCTCGCCGCCGGACCGCCGAGCGGCAGGACCAGCAGGCCGGCGAGACCTAGGACGCAGAGGCCCTGGCGGCGAGGGCGGGCGGCGAGGCGCATGGGGGAATGGCCTTGGACGAGGGGGACAGGATCGCGTTGTCCCCTTCCTGCCGCCTGCGACGGGACGCCGCATGATCCAAACGGACTAGGTCAGCCGGCTTCGGCGCCTCCGGCGCCTTGCGATCAGCGCCTCGCCATGGGAAGGCTTGGCGTCAAACGTTTGTTTTAAGTCATTAGGGAGAGCGCCATGAAGGCTGCGGTCTATTACGAGAACGGCGGTCCTGAAGTCCTCAAATACGAGGAAATCCCGGACCCGACCTGCCACCCCAAGGGTGTGATCATCCGTGTGGAGGCCATCGCCATCGAGGGCGGCGACACCCTGAACCGCTGGCGCGGCCCGCTGATGACCAATCCGCATGTGGTCGGCTATCAGGCCGCCGGCGAGATCATCGAGATCGGCTCGGAAGTCACCAATGTCCGGGTCGGCCAGAAGGTCGCCACGGTGAACAACTGGGGCAGCCACGCCGAGCTGCGCTCGGTCCCGGCCCGCAACTGCTGGCCCATCCCCGACGGCTTCGATGTCCGCAAGGCCGCCGCCATCCCCGTCACCTTCGGCACGGCCCACGACTGCCTGTTCGAGTTCGGCCGCATGAAGAAGGGCGAGACCGTCCTGGTTCAGGCCGGCGCCTCGGGCGTGGGCGTGGCCGCCATCCAGCTGGCCAAGCGGGCCGGCGCGGGCCTGATCCTGGCCACGGCCTC
>CAZERE010000089.1:0-13054 GCA_964515365.1 uncultured Phenylobacterium sp. | reverse complement strand
CTCCCATGGTGAAGACGTCGCGCATGATTCCCCCCACCCCGGTCGCCGCGCCTTGGTAGGGCTCGATAAAGGATGGGTGGTTGTGGCTCTCCATCTTGAAGACGCAGGCCTGGCCGTCGCCGATGTCGACCACGCCGGCGTTCTCCCCCGGCCCCTGGATCACCCGGGGCCCCTTGGTCGGGAATTTGCCCAGGTGTTTGCGGCTCGACTTGTAGGAGCAGTGCTCGCTCCACATGACCGAAAAGACGCCCAGTTCCACGAGGTTCGGCTCGCGGTTCAGGCGCTGGACGATCAGGTCATATTCCTCGGCCTTGAGGCCGAACTCGGCGGCCGTATCGGCCAGGGATTTCGCGGGCGCAGCGGTCATGGCGGCCTTCTAGAGCGCGTTCCGATAAGTGGGAACCGGTTATCGGAACGAAACGCGCTCAAGATTCAGAGTTTAGAGCCTGATTCAACGATCAGACGATTCCGTCTGATCGCATCAGGCTCGGGCGAGGTTCGAGGCGCAGGGCGATAGGGTGGAGCGAGAGTCCGGATTCTAGGTCTTGGGTTGAATTATCGCGCCCGAATTCCCGTGAGGGGAGAAGCTTGGTTTCGCCAGGATTTTGCGCGCATTAACCATTCAAAGATCTATGGTTAACGAAACCTTGTCAGGTGCGACATTCCGTCCTAACAGGAGGCGTGAGCGTAAGGGGCTGATGGCTCACGCCAGCCCTGTGGTGAACTCAACCAGGGTAGGTGTCATGCTCAAGATCACGTCCGTCGTTGTTGTCACGCTGCTGGCCTCCGCCGGCGCCGCCAGCGCGCAATACCATCCGACCGCCCCGCAGCCGTCCTATCAGAACTGCCCGCCGGTCCATCCGGGGCACCCGGGTCATTCGGACTGCTACTGCGCCCAGGAACAGGTCTTCTATTATCCGCCGGCCGGTCCGGGCTGGAACGTCCGCCATGTGGGCGGCCCTGCGGTGCGGGTCTATTCCCAGCCGGTCTATGTGCCCTCGGGCCGGATCGATATCCAGGGGCCGCCGATCTATGTGGAGGCGCCGCCGATCCGTGTGGCCCCGGCCCAGATCTATCTTCACGCCCCCGATGTTCGCGTGAAGCCCTCGCAGGTCACGGTGGAGCCGCCGCAGGTCCACGTGGCGCCCTGTCCCGATGGCCGCGTCTGCGGCCCGGCCGGCGCCGGCAACTGATCTGAGACACTGGCCTGGAAGCGATCTGGCTGCAGGCGCTCTGGATTAATCCAGGCGCCGATCGCGCGGTGCTGCGGAGGGCGAGCGGCGTTTGATTTGGCGCATGGCGAAGC
Source organism: uncultured Phenylobacterium sp. (assembly GCA_964515365.1). GTDB lineage: Bacteria > Pseudomonadota > Alphaproteobacteria > Caulobacterales > Caulobacteraceae > Phenylobacterium. The sequence goes on along the minus strand of CAZERE010000089.1, from coordinate 11,748 downwards.
GCATGTCTGAGACACAGACATGTCACGCCTGACGCAGCTCTGGAGCGCCATCTTGAGTTCGCCGCACCCGGACCAGCCGTACGATGTCATCGTCATCGGCGGCGGGCAGGCTGGTCTCGCCGTGGGCTACTTCCTGCGTCGCACCGGCCTGCGCTTCGCCATCCTGGACAGCGAGCCAGAGCCCGGCGGAGCTTGGCGGCATGGCTGGGACTCGCTGCGGCTCTTCTCGCCTTCGCAGTGGAGTTCGTTGCCCGGCTGGCCCATGCCATCTGCTGGCGAGACCTATCCCAAACGCGATGATGTCGTCGCCTATCTTGCCGCCTATGAGGCCCGCTACGATCTGCCGGTCGTTCGCCCGTTGGAGGTCGACTTCGTCCGCCGGGCGCCGGATGGGATGGTCGTAGAGACCTGCTCCGCCACGTGGCGAACGCGGGCCGTAGTGAGCGCTACGGGCACATGGCGTTCTCCGTATCGGCCGACCTATCCCAACCAGGCGCTGTTTCGCGGCGTGCAGATCCATTCGGCGCAATACCAGCGGCCTGAGCCGTTCGCCGGCCAGCGCGTGCTGGTTGTCGGCGGCGGCAACAGCGGCGCCCAGATTCTGGCCGAGGTGTCGGACGTCGCCGACACCACCTGGGTGACGCCGGAGCCACCCACCTTCCTGTCCGACGAGGTTGACGGGCGCGTGCTCTTCGAACGCGCCACCGCCCGCTGGCAGGCGCAGCAGGGCGGCGGCGGCGATGCGCCGCCGCCTGGCGGGCTCGGCGACATCGTGATGGTCGAGCCGGTGAAGGCGGCGCGCGCCCGTGGCGTCCTGAACGCGGTCCGACCCTTCCGGAGCTTCACCGAAGATGGGGTGGTCTGGGGCGATGGACGCGAGACCAAGGTGGATGCGGTGATCTGGTGCACGGGATTCAGACCTGCGCTTCAGCACCTCACGGCCCTGGACGTCATCGAGCCCTCCGGACGCATCGCCGTGGACGGCACGCGCGCGGTCAAGGAGCCTCGGCTGTGGCTGGTTGGCTACGGCGAGTGGACCGGCTTCGCGTCAGCGACCCTCATCGGCGTCATGCGCACCGCACGCGAGACCGCACGGCAGATTTCCGAAGTGCTCGCCCCCGCTTGAGGTAATTGGCCTCAGGCTTCCGAGTGCGCTGCCATGGGGCGCGAGGCGAAATAGGGTCGAGGCCTATTTTTCTGCGGCGCAGAAGGCCCGGATTTCGCGGGCGAGCGACAGGTCGCCGCCTTCCAGGGCGACGCGGACAGCGTCGTCGCACTGGTCCTGGGCGGCCAGGGTGGTGACCTCCAGCCTCAGGGCGGCCCTGGCTTCGGCGGCCGCCTGCAGGGCCTTGGCCTCGCGGCGATCCCCAGGCGTGCAGAGCGATATCCAGGAGGCGTCGGCGCAGCGCCGCATCAGGCGCGCCTGACGGACGGCTTCGGCGTCCGCAGCCTCATCGGCGCGGGCCGGGGCGGTGATGCCCGCAGGGTCGGCTAGGGGCGGTTCTGCGGGGGCGGTCAGCAAAGGCGCGCTCTGCGGCGGCGAAGCGGCGGCCGCCTCGGTTTCGGTCATCGGACGATAGATCGTGTCGGGCACGCGGTAGCGGCACACCCAGCCCTCGGCCTCCAGCACGCACGACTGCAACGTGGCCTGGCTTTCCTGGCCGAGCAGCAAGAGACCAAAGGCCAGAGCCGAAAGCACCCGATCAGCACCTCTATCTGAGAAGGGCGGGGGCCGACGATAGCACGTCGGCCCCCAGCGCCAAGTCTGACTGGGCCGTGCTCAGGCCTTGGTGGGATTGACCAGGTACTTCTCGCCCGTCGCCTTGCGGGTATAGGCGGCGATGACCTCGGGCTGCATGACCTCGGCCAGGGAGATCTCGGCGGTGTAGTGGCTGGCGAAGGTGGTCTTCAGCTCGGCCATCACCCGGTCGCGGAGTTTCTGGGCGTCGGCCGCCCCGATCTTCTGCAGGAAATAGGTCAGCAGCCAGCCGCCGACGCCCCAGGCCATGCCGATGCTGCGGTCGATCTCAGTCCGGCGCAGCTCCAGGCCGCCATAGATGTAGACCTGCTTGTGCACCGGCGAGCCGTAGCGGCTGTAGACCTCGGCCTTGCGGTTGAGCGCGGTCTCCATGGCCACCAGGATCTTGTTGGCCAGATCGCCGCCGCCGATGGCGTCAAAGGCGAGCGTCGCGCCGGTCTCTTCCATGGCGTCGGTCAGGTCGGCCATGAAGGTTTCCGACGTGCTGTCGAGAACGTACTTCGCGCCGATGTCGCGCAGAATCTTCGCCTGGGCGTCGCTGCGCACGATGTTCACCAGCGGGACGCCGTCCTTGAGGCAGATCTTGTTCAGCATCTGGCCGAGGTTGGAGGCCGCCGCGGTATGGACCAGGGCGGTATGGCCTTCGCGACGCATGACCTCGACCATGCTGAGCGCGGTGAGCGGATTGACGAAGCATGAGGCGCCGTCGGCCGCCGTGGCGCCCTCTGGCAGCACCATCACCTCGGCGGCGCCTACCAGACGGTGTTCGGCGTACATGGCGCCGCCCAGCATGGCGACGGTCTTGCCCAGATAGGCCTCGGCGCCTTCTCCGGCCTTGATGACCAGGCCCGCCCCCTCGTTGCCCACGGCCAGGGACTGGTCCAGGCGCGGACGAAGGGCGCCCATGCGCTGCGGCGGCACCTTGGCGGTGAGGGTGGCGTCGGCGCCTTCGCCGCTGGCCTTGAGCGTGGCCATGTCGGCCGGGCCGAGCAGCAGGCCGAGGTCCGAGGGGTTGATCGGCGAGGCCTGCACCTGGACGAGCAATTGACCCGGGCCGGGCTCAGGCGTCGACACGCGCGCCAGCGACAGTCGAAGCTCTCCGTCGGAGGTGATCAGTGACCGCAGTTCCAGGCCGGTGGTCTTCACAGCGTCGCTCATGGGCGTCTCCCTTGTTTCGTTGGCGGGGAAACTGGGGCGCCGGGGCGCGGGCCACAAGGCCGCGTCATGGAAATCAGCCCTGACCGTCGTCCCGGAAATAGGGCTCGACCTCGCCCTGCAGCTTCACCGTCACGGGATTGCCCTTGCGATCCAGGGTCTTGCCCACCGCCAGGCGAACCCAGCCCTCGCTGACGCAGTACTCGTCGACATTGTTCTTCTCGACGCCCTTGAACCGCACGCCGACGCCGCGGGCCAGGGCCGCCTCGTCGTAATGGGGGCTGTCGGGATTGGTGGCCAGGCGATCGGGGGGCGTGTCGGTGGTCATGGTCAGGCTCCAGAGGTCGGAGCGGTTCATAGGCCGAACCCCGCGGCGCGCCAACCTCGGCGTCAGTGGTCCCTTCAAGGCCCGATGAAGGTGACCAGGGCCCAGGCGGCGACCAGCAGGGGGGCGAAATAGGCGCAGGCTGCGGCCAGGCGGGCGGCGGTTCTGGGCTGGTAGGCCAGCAGCAGGGTGAGGCTGAGGGCGGCCAGCATGATGATCCCGCTCCAGAGGACTGGGCCGAAGCGCCATCCCTCGGCGGCGACCGCGCAGGCCAAGGCGCTGGCCAGGGCGACCCCGCCGCTAGCCTTGGCCAGGGTCTGTTCGCGCGGCGCGAGGCGGCGGCCCACGGTCTCGACCTGATGCTTGGTCATCGACACGCAAAGGGCGGCGAAGCCGGCAAAGGCCAGCAGGACGGCGGCGGTCAGGATCATGCGGGCGCCTCCTCGGTCCGGCTTCGGCGGCGGGGCTTGGGCGCCGCGCGATAGGCGCCGGCCTTGATGGCGCAGAAGGCCAGGGCCGCGCCAAGGGCCAGGAGGGTGAGGTCGAAGGCGACCATGGCCCAGTCGCCCGCCAGCAGGTTACCGACCAGGTTGCGCGAGGTGGTGGCGGCGCTGACCAGGGGCAGGGCGGCCACCAGGAACGCGGCCGCCGACAGGGTCTCAACCCAGGCGCGCCTGGCCGGCCGCGCGCAGGCCCAGGCGATCATGCCGGCCCAGGCGATGAAGAAGCTGTGCACCTCCCATTCCGAACGGCCCGCCACGCCGACCGGCAGCAGGCGGTTGGCCCACAGCATGGCGGCCATGCCGGCCGGGACGCCCGCGATGGTCCCGATATTGAGCCGCTCGACCAGACGGAAGCCGAAATGGGGTCGCTCCGGATCGGGCAGCTGGGCGCGGCGCTTGACCGTCCAGAGGACGAGGCCGGTGGCGACCATGGCGCAGCCGGCCAGGCTGCACAGGAAATAGACCCAGCGCAGGATGGGATCGGCGAAGCGGCCCATGTGCAGGCCATACAGGACCTGGTTGGTCAGAACCGCCGGACCCGGCTTCGGCGTCGCCGAGATCAGCTGGCCGGTGACCCCATTGAAGGCCAGGGTTCCGCCGGCATAGGCCAGCTGGTCGCCGGAGTGGCGGGTGACCTCGATGATGGCCGAGGCGTCCCCGGGATTGCTGATGCTGACGATCCAGGGTCGCCCGCCGCCCCAGTGGTCCGAGGCGGTCGCCAGGATGCGGGGGATGTCGGCGAGGGGCGCTGAGACGCCGCTGCGCTCGACCTCTTCGGCCCTTGGGAACATGGCTTCGAAATAGGTCTCCGGCGCCTTGTAGTTCGCCGTGACCCCCCAGGGCATGTAGAGGCCCATCAGGGTGACCAGGCCCGTATAGGTGATCATCAGGTGGAAGGGCAGGGCGAGGACGGCGGTCAGGTTGTGGGCGTCCAGCCAGGACCGCTGAGCGGCCTTGCGTGGCCGGAAGGTGAAGAAGTCCTTGAAGATCCGCTTGTGGGTGACCACGCCGGAGAGGATCGCCACCAGCATGAACATGGCGCAGAGCCCCGCCACCCATCGTCCCTGAAGGACGGGCAGGTAGTGCATCTGGAAATGCACCCGATAGAAGAACTCGCCGCCGCGGGTGTCGCGGGGGCTCACCGGCTCGCCGGTGGCGGCGTCGAGGATGGCCCGGTTCTCGCTGCGGCCGCGTCGCCGCGGCGCCTCTTCGCCGGGCGTCGGCGCGGGTCGCCAGAAGAGGCGCGCTGTGGCCTGGCGCTCATCAGGCAGGGTGATCGACCAGCTGTGCGCGTCGGGCGCGGTCTGGGTCAGATAGGCGACGGCGCCCTGGGCGGCCTGGGCGTAGCTGGCCGGGCGGCCGGTCTCCGGCTCCATCCAGCGGGTGATCTCGGGGCGGAAATAGCTGGCCGTGCCGGTCATGAACATGGCGAACAGCACCCAGCCGAACACCAGGCCCGACCAGGTGTGGAGCCAGGCCATGGACTGGCGGAACGATCCCTTCACAGGCGCGGCTCCATCAGCAGGGAGAGCCAGATCAGCACCGCCAGGCCCGAGGCGATCAGGCAGCCATAGGCCCAGACCCGCCAGGCCTCACGGGCGGCGAAGGCCCACATGGCGACGGCGGCGAAGATGGCGAAGGAGGCCAGGCCGCCGATCATGGTCGCCTCAAGCCGCGGCGCCGGCAGCCAGCGGGCCAGGGCGGCGGCGGCCAGGGCGGCGAGCAGGTAGCCCAGTCCGATGGCCGCCACGGCCCGGGCGGCCACGTCGGCGCGCCTTCGCCACAGGGGCGCACGCATAACCCTGGCGCTCACGACCCGGCCTCCGGGCGCGGGAGGGCGAGCGAAGGGGCGAAAGGCCAGGCGCAGGACAAGATCAAGCCTCCAGGACGGTGCGGGTAAGCGGCGTCCTTCCTAGCCGTATCCGTTCTAGTTGCAAACGATTCCTAATAGCGAACGATAAGTATCCCCCCGGAGTGGCGCCTCCTCATCCCCTTGCGGCAGGATGGGGCCATGAGAGACATCACCTCCGAAGAACGCGCCGCCGCCGCCGCCCGCCGTCAGGCCCTGGCGCCTGGCCGGGCGGCCGGCGTCACCGAGGCGGTCATCCAGGCCCAGGTCCACGCCTTCTACGGCAAGGTCCGGGCCGACCCCATGCTGGGGCCGATCTTCGAAGCCAAGATCGTCGACTGGGACGCGCACCTGGAGAAGCTCTGTGATTTCTGGTCCTCGGTCACCCTGGCGACGGGGCGGTTCAAGGGCGCGCCCATGCCGGCCCACATGCGCCTGACCGGGGTCGGGGCCGAGCATTTCGCCCATTGGCTGGGGATCTGGCGGGCGACGGCGGCGGAGACCTGCGAGCCCCCTGCGGCCGCCCTGTTCATCGCCCGGGCCGAGATGATCGCCCAGAGCCTGCAGATGGGCATGGCCGTGGCCCGGGGGGAACTGCCGCCGGTGCGCTCAGCGCCGGTCGCCCAGGCCGATGAGCAGCGCGGCCGGCAGGATCAGGACGCCGGCCAGGATAAAGGGCGCCCAGGTCCCCACACCTGAGAAGAGGAAGCCCGCCATCACCGGGCCGAGCACGCGGGCCGCGGCGCTGGACGCATTATTGGCCCCGAGGGTCTCGCCCTGTCGCCCGGCCGGCGCAGCCCGGGAGATCAGCGACGAGGTGGCCGGCTGGCTGGTGGTGTGGCCGATCACCAGGATGATCATCAGGATGATGGCCACGGTGACCGGCGGCCCCAGGGCCTCCAGGAACAGGAAGACGGCGGTGACGGTCAGGCCGATCAGCACGGTGGGCCGCTCGCCGATCCGCTTGACCGCCCAACCGGCCAGCAGGCCCTGGCTGGTGGCCGCGGCGACGCCGGTCATCGCCATGACGAAGCCGATCATCTTCGGGTCCCAGCCGTATTCCGCAGCCCCCCAGAGGCCAAAGATGGACCACATGGCCGAGAAGCCGGCGAAGGAGAGGAAGGTGCCGCCCATCAATCGCCGCAGGACCGGGTCGGCCAGGGTGTGGGCCAGGGCCTGAAGCGGGCCAGGACGCTGGACGCCTGCGGCTGCGCGGCTGCGGCTCTCGCGCACGAAGACCGCCGCGCCCACAGCGCCGGCGAGGCACAGGGCTGCGGCGGTGAGCAGGGGCGGCTGGAAGCCGGCGGCGCCGAGCTCCGGGCGCGCCAGCAGGCCGCCGAGCAGAGGGCCCACCACGAAGCCGATGCCGAAGGCCGAACCGATCAGGCCCAGGCGCCCGGCCAGCTTTTCCGGCGGCGTCACATCGACGATATAGCCCTGGATGGTCGAGATATTGCCGCTGAAGACGCCGGCCACGGCCCGGGCGGCGACGGCGAACCAGATGTTGGGGGCGAAGGCCAGGGCGACATAGCCGAGGGCCGCGATCAATATGGTGCCCAGGATCACCGGCTTGCGGCCGATGCGGTCCGACAGCCGGCCCCAGATGAGTTCGCCGAAGAACTGGCCTGCGGCGAACACCGCAAACATCAGGGTGACCTGCCAGGCCGTGGCGGAGAACACCACGGCGTAGAAGGGCAGGAGCGGGATCACCACCCCAAAGCCGATCAGGCTCAGGAACACCACCCCCATCAGGACCGGGACGGCCAGAGGACTGGGGGGCGGCAGGGCGGACTGGACCGAAGACATGGGCCTGCGCATAGCCCGCCCGGACCGATCAGGCCATTCTATTGCGCCGTTATCGGTTGAAGGTTTTGCGGCGGCCTCAGGCGCTGGCCAGCGCGCTCTGGAACAGCAGCGCCCCGTCGGCCGAGCCCAACTCGGCCTCGAAGGCGCGGTCCGGATGGGGCATCATGCCGAGCACATTGCCCTTGCCGTTGACGATGCCGGCGATGGCCCGCGCCGAGCCGTTGGGATTGTCCTGATAGCGGAACACCACCTGGCCCTCGCCCTCCAGCCGGTCCAGGGTGGCCTCGTCGGCGAAATAGTTGCCCTCGCCATTGCCCACCGTCATGACCACCTCGCGACGGCCGCCATAGGCCGAGGTGAAGCGGGTCTGGGCGTTGGTCACCTCGAGGCTGACGGGCTTGCAGACATATTTCAGGCGTTCGTTCTGCAGCAGGGCGCCGGGCAGTAGGCCTGCCTCGCAGAGCACCTGGAAGCCGTTGCAGATGCCCACCGTGGCGACGCCGCGCTCGGCGGCGGCCTTGACCTCGGCCATCACCGGCGACAGGGCGGCCATGGCCCCGCAGCGCAGATAGTCGCCATAGGAAAACCCGCCCGGCAGGACGATCAGGTCCAGGCCTTCGGGCAGGGCGGTGTCGCCGTGCCAGACCATGTCCACCTGGGCGCCGGTGGAGCGCTCCACGGCGACCTTGCAGTCGCGGTCGCAGTTGGAGCCGGGGAAGACGATGACGGCGGCTTTCATGTCGCGTTCGAACCTGGTCGTTCCAAAATTTAGCCGGCCGAAGCCGGGGGGCTGGTCGTCACCGCGCGGCGGCAAGCGACTCCCAGTAGGCGAGGAGCTGGTCGTATTCGGCTGCGTCGCCGAAGGCGCAACCCTCGTGTTCCATGACCCGGGCGCCGTCCCGTCGGGCGGCGGTCTGGATGAACACCGCCGGATGGGCCGGGGCCTCGGGCCTGGTCAGTATGTAGGAGGCCCGGCCGGTCTCTTCATTGAAGATCTCGTAGGGCTCTCCAGGCGCGTCGGGCGCCGGCTTCACGCCCGGACGGGCGAGGATCTCGGCGCGGATGGCGTCGAAGCCTCGGTCGCAATCCAGCTGGAAGGCCGCGACAGGCTCAGGGGCGGGCGGCGCGCAGGCGGCCAGGGCAAGCCCCAGGAGACCACAGGCCAGGCCGGCCCGCAGTCTCACGCCAGCTCGACCCGGTAGCTTTCGATGACCGTATTGGCCAGCAGCTTGTCGCACATGGCCTTGACCTCGACCTCGGCGGCGGCCCGGTCGGCGGCCGCAAGGTCGAACTCGATGGTCTTGCCGACGCGGACGCCCTCGACGCCGGACCAGCCCAGGCCGTGCAGGGCCTGCTCGACGGCCTTGCCCTGGACGTCCAGAACGCCGGGCTTGAGGAAGACGTGGACCTTGGCCTTCACTAGTGGAGTCCTCCTTGGATCACGGTGGGCATTTCTTTCATGATCCCGAGACGGCGGCCACCTCGGTATAGCTCTCGATCACATCGCCCAGGTCGCGGCGGAAGCGGTCCTTGTCGAGCTTTTCATTGGTGACCGAGTCCCACAGGCGGCAGGAGTCGGGGCTGATCTCGTCGGCCAGGATGACGCGACCGAAGTCGTTCTCCCAGATGCGGCCGAACTCGATCTTGAAGTCCACCAGGGTGATGCCGACGGCGCCGAACATGCCGGTGAGAAAGTCGTTCACCCGCAGGGTGAGGGCCATGATGTCGTCGATCTCCTGGGTCGAGGCCCAGTTGAAGGCGGTGATGTGCTCCTCGGTGACCATCGGGTCGTGGAGCTTGTCGTCCTTCAGGAAGAACTCGATGATCGAGCGGGGCAGGGCCTGGCCCTCGGGCAGGCCGAGCCGCGTCGAGAGCGAACCGGCGGCGATGTTGCGGCACACCACCTCCAGCGGAATGATCTCGACTTCGCGGATCAGCTGCTCGCGCAGGTTCAGGCGCTTGATGAAGTGGTTCTGCACCCCGATCGAGTTCAGGCGGGTCATCACATATTCGCTGATGCGATTGTTGATGACGCCCTTGCCCTCCAGCACGGCCTTCTTGGTCGCGTCGAAGGCGGTGGTGTCGTCCTTGAAATACTGGATCAAGGTGCCGGGCTCGGGACCCTCGTAGAGGATCTTGGCCTTGCCCTCGTAGATCTTTTTGCGGCGGGTCATCTGCAACGCCTTCTCCCAGAACGAGGGCTTGCCGCGGTCGGAAATGAAAAAACGCGCGCAGCGGACGTCCACGCGCGGTCCCGACTCGGCCTCTCGCTCGACATGAGGCGCGCGGAAATTAGCGGATGGGCGCGCGGGGCGCAAACCTGCGCTTGACGCCTTTCGTGCGTCGCGCCGTCGCGCTTGCGAACGTCTGGCGACTTGTGTGTTTCGATTGCGGGCTCGCCCAGTGGGGGGTATGGAGCCTGCGATGTGTCGCTTATCGGGGAACGCATGACCACGTTTGACGATCGTGAGAAGGGCTTCGAAAGGAAGTTCGCGCTCGATCAGGAACAGGAATTCAAGGCCAGCGCGCGGCGCAACCGCATGCTGGGTGAATGGGCGGCTGGCCTGATGGGCCTGGCCGAGGACCGTGTGGCGACCTATGCGCAAGCCGTGGTTCGCTCCGATCTCGAGCAACCTGGCGACGAGGACGTGCTGCGCAAGGTCTTCGAGGACCTGAAGGGCTCCGGCGTCCAGGTCTCCGAGGGCGAGGTCCGCATGAAGATGGACGAGTTCCTGGCCCAGGCCCGCGAACAGTTTCGCGCCGGCGAATAGGTCCAGCTGAGCGGCTGGATCGCTCGCACCCTTCACAGTGCATGATCGACGACAGGCGGTCGCGCCCCACTGGCGCGGTCGTGTCGTCCTGTTCGCAGACCTGCCGCTCGGCCCCCTGGGGCCGGCGCCGCCCGCAAGGCATCCAAGGCCGCCTGCTGGCCGATCCGTCGCCGTTGAACGCCCGACCGACATCGTCGTCCGCGCCGCACTTGCCTAAGGCTGGTCTGGGCTGCGACCGTGGGCGGCGTTCGGAGATGCGATGCCCCACGACGACTCCCTGATCCTGACCCTGGTGGCCGGCTTCGTCCTGGCCTTCGTTTTCGGCATGCTGGCCAACCGGCTGAGGCTCTCGCCGCTGGTCGGCTATCTGCTGGCCGGGGTGGCGGTGGGGCCGTTCACGCCGGGCTGGGTGGCCGACGTCTCCCTGGCCGGGCAGTTGGCCGAGATCGGGGTCATCCTCCTGATGTTCGGGGTGGGGCTGCACTTCTCCCCGGCCGACCTTTTGAAGGTGCGCCGGGTCGCCGTGCCGGGGGCGGTGGTCCAGATCGCCGTGGCGACGGCGCTGGGATGGGGCGTCGGGCGGCTCCTCGGCTTTTCCAATGGCGAGGCGGCGCTCTTTGGGCTCACCCTTTCGGTCGCCTCGACGGTCGTGCTGCTGCGGGCCATCGAGGAGCGCAAGGCGCTCAAGACCGAGGCCGGCCAGATCGCCGTCGGCTGGTTGATCGTCGAGGACCTGGTGATGGTCATCGCGCTGGTCCTCGTGCCTTTGATGGCGCTGAACCAGGCGGCGACCAGCCCCGGGGGCGTGGCGCTGCAGATCGGCGCGACCCTGCTTCAGATCGCCATCTTCATCGCCTTCATGATGATTGTCGGCTCGCGCGTCCTGCCCTGGCTGCTGGTCAGGATCGCCCACACCAAGTCCCGGGAGCTCTTCACCCTGGGCGTTCTGGCCATCGCGCTCGGGATCGCCTACCTGGCCTATGCCGTGTTCGGGGCGTCCTTCGCCCTGGGGGCGTTCGTGGCCGGGGTGGTGTTGAGCAGCTCACCCCTGGGCCACAACGCCGCCGAACGATCCCTGCCGCTGCGGGACGCGTTTGCGGTGCTGTTCTTTGTGTCCGTGGGCATGCTGTTCGACCCGACCGTGATCGTCGAACGCCCCCTGGCCGTCGTGGCGGTGGTGCTGATCGTCCTGGTGGGCAAGTCGGCTGCGGCGCTCGCCATCACCAGCCTGTTCAAGCTGGAGAAGCGCTCCAGCCTGATGATCGCCGCCAGTCTCGCCCAGATCGGCGAGTTCTCGTTCATCCTGGCCGGCGTCGGGGTGTCGGTGGGGATCATGGCCCGGGAGACCCACGACCTGGTGCTGGCCGGGGCCCTGATCTCGATCCTGGCCAATCCCTTCGTCTTCCGCCTGGCCGACTGGCTGGCGCGTAGGAAGGATGGCGGGCCACCGGCCGGCGGCGAGGAAGAAATCCCCGCCCCCGCCCAGGCCTGAGCCCTTAGGCCTGTTCGCCGAACACCCGGGCGAAGACCGTGTCCACATGCTTGAAGTGGTAGCCGAGGTCGAACAGGGCCTCGAGCTC
>CAZERE010000088.1:5699-13069 GCA_964515365.1 uncultured Phenylobacterium sp. | reverse complement strand
CTGAAGGCCCTGGCCGACCAAGGCTATGAGACCCCGACCCCGATCCAGGCCAAGGCCATTCCGGGCGTGCTCTCCGGCCGTGACATCCTGGGCATCGCCCAGACCGGCACCGGCAAGACCGCCGCCTTCGCCCTGCCCATCCTCCACCGCCTGGCGGCTGACCCCAAGCCTGCGCCCCGCCGCGGCTGCCGCGTGCTGGTCCTGTCGCCGACCCGCGAACTGGCGACCCAGATCGCCGAGAGCTTCCGCACCTATGGCCAGCACCTGGGCCTGAGCGTCACCGTCATCTTCGGCGGCGTGAAATATGGCGGCCAGATGCGCGCCATGGCGGGCGGCGTCGACGTCCTGGTGGCCACGCCGGGCCGCCTGATCGACCATCTGGGCGAGAAGACCGTCACCCTGCAGGGCGTCGAGACCTTCGTCCTCGATGAAGCCGACCAGATGCTCGACATGGGCTTCATCGTGCCCATCCGCCGCATCGTGAAGCACATCCCCGCCCAGCGGCAGAACCTGTTCTTCTCGGCCACCATGCCGACGGAGATCGGCAAGCTGGCCGGCGAGCTCCTGAAGGACCCGCTCAAGGTCTCGGTCACCCCGCAGGCCACCACCGTCGAGCGCATCAGCCAGAAGGTCCTGTTCGTCGAACAGACCCGCAAGCGCGCCCTGCTGGCCGAGCTTTTCGCCGAGAAGGACTTCAAGCGCGTCATCGTCTTCACCCGCACCAAGCGCGGCGCCGACCGGGTGGCCAAGAGCCTGGAACAGGGCGGCGTGGAAGCCTCGGCCATCCACGGCGACAAGAGCCAGGGCCAGCGCGAGCGGGCGCTGGCTGACTTCAAGGCCGGCAAGATCCGCGCCCTGGTGGCCACCGACATCGCCGCCCGCGGCATCGATGTCGATGCGGTCAGCCACGTGGTGCAGTACGAACTGCCCAACGTGCCGGAGGCCTATGTGCACCGGATCGGCCGTACGGCCCGGGCCGGCGCCGACGGCTCGGCCATCGCCTTCTGCGCCGACGACGAACGCAACCTGCTGCGCGACATCCAGAAGGTGACGCGCCAGACCATCCCGTCCTTCGACCGACGCAACGACAAGGGCCTGGCCCTGATGACCAAGGCCATCGCCGACGTCACGCCGGAAGAACCGCGTCAGGCCTCGGGCCGCTCGCGCGATCCGCGCAATGACGTCCCGGCGGCCCTGCGCCAGACCCGCAATCGGCGTCCCGACCAGGGCCGTGGCGGCGGTGAAGGCCGCGGCGGCGGTCAGCCCCGCCGTGACGGCGCCAAGCCGGCGGCCCAGGGCGCCAAGGCCAGCGCGGGCGGCGGCGGCGGCGGTGACCGTTTCCGCGGTCCCAAGCGCGAAGGCGCGGCCAAGGCCTGGAGCCCGATCGACTAGGATCGCGCTCTGCTCACATCTCCCGCGCGGACGGCGACCTGCTCGCCGTCCGCGCGTTGGTGTCTGGGCGACCCACAGGACTTGCGATCTCCGATGAACCTCAGGACCACCCTGCGCGCGGCCACGCGGCGGGACCACGACCGCGTCGACCAGCTGGGCGGCGCCTTCGATCTGGCCAGGCCGGCAGGCTATGGCGCCTTCCTCCTGGGCCACGCCGCGGTGCTGCCGCCCCTTGAGGCGGCGTTGGACGCCGCCCCGCCCCAGGACCTGCCGCCAGGCTGGCCCCAACGACGCCGAACCTCGGCCCTGCTGGCCGACCTGGCCGAGCTGGGGCTTGAGCCGCCGCCGCCCTCACCCATCCCCGCGCCGGCCACCGCCGCGGCGCGGGTGGGCGCGCTCTATGTCCTGGAAGGCTCGCGCCTGGGCGGGACCCTGCTCCGCCGCCGGCTGGCCGAGGCGCAGCCCGGCGCCCCCAGCGCCTATCTGGCGCACGGCGAAGGCGCCCCCCTGTGGCGCACCTTCCTGGAATGGCTCGACAGCCACGCCCTGGACCCCGCGCAGACCCGTGCGGCCATCGACGGCGCCCGCGGCGTGTTCGCGGCCTTCGAGGCCGGATTCAAAACTGCCGCCACGCCGCCCGGCTGAGCCGAAGCCCCCTCAAAAAGCGTCCGCTACCCGACAGACCTGCGAGCCGATTTGATATTCTATCGCCGGTGAAGCTCCCCCGCCGACGCCTCCTCCCCCCTGGCGTCTCCGCCCTCCCCTTGGAATTGGATCGTTCGCGGCCTTGTCCGATGTCGACCTCACGAACTGTGATCGCGAACCGATCCATCTGCTGGGCGAGATCCAGCCGTTTGGCTTCCTCCTGGCGGTCACCGGCCAGTGGATGGTGGCGCATGCCTCGGACAACACCCAGGCCTTCCTGGGCGAGGCCGCCGAGGCGCTGATCGGGCGTTCCCTCACCGATGTGCTGGACGGGCATGCGGTGCACGAGATCCGTGGCCGGCTGCAGATCATGCGCGGCGCCGATTCGGTGGAGCGGGTGTTCAACCTGCCGCTCCGGGCCGGCGGCGAGCCCTTCGACGTGGCGGTCCACGATTCCGGCGACCTCCTGGTCATCGAGGCCGAGCCCAGCCGCGCGGAATCCTCGCTGGAGGCCGCCTCGGCCGTGCGTTCCATGTCCAACCGCGTGGCCGAGCGGAAGACCATCGACGACATCGTGCATGAGGCCGCCCGCCAGGTGCGCGCCCTGACCGAGTTCGACCGGGTGATGGTCTATCGCTTCGACCAGGACGGGGCCGGCGAGGTGATCGCCGAGTCCGTGCGGCCAGGCATCGGCTCGTTCCTCGGTCAGCGCTATCCGGCCTCCGACATCCCCAAGCAGGCCCGCGCCCTCTATGAGCGCAGCTGGTTGCGCATCATCGCCGATATCGACGCTGAAACGCCGAAGGTGCGCCCGGCGCTGGGTCCCAGCGGCGGGCCCCTGGACCTGTCGATGTCGATGCTGCGGGCGGTCTCGCCGATCCACATCGAATATCTGCGCAATATGGGCGTCGGCGCCTCGCTCTCCATCTCGATCCTGCGCCAGGGCAAGCTCTGGGGCCTGTTCGCCTGCCACCACCATGGGCCCCACCACGTCTCGTACGAACGGCGGACGGCGGCCGAGCTGTTTGGCCAGATCTTCTCCTACATGCTGGAAAGCCGCGAGCAGGAGGTCGAGGCCCGCCACGTGGAGCGCGCGCGCAACCTGCACGACCGGCTGGTGAATTCGGTGGCCACGGCGTCCGGGCCAGAGAGCCTGACACCGTTCCTGGGCGAACTCTGCGGCCTGGCGGGCTGTGAGGGCGTGACGCTTCACATGGGCGGCCAGACCGCCAGCCACGGGGACAGCCTGGACGCCGACCGGCTCAGGACCCTGGTGGCCTTCCTGGACGCCCACCCGACCCTGGGTGTGTTCCACACTCACCACCTGGCCGCGCATCTGCCGGAGGCCGAGGGCTGGCGCGACGCCGCCGGCGTCATCGCCGTGCCCCTGTCGCGGGAGCCGGGAGACTATCTGATCTTCCAGCGGGCCGAGGTCGTCCGCGACGTGGCCTGGGGTGGCGATCCCAACAAGGCCGTCACCGTCGGACCGCTCGGCGCCCGACTGACCCCGCGTGAGAGTTTCGAGACCTGGAAGGAAACCGTTCGAGGCCAGTCCAAGCCCTGGTCGGCCTCGGAGCTGGCGGCGGTGGACAGCCTGCGGCTGACCCTGCTGGAGGTGGTCATGCGGCTGACCGACCTGGCCCATGCTGAGCGCGGCAAGGCCCAGCACCGGCAGGAAGTGCTGATCGCCGAGCTGAACCACCGGGTGCGCAACATCCTGGGCCTGATCCGCGGCCTGATCTCCCAGAGCCGCGACGGGGCGACCACCGTCCAGCAGTTCTTCGAGGTGGTGTCGGGCCGGGTCCAGGCGCTCGCCCGGGCCCATGACCAGATCACCCAGCAGCATTGGGGCCCCGGCGCCCTGACCGACCTGATCCGCAGCGAGGCTGAGGCCTATCTGGCGGCCAAGGCTGACCGGCTGATCCTGTCGGGACCTGACGTCCTGGTCGAGCCTCAGGCCTTCTCGACCCTCTCCCTGGTGATCCACGAGCTGGTGACCAATTCGGCCAAGTACGGCGCCCTGTGCGATGGCCGCGGCAGGGTGCATGTGAGCTGGACCACCGACGCGTCCGGCGCCCTGGATCTGGCCTGGCGCGAGGAAGGCGGACCGGTGGTCCAGGCCCCCTCAAGGCGCGGCTTCGGCTCGACCATCATCGAGCGCTCCATTCCCCATGAACTGGGGGGCGAGGCGCAGGTGACCTTCGATCCCGCGGGCCTGCAGGTGGCCCTGCGGGTGCCGGGGCGCTTCGTTGTGGAAGGTCGCCCGGCCGATCCGGGCAAGGCCGCCGCGCCGGTCGCCGACGCCCGACTGGCGGGTCCGAACCACGTGCTGGTGGTCGAGGACAATATGATCATCGCCCTCGACCTCGAGGGCGTGCTGCAAAAGCTCGGCGTGGGCCAGGTCAGCATGGCCTCCAATGTCGCCTCGGCCCTTGAGGCGATCGCCGGCGACCGGCCGGACTTCGCCTTCCTCGACCTGAACCTGGGGGAGGAGACCAGCCTGCCGGTGGCCGAGCGTCTGAAGGCCGAAGAGATTCCCTTCGCCTTCGGCACCGGGTTTGGCGATCAGGCCGATCTGCCCGAAAACCTTGCCGGCGTGACGATCATCAGCAAGCCCTATTCCGAGAAGGCCCTGCGCGACGCCCTGGGGGCGCCGGCGGCCCAGGGGCGCTAGGTCAGGAGCGGTAGTCGCCGTTGATCGCCACGTACTGCTTGGTCAGGTCGCAGGTCCACATGGTGGCGCTGGCCTTGCCGACGCCGACATCGATGAAGACCTCGAGCTCCTGGCGCTTCATGTAGGCGCTCATCTTGGCCTCGTCATAGGTGGGCGAGATCAGGCCGTCCTGGGCGGCCCAGTGCTCGCCGAAGCGCACCGACAGGGCCTCGCGGTTCACCGGCTCGTCAGCACGGCCCACGGCCATGACGATCCGGCCCCAGTTGGCGTCCTCGCCGGCGAAGGCGGTCTTGACCAGGGGGCTTTCGGCGACCGTGCGGGCGATCCTGCGGGCGGAGATCGGGTTCTCGGCGCCGGCGACGGTGATCTTGACGAACTTGGTCGCCCCCTCCCCGTCCCGGACCAGCTGCTGGGCGAGGTCCATCAGGACGCCCTCCAGCTTGTCGCGGAAGTCGGCCAGGCGCTTGTCGCCGGCCCGGGTGATCTTCGGCGCGCTCGACTGGCCGGTGGCGAACAGCATCAGGGTGTCGTTGGTCGAGCGGTCGCCGTCCACCGTCACGCAGTTGAAGGTGGTGCGCACATAGAGGTTCACCAGGCTCTGCAGGGCCGGCGCGGCGATGGCCGCATCCGTGACCACGAAGGCCAGCATGGTCGCCATGTCGGGCGCGATCATGCCCGAGCCCTTGCAGATGCCGGCGATCCGCACCCTGGTCCCGTCGATCTCGGCCTCGGCCACGGCCCCCTTGGGGAAGGTGTCGGTGGTCATGATCGCCCGGGCCGCCCCGGCCCAGCCGTCCGGCGTCAGCTTCTGCTCCACCTCAGGCAGGCGCTGGGTGATCTTGGCGTCGTCCAGCAGCACGCCGATCACGCCGGTGGAGGCCACCATCACGTCCCGCTGGCGGCAGTCGAACCGCTTGGCGACCGCCGAGGCCACCCGGCGCACGGCGTCGGCGCCTGGCTTGCCGGTAAAGGAGTTGGCGCAACCGGCGTTAACCACCAGGGCGCGGACCTCGGTCCCCTTGGTGGCGGCGAGCTGCTTCTGGCACCAGTCCACCGGCGCCGAGCCCACCTTGTGGCGGGTGAAGACGCCGGCCGCCGTAGTGCCGGCGTCAAAGCTCATGACCAGCAGGTCGTCGCGCTCTTGCTTGTAGAAGCCGGCCCGGCCGGTCGCCAGGCGCACGCCCGCCACGGGGGCCATGGCGGGAAACGGCACGACCAGGGGCGAGACGGGCAGAGCGCCCTTGGCGGGTTTCGGCGCCTGTGACGTGGCGTCCAGGGCGCGGCTGGTCTTGTCGGCCCGCTTCAGGGCGGCCCGCTTGATGGCGCTGGCCAGGGGATCGAGGGCGCGCTCGATCTTCTGGCCGACGGCCTCGGTGACGCTTTCGCTCGCCCGGGCGGGGGTCTTGGCGGGGGCCGCGGCCGCCGGCTTCGGCGTCTTGGCCGTGTCGCTATCCTTGCGCGCCATTACTTGGCCTCAGGGCTCTTGGGGGCGGGGGCCTTGGCGGCGGGCGCCTTGGCCGCAGGCGCCGGCGTCTTCGCCGCTTCGGCGCCCTTGGGCGCTTCGGGAGCCGCATCGGCAGGCTCCACCGGCGCGCCGGGCACGGCCTCGCCGGCGCCGATCAGGGTTTCGACCTTGGCGCGGCCGCGCAGCTTCTCCAGCAGGTCGCGGACCTGGTCATAGGTGAGGAAGCGGATGATCTGCGGGCGGGCGGCCTCCAGCGTGATCGGCTCCTCTAGGCGGCGGTCCTCGATGCGGACCACGGCCCAGCCGCCCTCGACCTCGAAGGGCCCGACGATCTCGCCGGCCTTGGCCGACTTCAACGCGCCCTCATAGGCCTCGGGCATCACATCGGTGGTGAAATAGCCGAGATCGCCGCCATTGAACCGGGTGGCGGCGTCGGTGGACCGCTCCATGGCCAGGGCCTCGAAGGAGGCGCCGGTGGTCAGCAGGTTCTTCACCGCCTCACCCTCCTCGGGCGTGGCCACCACGATCTGGCGGGCGCGGATCTCCTCGGACTGGCGGGCGAGCTTGAGCTGCTCCTGATAGAGGCCGCGGATGGCGTTCTCGTTGACCGCGTCGGAGACGACGCTCTCCACCAGCATGTCGCCCAGAATGCGTTCGCGGGCGGCCGCCAGGCGGCGCTGGGCCACCGGATCCTCGTCCAGGTTGCGCGACAGGGCCTCGGCGGCCAGCAGCTTCTGGTCGATCACCTCGTCCAGCACCCGGCGGAACAGGTCCGAAGAAATGTCCAGCGGTTCGCCCTCGCCGATCAGGCCCTGGGCCACGGCCTCGCGCTTGACGTCCGAGGCCCAGACGGCCTTGCCGTCCACCCGGGCGACGGCTTCATCCCCGGGTTGGGGCGGACGATCATCGCCTCCGCGATCGCCACAGGCGGCCAGGGTGAGACCGACGACCATCAGAAGGGCCGCCAAGCCTCCGAAACGAGAGGGCTTTTCAACGATCATAGGCTGCTTCCCATGAGCCCGGGACGAGACCGCGGGCGCAGTCCGTCCCTAGCCATTTCCCTCGCGGGATGCAAAGGTTGCCGCGATCATCGCCAGGCGCTCGCAGCACAAGCGGGCCGCCGGATCACATTCATTTGGGAGAATTTCGTATGCGCGAAGCCGTTCTCGTTTCCTATGCCCGAACGGGGCTCGC
>CAZERE010000088.1:5235-5689 GCA_964515365.1 uncultured Phenylobacterium sp. | reverse complement strand
GGGCTCGCCAAGTCGGGCCGCGGGGGCTTCAACATGACCCCGACCATGAGCATGGGCGCGCATGCGGTGAAACACGCCGTTGAGCGTTCGGGAATCGACGCTTCCGAGATTGAAGACTGCATTATGGGCAATGTGTCCCATGGCGCGGGCAATCTCGGGCGCCAGGTGGCCCTGCTCGCCGGCCTGCCGATCACCACCTCGGGCTCCACGGTCAACCGTTTCTGCTCCTCGGGCCTGAACACCATCGCCACCGCGGCCAACTATGTGCGCAACGACGGCGCCGACGCGGTCGTCGCCGGCGGCGTCGAGTCCCTGTCGATTCCCGGCGGCGGCGGCGGTCGCGACAACATCGACCCGGTGCTGGTGAAGCAGTACCCGGCCATCTTCATGCCGATGATCGACACCGCCGACATCGTCGCCGAGCGCTACAACATCAGCCGTGAGTACCAGGACC
>CAZERE010000088.1:0-5225 GCA_964515365.1 uncultured Phenylobacterium sp. | reverse complement strand
CGGATGGCTGCGGCCCAGCAGGCGCAGAAGTTCAAGGACGAAATCGTCCCCATGAAGACCAAGATGAAGCAGGTCAACAAGGAGACGAAGGAAGAAACCATCGTCGACTACACGGTCGATCGCGATGAGTGCAATCGTCCCGAAACCACGCTCGAAGGCCTGGCCAAGCTTCAGCCCGTCCGTGGCGAAGGCAAGTTCATCACCGCCGGTAACGCCAGCCAGCTGTCGGACGGCGCCGCCGCCGTGGTGATCATGGAAGCCAAGGCCGCCGAGAAGAAGGGCCTGAGCCCCATGGGCGCCTTCAAGGGTTGGGTCGTCGCCGGCTGCGAGCCCGACGAGATGGGCATCGGCCCGGTCTTCGCCATCCCGCGCCTGCTGGAACGTCACGGCCTGAAGGTCGACGACATCGACCTGTGGGAGCTGAACGAAGCCTTCGCGTCGCAGTGCCTCTATTCCCGCGACCAGCTGGGCATCGACCCTGAGAAGTACAACGTCAACGGCGGCTCCATCGCCATCGGCCATCCCTATGGCATGACCGGCGCGCGCCTCGCGGGCCACATCCTGCAGGAAGGCAAGCGCCGCGGCGCCAAGAACGTCGTGGTGTCCATGTGCATCGGCGGCGGCATGGGCGCGGCCGGCCTGTTCGAAGTCTACTAAACACCTGACGACCCGTTCCTCGGGGCGGGGCTCCGGCCCTGTCCCGAGGAATTCCTTTACCGGTCCCGCGGTAGGTCTCAGATCTCGTTCGTCTTTCCGAACGCCTTTGGCGCGGGGATGACGATCTGGTCGATTTGAACGCCACGAGGCCGTCATGAAGATCGCCACCGCCTTCAGCCTCGCCGATTGCGCCGAGCAGGCCGCCTTCGAGACGTCCCGCGATCTGCATGGCCAGCTCGGGGGCACCCCCCAACTCCTCGTCCTCTACGCCACCGAACACCGCGCCGAGGCCGCCCTGGTCGCCGCGCTGAGCGCCCATCTGCCCGGCGTCCAGATCATCGGCGGCACCTCCTGCGGCGGGGTGATGACCGAGCACGGCTTCCACAGCGGCCCCGATGGCGCCGTCGGCGTCCTGGGCGTGATCGACGCCGAAGGCGCCTATGGCGTCGGCGCCTCGCCCCTGGACAACGACGCCCATGCCGCCGGAGCCACGGCGGTGGAGCGCGCCCTGGTCGCCGCCGGCCGTGATTTCGAGATCCCCACCCTGGTCTGGTGCTGCCAGCCGCCCGGCTGCGAAGAGGGCGTGCTGGCCGGCGTCCAGTCGGTGATCGGCGCCCAGACCCCGATCATTGGCGGCAGTTCGGCCGATGAATCCATCGCCGGCGCCTGGCGGCAGTTCTCCGGCGACGGCGTGTTGGAGGACCATGTGGTGGTCGCCGTCCTCTTCCCTAGCGCGCGACATGGGGCGGCCTTTCAGAGCGGCTACGCCCCCACCGGCCAGTTCGGCGTGGTCACCCGCGCCCATGACCGGCAGATCCTGGAGATCGATCACCAACCCGCAGGCGAGGTCTATGGCGGCTGGACCTGCGGCGCGGTGGGCGGCGACGGCGCCGGCGCCATCCTGGCCAAGAGCACGCCGACGCCCCTGGGCCGGGTCGCCGCGGAGGTCCAGGGCGTGCCGATGTTCGTGCTCTCCCACCCGGCCCTGCTGGGGGTGGCCGGCGATCTTTCCCTGTTCACCGACATCAGCGAGGGCGACGTGGTCCACATGATGCGCGGCTCTCCGGAGTCCCTCGTCAAGCGGGCCGGCCTGGTGATCGACGACGCCTGCGCCATGGGCGGCTGGGCCGGCGCCGACAGCCTGGGGGGCCTGGTCATCTATTGCGGCGGCTGCATGCTGCACGTGCGCGACCAGATGGACGAGGTGGTCGAGGAGATTCGCCGCGCCATGCCGGGCGCGCCCTTCCTCGGCGCCTTCACCTTCGGCGAGCAGGGGGCGATCGTCGACAACTGCAATCGGCACGGCAACCTCATGGTCTCGGCCCTGACCTTCGGCTGAATCATGCTGGACCTGGACAAAGAACAACTCCGCGAGGCGCTGGCCTCGGCCAAGCAGATCGAGGCCTCCCTGCGTGAGCGGCTCCGGGAGCAGGACCTTGTCCTCAGCGGACTTGAGGCGCTTCAGGGCGAGGAGGATCCGGCGGAACTACAGGCGCGGGTCTTCGATCTCCTGAGCCGCAGCGTGGCCTTCAACCTGGCCCTGGTGATCGAACCGGAGGGCGAGGATTTCGTCTGCACCGCCGCCACCGATTCCGCCGCCGTCGGCGCCCGCTGGCCCGGCGGCGGCTTCTTCAGCCGCGTGGCCCATGGCCGGGCCGCCGTTGTGCCCGACAATCGGCGAGTTCCGGAGTGGGGCCAGTGCGAGGGGCTCTCGCCCCTGCCGGGCGCCGGCATCTATGCCCCCATCCTGGCGGCGTCCGGCCCTGGTCTTCTGGTGCTCTGCTGCCATCAGCCAGGCGCCTACAGCGCCCGCGACGGCGCCTTGGTCTCGCGCCTGAGCCTGCTGGTCTCCCAGACCCTGGCGGCGGCCCAGCGCCGGCGTCTGTCCGAAGCCGCACGGTCCGCCGACGTCGCCCGCCAGGCCGCCGTGGCGGCCAGCGAGGCCAAGTCGCGCTTCCTGGCCAATATGAGCCACGAAATCCGCACCCCCCTCAACGGCGTGACCGCCGTGGCGGACATGCTGGCCATGACCGAGCTCGCCCCGCGGCAGCAGGAGATGGCCCAGCTGATCGCCCAGTCTGGCCGGATGCTGGAGCGGTTGCTGAACGACGTGCTGGACTTCGCCAAGATCGAGGCCGGCCAGCTGGACGTGGAGCGCAAGCCCTTCGACCTTGAACCCGCCCTCCACGCCATGATCGATCTGTTCGCCGCCAAGGCCGACGCCAAGGGGCTGGCCTTCCACGCGCACATCGCGCCGGGGGCGGCGGGCCTGTTCGAGGGCGACAGCCTGCGGGTGCGGCAGGTCCTGGGCAATCTGCTCAGCAATGCGGTGAAGTTCACCGAGGCCGGCGAGGTGGTTCTCGAGGTCTGCGCCGAGGATGGCCCCGAGGACTCCCTGATCACCCTGCGGGTCACCGACACCGGCTGCGGATTCACAGCCGAACGCGGCGCGCGGCTGTTCGACCGGTTCGAGCAGGGCGACGATTCCATCACCCGCCAGTTCGGCGGCACAGGCCTCGGCCTGGCGATTTCCCGCTCGCTGGCCGAGATGATGGGCGGCGCCATCACCTGGCGCTCCACCCCCGGCCAGGGCTCGACCTTCGAGGCGACCTTCCGCGCAAGACGGGTGCGCGACTCAGGACCTGCGACCACCGACGCCGACGCCCCGGCCCACCCGCAGGACCTGAGGGTGCTGGTGGCCGAGGACAATCCCAACAACCGCCGGATCGTCGCCATGGTCCTCGATCTGGTCCAGGCCCAGGCCACCTATGCCGAAAACGGCCAGGAGGCCCTGGACGCCTTCGCGCCGGGGCGGTTCGACATCATCCTGATGGATCTGCAGATGCCGGTCCTGGATGGTCTGAGCGCCACCCGGCGAATCCGCGAGCTGGAGCGGGCCGCCATCGCGCCCCCTGTGCCGATCATCGCCCTGTCGGCCAATGCGATGACGCACCATGTCACTGAGGCCCTGGCCGCCGGCGCCACCGCCCATGTGGCCAAGCCCATCCTGCCGGCCCGGCTGATCCAGACCATGGTCGGCCTGATCCAGGACGGCCCCGCTTCCACAGCCGTCAAAGCGACAGGCTAGGGGCGGCGTTCGGCGCTGTCTGGCGCGCCTGCGTTGACACTGGGGGGGCCGCTGCTTAAGTCTCGGCCTCGCTCAAAGAGCGGGACTCCGGGCAGGCGAAGGTCAGACGGCGCGCCGTGCGAAACGCCCGCGACCCCGCATCGACTGCATTCTCGGACGCCCCCACACATGTTCTTCCAACGGCTCTTCGGCTCCGCACCCGACCGCAAGGTCAAGGCCTTCCAGGCCCGGGTCGCCAAGATCAACGCCTTCGAACCCCAGCTCGAGGCCCTCTCCGACGAGGCCCTGCGCGGCAAGACCGAAGAGTTCCGCGCCCGGCTGGCCAAGGGCGAGACCCTGGACCAGCTGCTGGAAGAAGCCTTTGCGGTGGTCCGCGAAGCCTCCAAGCGCACCATCGGCCTGCGCCATTTCGATGTGCAGATGGTCGGCGGCATGGTCCTGCACCGGGGCGGCATCGCCGAGATGCGCACCGGCGAGGGCAAGACCCTGGTCGCCACCCTGCCGGTCTATCTCAACGCCCTTGAGGGCAAGGGCGTCCACGCCATCACGGTCAACGACTATCTGGCCCAGCGCGACGCCGAGTGGATGGGCCAGATCTACACCTTCCTGGGCATGAGCGTGGGCGTCATCGTCCACGGCCTGTCCCAGGGCCAGCGCCAGGCCGCCTACCAGTCGGACATCACCTACGGCACCAACAACGAGTTCGGCTTCGACTATCTGCGGGACAACCTCGCCTATGAGATGAGCGAGATGGTCCAGCGGGGCCATAACTTCGTGATCGTCGACGAGGTCGACTCCATCCTGATCGACGAGGCCCGCACCCCGCTGATCATCTCCGGCCCCACCGAGGACCGCAGCGAGTTCTACAAGACCATCGACGTCCTGGTTAAGGAGCTGATCAAGGACCCGGAGAACTTCGATCTCGACGAGAAGCAGCGCCAGGTCCTGCTGACCGAGCTCGGCTCCGAGCGCATCGAGGAGATGCTGGAGCAGAGCGGCCATCTGGTGGAGGATTCCGCCGGCCTCTATGACCCGGCCAACGTCTCGGCGGTCCACCATGTGAACCAGGCCCTGCGGGCCAACGTCCTCTATACCCGCGACAAGGACTACATCATCCGCGCCGGCGAGGTGATCCTGATCGACGAGTTCACCGGCCGCATGATGCAGGGCCGCCGCCTGTCGGAAGGCCTGCACCAGGCCATCGAGGCCAAGGAAGGCGCCCGGGTCCAGCCCGAGAACCAGACCCTGGCCTCGGTCACCATCCAGAACTATTTCCGCCTCTACAAGAAGCTGTCGGGCATGACCGGCACGGCCTCGACCGAGGCCCAGGAGTTCGGCGACATCTACAAGATGGAGGTCGTCGAGATCCCCACCAACCGCCCCGTCAGCCGGGTGGACGAGGACGACGAGGTCTATCGGACCTCGGCCGAGAAGAACCAGGCGATCCTCAAGCAGGTCGAGGAATGCTATGTCCGCGGCC
>CAZERE010000087.1:0-13578 GCA_964515365.1 uncultured Phenylobacterium sp. | reverse complement strand
GTCAGCCAGGTGGCGGCGGCCGGGCGCCTGGGGCCTGGCCCGCCCGAAGCCCTGCGCGCCCAGGGCGATGCGGCGAGCCTGGGCGGCGCTGAGCTGTTCAAGGGGCGCGGGGGCGGGGGGCAAGGTCGGCGGTCAGGTCAGCGCTCGGGCCAGTCGGCCCAGGCGTCACCCTCAGGGGACGGCAACGCCACCTCCATCTCGCAGACCAGGCCGGAGGTTGGGAAGTCCATCCGCACCTCGCCGACGAACTCGGCGGCCAGACCGCGCTGGATCAGCCGCGACCCGAAGCCCTTTCGCGTGGGCGGGACGACCGGCGGCCCGCCACGCTCGCGCCAACTCAGCTGAAGCTTCGGCGGATCGGCCGCCCCTTCCAGCCGCCAAGCCAGCTGGACCTCTCCGGACCCATTGCTCAGGGCGCCATACTTGGCGGCGTTGGTGGCCAGTTCGTGGAAGGCCAGGGCCATGGCGATGGCGGCGCGGGGCGGAAGAATCACCCCCGCCGGTCCCTCGATCTGGAACCGCTCGACACCATAGGGCTCGGCGGCCTGGGCGGCGATCTCCTCCAGCCGCGCGCCGGCCCACCGGGCGTCGGTGAGCACGTCATGGGCCTTGGCGAGCGCCAGGAGCCGCGAAGTCAGGGCCTCGCGCACCTCCGGCGGCACCTCGCCGCCGCGCAGAGTCTGGGCCGAGATGGCCTGCACCGTGGCCAGGGAGTTCTTCACCCGATGGTTCAGCTCATGGACCATCAGCCGCAGGTGCTCTTCGGCCAGCTTTCGTTCGGTGATGTCGCGGTAAAAGATCGCCAGGCCTTCCTCGACCGGGTTGCCGCGCACGTCGAGCCAAGTGACGCGGCCGTCTGGAAAGACGTAGCGATTCTCAATGGCGAAGCCTGTGCGTTCGCTCATGGCCTGACGATAGGTCTGGCCCAGCAGCGTATCGTAGGTGTCTGGCCAGAGCTCCCAATGACTATGACCGATGAACGCCTCTCGTGGGCGGCCATCCACGCGAATCCCCTCGGCGTTGATCTCCAGGATGGTGAAGTCGTGAGCCAGCAGCAGGAAGCCGTCGGTCATCCCCTCCAGCACGCTGCGGGCGCGGTCGCGCTCGGCCTTCAGGTCGGCCTCGGCGCGAACCTGCTCGGTGGTCTCCACGACGATGGCGATGACGCCCGCCGGCTTGCCGGCCTCATCGAACACCGGCGAGTAGTCCAGGTTCATCACCACCGGCTCGGCCTGGCCGTGGCGGTAGAGCACCAGTTCCTGGTTGCTGTAGGACAGGGACCCGCCGGCCAGGCCCACCTCCATGACGTGGGCGTCAAAGTCGGCCACCTCGGGCCAGCCCTCCAGCACATTGCTGCCCAGGAGCTCAGGATGGCGACCGCCGGCGACCACCGAATAGGCGTCGTTGTAGAGCATGACTCCTTGGCGCCCCCACAGCATGGCGATGGGAATGGGCGAATGCAGGACCATGCTGAGCGCCGTCAGCAGGCTCTGGGGCCACTTGTCGATCGGACCTATGGGACTCTTGGACCAGTCCCGCTGCGCGATCAGCGCGCCGGTCTCGCCGCCGGCCTGGAGGAAGGCGACACGGCCGTGCGCGCGCGCCGTGGTCTGGCTCTCAGGGGACTGCGACACGAACGCGAGGGCTCCACGCCAAGGGGCTCACGGCGCAGTCTAGCCGGGCCCCAAGCGGAGAAGCCAACGAAATCGGTTAGTTGCAAAGTCGACCATCGGTGAGCGCGGCGATCTCGAACCGGAAAAGCACCTCCGGGTCCGGGGCCTCCACCGTCTTGGCGATCGCCGACGGCGCCAGCGTGTTCACCAGGTGGCGGATGACGTTGAGCCGCGCGGTCTTCTTGTGATCGGCCTTCACGCAGACCCAGGGCGCCAGGGCGGTGTCGGTGCGCCGGAGCATCTCGTCCCGGGCGGCGGTGTAGTCGTCCCAGCGGGGCTGGGCGAAGGCGTCCAGGGGGCTCGACTTCAACACCTTCAGCGGGTCGTCTTTGCGTTCGGCCAGACGCTCGGCCTGTTCGGTCTTGGTGACGTCCATCCAGATCTTCACCAGCCGGATGCCCGATCCGACCAGCATCTCTTCGAACAGGGGGACCTCGCGCAGGAAGTCCTCCTGATCGGCCGGGGTGGAAAATCCCATCACCCGCTCGACCCCGGCGCGGTTGTACCAGGAGCGGTTGAAGATCACGAACTGGCCGCCGGCCGGCAGGTGGCTGACGAAGCGCTGGAAGTACCACTGGCTCAGTTCGACGTCGGACGGCTTGGACAGGGCGACCACCCGGGTGGCGCGGACCGACATGTGCTCGGTGATCCGCTGGATGGTCCCGTCCTTGCCCGCGGCGTCGCGGCCCTCGAAGATGACCAGCACCTTCTCGCCGTTCGCCAGGGCCTGCTGCTGCATCTTGACCAGGGCGAGTTGCAGGCGAGGCAGGGCCTCGTCGTAGGATTGGTTGGACTTGTCGGTCTTGTCGGACTTGCTCATGGCCAACCCTACGCCGGCCGCCCGCGATTGCGCCATGGCCTATGCGGCCGGGCGTCTCGCCCGCTAGAAAGCGCCCCATGATCCGTCTGTTCGTCACCCACGACCTCGCGCCGGGCGCCAAGCTGGGCCTCAACCCCGACCAGAGCCGCTATGTCGTCGCCGTCATGCGCCGGGCCGCGGGCGATCCCCTGCTGGTGTTCAACGGCCGCCACGGAGAATGGCGCGCCATCGTCGCCGAGAGCGGCAAGCGCGGCGCGGTGCTGGAGGTCCAGGATCAGACCCGGACCCAGGCCGTTGGTCCCGAACTCGATCTCATCGTCGCCACCGTCAAGCGGGCGCGGCTGGAGACCATTGTCGAAAAGGCCTGCGAACTGGGGGTGCGGCGGGTGCGGCTGGTGGTCACCGAGCGGACCAATCCCGACCATATCCGCCTGCCGAGGCTGAACGCCATCGCCGTCGAGGCCGCCGAACAGACCGGCCGCATCGACCTGCCGGACATCGTCGAGCCCGTGCGGCTGGCCGAGGTCCTGGACGCCTGGGAGCCTTCGCGGCGGCTGCTTTTCTGTGATGAGGCCGGCGACGCGCCCCCGGCGCTGCAGGCCCTGAAGGACCAACCCCAAGGCCCCTGGGCGGTGCTGATCGGCCCCGAAGGCGGATTTTCGCCGGCTGAGCGCGCCCGGCTGCGGGGGCTCGACCAGGCCGTCGCGGCCACGCTTGGCCCCAGAATTCTGAGGGCCGACACGGCGGCGATCAGCGCGCTCACCCTGTGGCAAAGCGTCTGCGGCGACTGGGGTGATTGCGTCACGCCGCGTTAGGGGCCATTGCGCTTCGCCATCGTTGCGCCCACTTCAGCGAACGGCGTAAAGATCGCCGCCGCTTGGGCCTGGCCCGTGGCGAGAATATTGTCGGGCTGGGGAGAGAGACATGGCCGACGTCATTTGCGACGAGCGTCCCTTGGTGTTCGAGGACCTGGTCGCCTGGTTCGCCGACGGCTCCAAGGCCAAGGCCGACTGGCGCATCGGCGCCGAGCACGAGAAGTTCCCCTTCTATCTCAAGGACCATTCGCCGGTTCCCTATGAGGGGCCAGACGGCATCCACGCCCTGCTGACCGGGCTGATGCGGTTCGGCTGGCAAGGCGTGTTCGAGGGCGACACCCTGATCGGGCTGGAGCGCAACGGGGCCAATGTGACCCTGGAGCCCGGCGGCCAGTTCGAACTGTCGGGAGCGCCGCTGCGCGACCTTCACGAGATTTGCGACGAGACCGGCGGCCACCTGTCCGAGGTCAAGACGGTCGCCGACGAGCTTGGCCTGGGCTTCCTCGGCCTCGGCTTCACCCCCACCTGGACGCGGGACCAGATCCCGGTGATGCCCAAGGGCCGCTACAAGATCATGCGCGCCTATATGCCGAAGGTCGGCGGCATGGGCCTGGACATGATGTTCCGCACCTGCACCGTCCAGGTGAACCTCGACTTCGGGTCCGAGGCCGACATGGTCAAGAAGTTCCGGACCAGCCTGGCCCTGCAGCCCATCGCCACGGCCCTGTTCGCCAATTCGCCCTTCACCGAGGGTAAGCCCAACGGCTTCCTGTCGGCCCGGGCCAATGTCTGGACCGATGTGGACCCCGACCGGACCGGCATGCTGGACTTCGTGTTCAAGGACGGCTTCGGCTTCGAGACCTACGCCAACTATGCGCTGGACGTGCCGATGTACTTCGTGAAGCGCGAGGGCCGCTATATCGACGTGGCCGGGCGTTCGTTCCGCGAATTCATGGAAGGCCGGCTGCCCGAGCTGCCCGGCGAGCGGCCGACCATCAAGGACTGGGCCGACCACGTCACCACCATCTTCCCTGAGGTGCGGCTGAAATATTACCTGGAGATGCGCGGCGCCGACGCCGGCCCCTGGAGCCGCCTCTGCGCCCTGCCGGCCCTGTGGACCGGCCTGCTCTATGACCAGGCGGCCCTCGATGCGGCCTGGGATGTCTGCAAGGGCTGGTCGGTGGCCGACCATGAGGGCCTGCGCAGCCAGGCGGCCAAGCTCGGCCTCAAGGCGCAGATCGACGGACGGACCCTGCAGGACGTGGCCAAGGACGTCCTGGCCATCGCCCGCCAGGGCCTCAAGGCCCGCAACCGCCTGAGCGGCGGCCTGGTCGACGAGACCGGCTATCTGGCCGAGCTCGATGAGATCGCCGAGAGCGGCAAGACCCCGGCCGAGCGGATGCTCGACCTCTATCACGGCGCCTGGAAGGGCGACCTCTCGAAGGCCTACGAAACCCTGGCCTTCTGAGGCGAGGGGCTCAGCCTTCGGGTTCCGATCAGGCCCACTGTCAGGGAAGTGACGCATCAGGCGGCTAGAGGTCGTGGCCATGACCCATGCTCGCCGCTATGCCCGCCTCGCCCTGTTCGCGGTCTTCGCCGCCCTCCCGGCCCTGGCCCACGAGGGTCCTGGTCACCACGTCCCGGCGCAGTTGGCGCCGCCGGCGGCGTCGGCGCAGGATGTGGACGTCAATCCGGCCGAGCGCGTCTGGCTGGCCGGCGACCATCACGTCCATAGCCGTTACAGCGTGGACTGGACGCCAGATCCCGCAGGCGGGCCGCCCAAGCCGGAGATCGCCGGCGACGCCATCTATCCGATCCCGACCAACGCCGCGATGGCGGCGCGCCACGGTCTGTCCTGGATGGTCTCCACCGACCACGGCGGGCCGAACCACTCCAAGGTCAACCGCGATCTGGCCTATCCGGAACTGCAGCGTTCCCGCGCCGAGGTCCCTGGCCTCATCCAGTTCTACGGCATGGAGTTCGACACCCCTGGGGCCGACCATTCCAGCCTGATCATTCCGCACACGCCCACGGAGCGCGATGTGCTGGAGGGGATCGAAAGCCGCTTCGCCAAGCGCGAGCCCTGGCCGGCTGACCCCTCCTGGGATTCCGAACCGCGGATGCTCGAGGCGCTGCGGCACATGCGCGAGATCGAACAGCCGCCGGTGGTGATCGCCAACCACCCCTCGCGTTCCGCCACGGGCGTCAGCGAATGGGGCCAGGACCGGCCGGCTGAATTGCGCGACTGGAACGACACCGCGCCCAGGGTGGCCATCGGCATGGAGGGCGCGCCCGGCCACCAGGCCGCCGCCCTTGAGCAGGACGGCGCGATCGATCCGGAAGGCGCGCGCGGGGGCTATCGCAACAGCCCGACCCTGGGCGGCTTCGACCAGATGACGGCGCGATTGGGCGGTTTCTGGGATTCCATGCTCGGCGAGGGCCGTCGCTGGTGGGTCACCTCGACCTCCGACTCCCACGTTCACTACACCGACGGCGGCAGCGACTTCTGGCCCGGAGAATATTCCAAGACCTATGTGAAGGCCGTCCGCAGCCATGCCGATATCCTCGATGGCCTGCGCCAAGGACGGGTGTTCGTCACCACCGGCGACCTGGTCTCCGAGCTCGATGTGACGGCCCAGGCGGACGCCGAGCGCGCCGAGATCGGCGGCGCCCTCAAGGTCGCGCCCGGCGGCGACGTGGTGGTGACTATTCGCCTGCGAGACCCAGCCGCGGCCAATGCGGCAGGTCGCACGCCTGAGGTGGCGCGCATCGACCTGATCGTGGGGGATGTGACGGGGCCAGTGGCCGATCGGGAATCGGCGGTCAATCCAAGCACCCGGGTGGCGCAGCGCTTCACCTCCGCCGACTGGCGTCAGGACGGCGAGGAGATCACCATCACCCACACCCTGAGCGGCCTGTCGCGGAACGCCTATGTCCGCGTCCGGGGCACCAGCGGAACCGAGCTTGAGCCGCAGCCCGATCCCAAGGGCGAGGATCCGTGGTCAGACCTTTGGTTCTACGGCAACCCCATCTTCCTTGAGGTCACGCCCGCCCTCTGAGGCGAGGGCCTAGTCCTTGGGCGTTTCCACGTTGGGCGCCCAATGGTCCTTCTGGCTCTGACCGCCGCCGGAATCGGTGTGCTGGACCACGGCGTCCACGTCGCGGTGGTGGTCTTGGGGGGCGGTCTCGTCGCCCACCGCATAGACCTTCACCCGGTCGGTGTAGAAGGCGACCCGCCCGTCGATCCGGGTGGCGCCCGGCAGAGGGTCCTCATAGGTCCAGGCGACGTTTTCCAGAACCTCGCCTTCCAGGGTCACGGTGTAGTAGGCCGCATCCCCCTTGAAGGGGCAGTGGGTGGAGCGGTCGGTCCGGGCGAAATAGCCCATCTCGATATCCTCCCTGGGGAAGTAGGCGACCGGCGCCATCTTGCCCTCCCGCAGGATCAGGACATCGTCGCTGTCGGCGATGATGTGGTCCTGAACAGAAGCCCGCATCCGACCCTCGGCCGGTACGATTTCGATCGCGTGGTTGGGTCCGGGATCGCTCATGAGGTGTCCTCCTTGGAACGCAGGCTTCGAACGCAGGGAGAACGCATGACCACTGGGGTTGGCTCCCGACAAGGGGCGTGTGGTGAAGTTGGACGAGCCTTGCTTGTCTTGGCGCAGGCTGCGTGATCTTCTCCCCGTTTTCCGGGGCGACCCGGGTGAAATGAACCTCGGCGCGGGCCTGCGGGGCCGGCTCAACGCAGAACAGGCGGAAGTCGATTCATGAACATCGTCATCGTGCTCGGCGTGCTGATCACGCTGCTCACCGGCGTTCCGGTGCTGCTGCAGTTGATGCGCAACCACCCGCGGGGCCTGATCGTCCTGTTCTTCGCCGAGATGTGGGAGCGCTTCTCCTACTACGGCATGCGGGCCATCCTGATCTTCTACCTGACCCAGCACCTGCTGTTCGACGATGACGTCGCCAACGCCCAGTATGGCTCCTACACCTCGCTGGTCTATCTGCTGCCGCTGATCGGCGGCATCCTGGCCGACCGCTATCTCGGCACCCGCAAGGCCGTCGCCTTCGGGGCCCTGCTGCTGGTCGCCGGCCACCTGGCCATGGCGGTGGAGGGCGAGCCGACCCGCGAGGTCCTCACCTATGCCGGCCAGACCTATGAGGTCGCCGCCGAGGGCCGGATGGATGGCCGTCAGGTCCGCCTGGTGGTGGAGGGCGAGCCCTACGCCTTCGGCCCCGCCCAGGGCGGTGGCCTGCAGATCATCGACCTGCCCGCGACCGCGCCGCTGCCGGCGGTGCTGCCGGCCGGCAGCTACGAGATGACCCAGACGGCCGATCCCGTGGGGGTCAACATCTTCTATCTGGCGGTCTCGCTGATCATCCTGGGGGTGGGCTTCCTCAAGCCCAACATCTCGACCATCGTCGGTCAGCTCTATCCGCAGGGCGACCCCCGGCGGGATTCCGGCTTCACCCTCTATTATTACGGCATCAATCTCGGCGCCTTCTGGGCCTCGGTGCTCTGCGGCCTGCTCGGCCAGCATTTCGGCTGGGGCTACGGCTTCGGTCTGGCCGGGGTGGGCATGGCGCTGGGCTGGGTCGTCTTCGTGCTCGGCAAGCCGCTCCTCGAAGGCCATGGGGAGCCGCCGGAGCCTGAGAAGCTGAAGGCGCCCATCTTCGGCCCCCTGAACCGCGAATGGCTGATCTATCTGGCCACCATTCCCTGCATCGGCGTCGTCTGGTGGCTGGTGCAGCGCAACGCCGTGGTGGGCTGGGTGCTCAGCCTGGCCATCATCGCTTCGCTGGTGATCATCGCCTATGTGATCCTGCGGATCTGCCAGACGCGGGAGGAACGCCAGCGGATGATGCTGGCCACCGTGCTGATCTTCGGCGCCGTGGTCTTCTGGACCCTGTTCGAACAGGCTGGCACCTCGCTCAACCTGTTCGCCGCCCGGAACGTGGACCTCGCCATCACCAGCCAGGCGACGACCTTCCTGGGCATGCCCATGGGGACGCCCGAACAGCTGGCCGCCGCCGGGGTGGACACCGGCAGCTGGTGGGGCTGGATCAATTCCGGCATCGCCGCGGCCCAGGTGCAGTCGTTCAACGCCGGCTTCATCCTGATCTTCGCGCCGATCTTCGCCGCCCTCTGGGCCTTCCTCGGCCGCCGCGGCATGGACCCGGACCCGACCATGAAGTTCGGCCTTGGCCTGCTGCAGGCGGGCCTTGGCTTCATGGTGGTGGTGTGGAGCGCCGGCCTGGCCGACGCCAGCTTCCGCGTACCGCTGATGGTGCTGGGCCTGCTCTATCTGCTGCACACCACCGGCGAGCTCTTCCTCTCGCCTGTCGGCCTGTCGGAGATCACCAAGCTCTCCCTGGCCTCGGTGGTGTCGTTCATGATGGCGGTCTGGTTCCTGTCCAGCGCCATCGCCCAGTATGTGGGCGGCTGGATCGCCGGCCTGGCCGGCACCGAGACCGTCGGCGGCCAGGTGCTGGACCCGGCGCTGGCTCTGCAGAGCTCGGTCGAGGTGTTCCGAATGCTCGGCTACTGGGGCCTGGGCGCAGGCGTGGTCTTCATCGTGCTCAGCTTCTTCATCAAGGGCTGGGCCCATGGGGTCAGCGCCGGCCACGGGCCTTCGCCCGAGCCGATCGCCCCCACCCTGGACGGCGAGCGGCAGGCGGTGAATCCGCAGACCCTGCGCGACGACCGGAATTCCTGATGGCGCGGCGCGGCGGCCTGGCCAGGCCGCCGCGATTCAGCCGCCGAGCGTCTTGCTGATGCGGAAGCGGTACATGCGGCCGAAGTCGATGTCCCGGTCGTCCACATAGGCGATGTCGGCGCTGTCGCGGGGTCCGGCATAGACGGTGCGGGTGCGGCGCACGCCCCGTTCGGTGACATTGGGAATCTCGAAGCGCAGGACGATGTCCGGCCGGGGCTTCCACTCGACGAACGGCACGACGAAGGGGCGCAGCTTGGTCGTCGAGACCTCGTCATAGCGGTAATAGGTCTCCCGCCAGCCGCCGAACACATCCACCCCCCAGATCGCCGACATCTTCGGCAGGTCCTGGCTGAAATGGGCCTCCCACTCCACGGGCCGCAGGCCGGAGATTTCCCGGGACTCGCCGGTGGTGGGGTCGTCGACCTCCGACCGGCGCCAGGTCCCTTCCCCCCGCAGCTGGGCGCCCTTCAGCCCGAGCCGGTCGAAGGGCAGGGTGAGGGTCAGGGCCAGCTCCTCGCGCACCCCTGAGCCGATATTGGCCGGGGCGTCATAGATCTTGCCGCCGTCCAGGCGCACAGGGGCGCGGTCGACCACGTCGGTGATCTCGGCGCGACGCAGGGTGACCACCAGGGCGCCCCCGGTCCAGAATCGCCGCTCGACGGCGGCCTCGACGATCCATTCCTGGGCCGGGTCGAGATCGGGATTGCCCGCCAGGAGCACGCCGGTGTTGAGCGAGGACGAGGCGACGAAGTCGTCGAAATCCAGCTGGCCCACCGTCCGCTCGACCCTGAACCGCAGCTGGGTGTGCTCATCCTGGGCCCAGGTCAGGCTGAGCTGCGGCTTGGCGAACTGCAGCGACTTTTCCAGCTCGACATCCCCCTCCGACGAGATGTCCGAAGCCTCGAAGCGAAGGCCGCTGTCCAGGGTCAGCCGCGGGCTGGCCCGCCAGGCCAGCTTGGCGAAGGCCTCGCCGCGGCGCTCCTCCACCTTCACATTGGCCGCGGGCAGGACCACGGGAAGCCCGTTCTCGGCGAAGGCGGTGGCGCCTTCCAGGGTGTTGATCGCCCCCTCGGCGCCAATCTCCCAGGACAGGGCCTCGGTCTGGCGCCAGCGCAGGACGCCGCGGGCGATGGTTTCGGTGGTCTCGCTCTCCAGGTCGAAGCGGCCGCGATAGGTGGGATCGTCGAACTGCGACTCGATGGTCTCATCGGCGGTCTGGCGCAGGCCGATCAGCTCCAGGCTGGTGCGCGGCCCCAGCGGCCGGGTGAAGCTGGCCCCCAGCTCGGTCTCGGTCAGGTCGAAAACCTCGCGGCTCACCTCGCGGGTGGCCGGGCCGAGATTGAGTTCGTCATAGGTGAAGTGGTCCATGAAGACTCGCCCGTTGGCGCGGAGCTGACCGCCGGCGAGAGGGCGCTCCACCGCCCCGGTCAGGGTCCCGTTCGTCCCCGTGCCCTCGCTGTCCACGAAGCTGACGATCAGGGGGACGCCGGCCCTGTCGGTCCGGACGCGAGGGCCATCGCCTGCCCCGTCATCGGGCCCCTGGCCCCCGACGAAGCCCGCCTCCCAGGCCGTCTGGCCCAAGCGGCCGGAGCCTTCGAGGCGCAGACCCAGCAGGTCGCGGCCGTCATAGATGTGGCGGTAGGCGAGGGCGACCAGGCCCTGGACGGAGTTCGTCTCGGTGCGGATCAGGTTGGCCAGAACCGACTTGCCCTGCATGTCGATGCCGGGCGCGCCGCCGCGGATCAGGTCGATGCGGGCGACCTGCGACGCCGGAATGCGGCGGAGGATTTCTTCCAGGTCGTCGGATTTCGAGGCGGGCCTGCGGCCGTCGATCAGCACATTGCCGGCCGCCCCTTCGAACCCGCGGACATTGTCGCCGCCGTCGAGCACGAATCCCGGCAGCCGCTCGATCATCTCCAGCGCCGTGGTGGGCTGGGCCGCGGCGAAGAAGGACGGCGGATAGCTGATGGCGCCGCTGCCCTCCGCGGCCGCAGGGGCGGCCTCCGCCAGGGGCTCGGGCGACTGGGCCAGGGCCAGGGCCGGCAGGGCCAGAGGGCAGACCGCGGCGAAGGCGGCCAGGGCGCGGGTGATCATCTGGGTCTCTCCTCCGGAGGCCAGATGATCCACGCTCGGCTTTCAGGGCCAGTTAAATCCCTGACAGGTTCGGCGATCGCCGTTCGGGATCAGAGGCTGGTGCCGCCCACCGTCAGGCCGGTGATCTTCAGGGAGGGCTGGCCCACGCCGACCGGCACGCTCTGGCCCGACTTGCCGCAGACCCCGACGCCCGGATCGAAACCGAAGTCGTCGCCGATCATGGTCACCCGGGTCAGGGCCGACGGACCGTCGCCGATCAGGGTCGCGCCCTTGACCGGCGAGGTGATCCTGCCGTCCTCGATCAGATAGGCCTCGGTGCACTGGAAGACGAACTTGCCGTTGGTGATGTCCACCTGGCCGCCGCCGAAATTGGCGCAGTAGAGGCCGCGCTTGGTCGAGGCGATCATCTCCTCGCGCGGGGTGGAGCCGCCCTCCATGGCGGTGTTGGTCATCCGGGGCATGGGCAGGTGGGCGTAGGACTGGCGCCGGCCATTGCCGGTGGCGGCGTGGCCCATCAGCCGCGCGCTCATCCGGTCATGCATATAGCCCACCAGAATGCCGTCCTCGATCAGCACGGTGCGTTCGGTGGGCGTGCCTTCATCGTCCACGGTCAGCGAGCCGCGCCGCCCGGCCAGGGCGCCGTCGTCGAAGACGGTGACGCCGGGCGCGGCCACCCGCTGGCCGATCTTGCCGGAAAAGGCCGAGGTGCCCTTGCGGTTGAAGTCGCCCTCCAGCCCGTGGCCGACGGCCTCGTGCAGCAGCACGCCGTTCCAGCCGGGGCCCAGCACCACGTCCATCTCGCCGGCCGGGCAGGCCACGGCCTCCAGATTGACCAGGGCCTGGCGCAGCGCCTCCTCGCCCTGCTCATGCCAGGCCTCGGGGCTGATCCAGCCTTCGAAGCCGGCGCGGCCGCCGGCGCCGGAGAAGCCCACCTCGCGGCGGCCGTCCTTCTCGACGGTGACCTGGATATTGATGCGCGACAGGGGACGGACGTCGCGGATCAGCCGGCCGTCGGCCCGCAGGATCTCCACGATCCGCCGTTCGCCGCTCAGGCTGGCCATCACCTGCACCACGCGCGGGTCGCGGGCGCGGGCCCAGGCGTCGATCTCCTGAAGCAGGGCGACCTTGGCGGCGAAGTCCGGCGAGGCCAAGGGATCGTCCTCACCATAGAGGCGGGTATTGGTCGAACGCGGGCCTTCGGCGGCCACCCCCTGATAGCCCCGTTTGGCCAGGGCCGCCGACTGGCCGGCCCGGCGCAGGGCGGCTTCGGAGATTTCGGTGGAGTGGGCGTAGCCGGCGGTCTCGCCGGCCACGACCCGCAGGCCAAAGCCTTCGGTCGAATCATAGGCCGCCGATTTCAGCCGGCCGTCATCGAACAGGAACGACTCGCTCTCGGAGCGTTCGGCGAAAATCTCGCCGTCGTCGGCGCCCGCCAGGGCTTCGCCCAGGATTTCGCGGGCGCGTTCGGGGGCGACGCCGCAGGAGTCCAGGATGGAAGGCGCGGGCGTATGGGCGTTCATGGGCGACCTCGAAAACGAGCAGGCTCCAAGACATAGGGTCTCTTAGGCTCCGCGTCACGGCCAGCCGCCCGCGACGATGCAAACCCGGACACCGGGCGATGCGTCATATGGTCCTGGCCTCGTTCGCTCCAGACATGCGCGACGGACCGCCTTGCGCCTTGGCAAGCTTGGGGAGAGCGCGTATGCACGCCCGCTGAGGGCCTAGCGGCGAATATCTTTCGCTGCGTAAGCCTCGTTTCAGTCGGGGGGCGGCGACCACGCATTCGGCGGGAGGTCCGCCCGGCCAAAGAGACCGAGGGGACATGAAGTCGAGCTTGCAGGGGATGCGGACGTGGGCGGCAGGCGCCGTCGCGGTCGCCATGACGGCGTTCTGGGGTGTCCAGGCGCTGGCCCAGGACCTTATGGGTCAGCCTACGCCTAAGGGGATTGCGCTACAGCCGGCCGCCGCGCCGCTGAAGCATGATGCGATCTTCTTCCACGACGCCATTCTGATGCCGATCATCACGATCATCACCCTGTTCGTGGCCGGTCTGCTGATCTGGGTGATCGTGCGCTACAACGCCCGCTCCAATCCGGTGCCGGCCAAGTTCAGCCACAACACCACCATCGAGGTCATCTGGACCCTGGTGCCGGTGTTGATCCTGGTCTTCATCGCCATCTTCTCCTTCCGGCTGCTGTTCAACTACAACGACATGCCCCGCCCGGACCTGACGGTGAAGGCCGTCGGCTACCAGTGGTACTGGGGCTACGAATATCCCGACCATGAGGTTGGCGAGTTCATCTCCAACATGCTGCCGGAAGACGAGGCCGACGCCGCGGGCGTGCCTTATCTGCTGGCCGCCAACGAGCCCATGGTGGTTCCGGTGGGCAAGACGGTGCGGGTGCTGGTCACCGCCGCCGACGTCATCCACTCCTTCGCCCTTCCGGCCTTTGGCCTGA
>CAZERE010000086.1:366-13793 GCA_964515365.1 uncultured Phenylobacterium sp. | reverse complement strand
CAGCGGCTGGCCGATCTCACCGGCCAACGGGTCGCCAGGGCCAGCTATGAGGAGACCACCGCCCTGGGGGCGGCGCTCTTCGCCGGCCTGGGGGCTGGTCTCTATCCCGATGTCGAGGCCGCCGCGGCGGCGCGGCCGACCACCGAGCCGTCAGTCCCGGCCCTGGACCCAGACCTGCGCCAGGCCGGCCAGGCCCGTTGGCGCGACGCCGTGCGGCGGGTGCTCAGCCATGGTTGAACGTCCTCGCCCTTGACGATGGCCGGCTGGAGGGGGACTCTTAAGGGACAGAACAGGAACTCAAAGGGAGGCCGCTATGGCCGACGGATCTGCTGGCGTGATGTCCCTGCAAGGCAAGGTGGCGGTGGAGGAGTGGCAGGCCCGGGTGGAGCTGGCCGCGCTCTATCGGCTGGTGGCGCTGCACGGGTGGGACGACCTGATCTACACCCACATCTCGGCGCGCATTCCCGGGCCCGAGCACCACTTCCTGATCAATCCCTACGGGATGCTGTTCGAGGAGATCACCGCCTCGTCCCTGGTGAAGATCGACCTGGCCGGCAACATCCTCCAGGACACGCCCTACTTCATCAATCCGGCGGGCTTCACCATCCACTCGGCCATCCATGAGGCCCGGGAGGACGCCAAGTTCGTGATGCACCTGCATTCGGATCAGGGCGTCGCCGTCGCGGCCCAGAAGGAGGGCCTGCTGCCCCTGTCGCAGCACGCCCTGATCGTCCTGCCGCGTCTGGCCTATCACGACTATGAGGGCATCGCCCTGAACCTGGACGAGCGCGAGCGCTTGGTGGCCGATATCGGCGACAAGACCCTGATGCTGCTGCGCAACCACGGCACCCTGTCGGTGGGTTCGAGCGCCGCCGACTGCTGGATCGGCATGTTCTATCTGGAGCGGGCCTGCAAGCAGCAGGTCATGGCCCTGTCGGCCGGCCGCGAGAACGTGCTGTTCGCCCCCGAGGCGTCGCAGGCCGAGGTCAGGTCCCAGGTGGCCCGCGGCATCGGCGGCAAGCTGGCCTGGCCCGGCTGCCTGCGCCGGCTCGACCGCGAATCGCCGGGCTACGACGCCTGATCGACGGGGGCGGCGCGGGTGGGCTGGGACCAGCCCGCGTCTTGACCACATGGCGATATTTTCATAGGCGGCCGCGCGCATCTTTTTGTTAGGACAGCTCGAATATT
This sequence comes from uncultured Phenylobacterium sp., assembly GCA_964515365.1. GTDB lineage: Bacteria > Pseudomonadota > Alphaproteobacteria > Caulobacterales > Caulobacteraceae > Phenylobacterium. The sequence goes on along the minus strand of CAZERE010000086.1, from coordinate 12,605 downwards.
CAGCGAGCGCCCCCGTGTTTCAAAGCCGACACGAACGGCCATCGTTCTGTTACTGGACGCGGCGTAAGCCTTTCCGCTGAGTCCTATTGTCCGTGTCACGTCATTCGCACGCTCCCCCGCCGGAGCGATGGAGCCCGCATTGGTAAGACGCCATTTCTTCCTCGCCGGCGCCCTGGTCATCGTCCTTCTCATGGTCATCGTCGGCGGGCTGCGCATGGTCATGGGCGGCGAGCAGGTGAAGGCCGGCGGGCCTGGGGGTCCTGGGGGCCCGGGCGGCGGCGGCGTGCCGGTGGCGGCGACCGCCGTGAGCACCCGGAGCTTCAACGACACCGTCGAGCTGCTGGGCGTGGCCAAGGGCCGCCAGTCCGTCACCCTGACCGCTGCGGCCACGCAGCTGGTGGAGCGCGTGCGGTTCACCGACGGGCAGTTTGTGTCCAAGGGCGAGGTCCTGGTCGAGCTGAAGGACGCCGAACAGAACGCCGGCGTCGAACAGGCCCGGGCCCGCCTGCTGCAGGCCGAACAGACCCTGGAGCGCTGGAACACCCTCGCCGAGCAGGGTTTCGCCTCCCAGGCCGCGGTGGAAGAGCATCAGGCGGCCTATCGGACGGCCAAGGCTGATCTGGCCGCCGCCGAGGCCCGGCGCGGCGACCGCCTGATCCGCGCCCCCTTCGCCGGGGTGGTCGGCCTGACCGACATCACTCCAGGCGCCCTGGTCAATCCGGGCTCGACCATCGTCACCCTCGACGACCTATCCTCGGTCCGCGTCGACTTCCAGGTGCCGGAGCGCTACCTGGCCGGGCTGCAGGCGGGCCAGACCATCGTCGCCACCAGCGACGTCTATCCCGACACTCAGATCCGCGGCCAGATCGAGACGCTGGACACCCGTGTCGATGAATCCACCCGCGCGATCACCGCCCGGGCCATCTTCCCCAATCCCGACCGCCTGCTGCGGCCGGGCATGATGATGCGGGTCGCCCTGTCGCGGGGCCAGCGCGAGAGCCTGGCCGTGCCCGAGGCGTCCGTCTCGGTCCAGGGCTCGTCCTCCTTCGTCTTCCTGATCGCCGACGGCGACAAGGGCCCGCGGGCCGAACAGCGGCCGGTGGTCGCCGGCATGCGCCAGAACGGCTTTGTCGAGATCCGTGACGGCCTGAAGGCCGGAGACCGCATCGTGGCCAACGGGGTGAACAAGGTGACCGGCGGCCAGTCGGTCCGGATCGCCGAAACCCCCACCCCCTCTGACGTCGCCGGGGTCGCTCCCGCGGCGGAACGGCCAGGCGCATGACCCTCTCGGACCTCTCCGTCCGTCGTCCAGTGTTCGCCGCGGTCGCGGCGATCATCCTCTGCGTGGTCGGGCTCGCCTCCTTCACCCAGATGACGGTGCGGGAATTGCCGGCCGTCGATCCGCCGGTCATCTCGATCAGCACCGACTATCGCGGCGCCTCCTCCGAGGTGATCGAGGAGCGGATCACCGAGGTCATCGAGCGCCAGGTCGCCGGCATCGAAGGCGTCGACCGGATGACCTCCGGGTCCCGCGACGGCTCCTCGCGCATCAATATCCAGTTCAAGCTCAGCCGCGACCTCGACGCCGCCGCCAACGATGTGCGCGACGCGGTGTCCCGCGTTTCGGCCAACCTGCCCCTCCAGGCCGACCCGCCGCAGATCCGCAAGGCCGACGCCGACGCCCAGCCGATCATCTTCCTGGGCCTCTCGTCCACCACCCTGAACCGCCTGCAGCTGACCGACTACGCCAACCGCTACCTCGTCGAGCGGGTTTCGACCGTTCCGGGCGTGGCGCAGGTGGGCGTGGGCGGGGCGCAGAACTACGCCATGCGGATCTGGCTCGATCCCCAGGCCATGGCGTCCCGCGACATCACGGTCACGGACGTGGAAAACGCCCTGAACGCCCAGAACCTGGAGCTTCCCGCCGGGTCTCTGGAAGCCGCGGCCAAGGACTTCACCATCCGGGTCGCCCGGGGCTATTCCACGCCCGAAGAGTTCGCCGATCTGCCCGTGACCACCCCCGGCGATGGCGGCTATGTGACCCGGCTGGGCGATATCGCCCGGGTCTCGGAGGAGGCCGACGAGCGCCGGCGCATGTTCCGCTCCAACGGCCGCGATCTGGTCGGCATTGCGGTGACCCGCCAGTCCCAGGCCAATGACCTGGAGATTTCCGACGGCATCCGCGCCCTGCTGCCCGAGCTGAACCGGGGCCTGCCCGAGGGCACGGAGCTCAATGTCGCCGTCGACTTCACCCTCTTCACCCGGCACGCCCTGGAAGAGGTCTGGATCACCATGGGCATCTGCCTGGCGATCGTCGGGCTGGTGAACTTCATCTTCCTGGGCACCTGGCGGGCGGCGATCATCCCCACCGTCGTCGCGCCCATCTGCATCCTGTCGACCTTCATCGTCCTTGCGCCCCTGGGCTTCTCGCTGAACCTGCTGACCCTGCTGGCCCTGGTTCTGGCCATCGGCCTGGTGGTGGATGACGCCATCGTGGTGGTCGAGAACATCCAGAGACGGATCGACGAGGGCGAGCCGGCGCCCGTGGCCGCCCAGCGCGGGACGCGCCAGGTCTTCTTCGCCGTGGTCGCCACCACCATCGTGCTGATGTCGGTGTTTGCGCCGTTGATGTTCCTGCCGGGCTATATTGGCCGGCTCTTCGTCGAGCTCGCCGTCGCCGTCGCCGCGGCTGTCGCCTTCTCGTCCCTGCTGGCGCTCAGCCTGTCGCCCATGCTGGCGTCCAAGCTGCTGCGGCCGGCCAAGGGTCAGGGCTGGCTGGCCCGCACCGTCGACGGCTCGATGGACAAGCTGCGCAATTCCTACCACGCCTCGCTCGAATTCCTGCTGGGCAAGCCCGCGGCGACCTGGGCGACCGGCGCGCTGGTGGTCGTCCTGGCGATCGCGGCCTTCGGGGTGTTCACCTACCTGCCCAGCGAGCTGGTGCCCGAGGAGGACCGCGGCCGCGTCGACATCAGCATCAATGGTCCCGAGGGGGCCGGCTACGACTACACCTATGACGCCGTGAAGCAGATCGAAGCCCGCCTCATGGAGATGTACGAGGCCGGCGAGGTGTCGCGCTATCTGGTCTCCATGCCCCGCTTCGGCGGCACGCAGTACAACACCGGCAATGGCAATGTGACCGTCCCCGAAGGCGGCGTGAACTCCAACGAACTGGCCGCCCAGCTCAATGAGGAGCTGGCCGAGTTCACCGGGGTTCGCGCCATCGCCTTTGTTCGCCCGGCCCTGCGCGGCAGTGAAGGCAACAGCGTCGATCTGATCGCCATCGGCGCGGAATATGACCAGATCGCCGACTGGCTGCGTCCGATCCAGGCCGCCGCCGAGCAGAACCCTGGCCTGGCCCGGGTGCGGCTGGACTACGAGCCGACCTCTCCGCGCCTGCTGGTCACCATCGATCGGGAAAAGGCCGCCGCCCTGGGAGTCACGACCCAGGCGGTCGGACGCGCCATGGAGACCATGTTCGGCTCCCGGCGGGTGACCACCTATATCCGCGAAGGCCGAGAGTACGACGTCATCCTGCAGACCGGCCGGGAGGAGCGGATGAGCCAGGAGGACCTCAACAACCTCTATGTGCGCTCGGAATCCGGCGAAACCATTCCGCTGGCCTCCGTGGTCACCTCGGAGGTGCGCGGCGACACCCCGGACCGTGAACGCACCGACCGGTCCCGGTCCATCAACCTCAGCGCCCAGCTCAATCCCGGCTACACGATCGGCGACGCCATCAGCTTCTTCGAGGCTGAGGTGGACAAGCAGCCCGGCGGCGTCGGCGTCATCTGGGGCGGGGGCGCCCGCGACTATCTCGAGGCCGGCGGCGCCGTCGGCCTGGCCTTCGGCCTGGCCCTGCTGCTGGTCTTCCTGGTCCTGGCGGCCCAGTTCGAAAGCTGGATCCATCCGGGCGTGATCATGCTCACCGTGCCGGTGGCCGCCCTCGGGGGGCTGTTCGGCCTGCTGGTCGCCGGCTCGACCATCAACACCTACAGCCAGATCGGCCTGATCATCCTGGTGGGGATCGCGGCCAAGAACGGCATCCTGATCGTCGAGTTCGCCAACCAGTTGCGCGACGAGGGCCTGTCGATCCGCGAGGCCGTGATCGAGGCCTCCACCCTGCGCCTGCGCCCGATCATCATGACCTCGATCTCGGCCGCGGCCGGCGCCATCCCGCTGATCGTCTGGGGCGGGGCCGGCGGCGAATCCCGGCGCTCCATCGGGGTGGTGATCTTCTTCGGGGCCATCTTCGCCACGATGCTGACCCTGTTCATCGTGCCGGTCTTCTACAACCTGCTGGCGCGGTTCACGAAGTCGCCCGAGCATATGGCCCGGCGGATCGAAGCCTTCGAAGAGGCCGAGCAGGCCCGGGTCGCCAACGCCGCCGAATAGGCGCGCGCCCTCAGTTCTGGGCTCCCAAACGAAAGAGGCCTTCCCCCGGGGGGCAGGGGAAGGCCCAGTCGTCAGGATTGGGGGGCGCCCCGAAACCCTTTTGCGGCTTCGGGGCGATCATCGCGATCGACAGATGCAACGTGAGCGCGACCCCCTCAAGGTGGGCGCGACGCTCTACATCGTCAAGGTTGTGTCTGCTCGAAATCGCACGTCATTCGTGTTTTATGACTCTGCGGGCGCCGCAGGCTCTGGTTCAGGCGCCGCCGCCTCGCCGGGCGCGAAGCCCGACTCGACTTTCAGATAGGCGATCAGGTCGATGCGCTTCTTCGGGTCGTCGAGCCCGACGAAGGTCATCCGGTTGCCGGGCAGATAGGTGCGCGGATTGGCCAGCCAGGCGTCCAGGCGTTCGGCGTCCCACACGAAGCCGGCGTTCTGCAGCGCGTCGGAATAGCGATAGCCCTCGACCGAGGCCGCCGGACGCCCGAACACCCCATGCAGGTTGGGGCCCGTCATGTTCGGGCCCCCCTCGACCACCGTGTGGCAGGACCGGCAGAGGCCAAACTGCCGACGACCGTTCTCCAGGTCGGCGGTGTTGTAGGGGGCAGGCAGGGAGGCCAGCACGGCCTGCTGCTCGGCTTCAGAGGGCGGAGAAGGCGCCGCCGGCGCAGAGGTGTCTCCGCCGCCCTGGCCACAGGCCGCCAGTCCCAGCAGGCCTGCGGCGGCCAGAGCCATCTTGGTGTGATCAATCATATGGATGCGCGCGCCCTTGCGAAATGTGGCGGCAAGCTAGCCCAGTCGCCGCGCCATGCAATGGCGTCGACCTCCGCAGGCCGACAAAAGCCGTTTGACGTGAGGGGCGACCTGGCTGGCCGTCGGCAGGGCGAAGGCCCGAGCCACAGCCGATGACCGACGTGCTAAGGGTGGACCATGAAATGGCTTCGGCTCTGCGCAGTCTTCTTCGTTCTTGGCTCAGTCTCCATGGCCCAGGCCGAGCCCCTTACGCTGTCTGAGCGTTCGGCCATTCTCGGCGCTCTCCGCCAGGGACCTGAGCCCCCGCCAGCGCTCTCCGAACCCATGGCCTCGGATCTTCTCGAGGCCGAGCTTCTCGCCCATGCCCGGCGGGAGGCCGGGCGTATCGATCAGCCGACGCGTATCAACACCCTATGGACGATCGTCCCAGGTCCAAGAAACCTGCCTGCCGAATGGGCGGCGGCGCGGGCCGCCAATGCGGTGGACGAATGGATCGCCGGCCTGTCTCCAGCCGACCCGCGTTATGGTCGCCTTGTGGCGGCGCGGCGGGACTATGCGGCCAAGGTCGCGGCAGGCGGCTGGGCCGAGTTGACCCCCCTTGAGGTTTTACGTCCCGGGGACGCCGGACCCGCAGTCGAGGCCCTGCGCGCAAGGCTGGCCACGGAGGGGTTTGAAGCGCCCCTGGCCCCTGCGCCTGTCGCTGCGCCTGCGACGGAGGTCCCCGCGATGGAAGCCGCCGCCGTCTATGATGAGGGGCTTGTAGCGGCCGTGCGGCGTTTTCAGGCGCTCCGCGGCCTGGAAGCCGACGCCATTGTCGGACCCGCCACCTATGCGGCCCTGAATGTGAGCGCCCAGGCGCGGCTGGCCCAGATCGACGCCAACCTGGAGCGCTGGCGGTGGCTGCCCCGTCCGCTTCCCGCCACCCGTATCGAGGCCGACGTCGGGGCGGCTCGCGCGACGTTGTTTGTCGAGGGCGGGGGCGTCCTGGACATGCGCATTATCGTCGGCGCGCCAGCCACCAAGACGCCGATGTTCATCTCGGCGATCGAGACCGTGGTCCTCAACCCCCCGTGGAACGTCCCGACCTCCATTGCGAACGGGGAAATCCTGCCGCGGGCCGCCCGCGACCCCGGCTATCTGGCCCGAAACAACTTCACCTATCAGGGCGGTCGACTGCAGCAGCAGCCGGGACCCGGCAATTCCCTGGGCCAGTTGAAATTCGACATGGAAAGCCCCTTCAGCGTCTATCTCCACGACACGCCAGGGCGGGCGGCCTTCCAACGTCCTGTCCGCACCCTTAGCCACGGCTGCATCCGATTGGAAAAGCCCCGCGACCTGGCCGCCCTGCTGCTGGCCGGGCAGGGCTGGTCCCGAGAAATGGTGGATGGCGCGATCGCCCAGGGCGAGACGCGCCGGGTTGATCTGGTCGAGCCGATCCCGGTGTTTGTCACCTATACGACCGCGTTCGTGGACGCGGCTGGCCTGCATCTCCTGGCGGACCCCTATGGCTGGGACGCCCAGCTCATCGCCGCTCTGCAAAGCCAGGCCTTCGCTCAGCTTGACCGCGGCATGGCGCCGCCCGAGACGGAATGCGCTTTGTCGGCGGGTTAGGGTCTGGCAGGCTTGGACAGCCAGGAGGATGTCGCATGTCTCTGCACCGACGCGCCTTGATCGCCGCCGCGCTGACCCTGCCGCTGGCGAGGCCCGCCCTGGCGATGGCGAGCCCGGCGCCGCGTCATCTCTCGGTCCTGAACCTGCACACCGGCGAGCGGCTGGCGGCCACCTATTGGGAGGCCGGGGCCTATGTGAAGGACGCCCTCGCCAGCCTGGCCAAGGTTCTGCGCGATCATCGGACCGGTGAGACGCACGAGATGGCGCCGGGCCTGCTCGACCTGGTGGCGCGCCTGCAGACCGATCTGAGGGCGCCCCAGGCGGTGCAGGTGATCTCCGGCTACCGCTCCCCCCGCACCAATGAAGCCCTGCGCCAGTCCGGCGGCGGCGGGGTGGCCAAGCGCAGCCTGCACATGGACGGCCTGGCCATGGATATCCGGATGCCCGGCGTCGATCTCGCCAGATTGCGGGACGCGGCGTGGGGGCTGCAGGCGGGCGGGGTCGGCTACTATCCCGGCTCGGACTTCGTCCATGTGGATGTGGGCCGCGTCCGCCGCTGGAACGGCTGAGATAAGCGCCGCCGCAGTTGCCGCCCGGCGGGCTTCCGCGATATGCCCACTCCCGAAAACACATCCGGGAAAGGGACGCGCCGATGACCACCGAAGAACTCATGGCCCAGGACTTCGGGACGCTTTCGGCGCTGATCGCTTCTCAGGGGCGCGACCGTCCCGGCCACACCGCCCTGGTGGATGGTGAGCGGACCCTGGACTATGCCGGCCTGAACCGCCTGATGGACCGCATCGCCGTGGCCCTGCAGCGCGACGGCGTGGGGCCCAACGAGGCCGCCGCGATCTGCGCCACCACCTCCCTGGAATATGCCGCGGTCTTCATGGGCGCCCTTCGCGCCGGGGCGGCCGCGGCCCCGCTGGCCCCGTCGTCCACCGCCGACAGCCTGGTGATGATGCTCAACGACTGCGGGGCCAAGGTCTTCTTCCTGGACGAGGGCGTCGCGGCCCTGCTGGAGCCGGTGGCCGACCAGATCAAGGCCAGGCGCGTGGCCCTGGACGGCTCCTCGGCCGGGGTCGCCTTCCAGGACTGGCTGGCGGCTGAAGGCGCGACGCCGCAGGCCGTGGCCGTCGGGCCGGACGACCCGTTCAACATCATCTATTCCTCCGGCACCACTGGCACGCCCAAGGGCATCGTCCAGCCGCACGCCATGCGCTGGGGCCAGGTGCGGCGGGGGATCTATTCCACCGAGGCGGTGACCATGGTCTCCACGCCGCTCTATTCGAACACCACCCTGGTCAGCTTCCTGCCGACCCTTGGCAATGGCGGCACAGCCGTGCTGATGCCCAAGTTCGACGCCCAGAAGTTCCTGGAGATGGCGGCCCGTCACAGGGCCACCCACGCCATGCTGGTGCCGGTCCAGTACCGCCGGATCATGGAGCGGCCGGACTTCGACACCTATGACCTCTCGAGCTTCGCCCTGAAGTTCTCCACCTCCGCCCCCTTCTCGCCGGAGGTGAAGGCCGATGTGCTCAAGCGCTGGCCCGGCGGGCTGATCGAGTTCTACGGCATGACCGAGGGCGGTGGCTCCTGCATGCTGGTGGCCCACGAGCACCCCGATAAGCTGCACACGGTCGGCCAGCCGATGAACGGCCACGACATCCGGCTGATCGACGAGGACGGCAAGGAGGTCCCCCAGGGCCATGTGGGGGAGGTGGTCGGCCGCTCCGGCGCGATGATGGTCGGCTACCACAACCAGCCGGGCAAGACCCGGGACGCCGAGTGGTACAGCCCTGAGGGCCTGCGCTTCATCCGCACGGGCGATGTCGGCCGCTTCGACGAGGACGGCTTCCTGACGCTCATGGACCGCAAGAAGGACATGATCATCTCGGGCGGCTTCAACATCTATCCCAGCGACATGGAGCTGGAGCTGGCCAAGCACGAGGACGTGCTGGAATCGGCCGTGGTCGGCGTGCCGTCCGACCGCTGGGGCGAGACGCCGGTGGCCTATGTCACCCTGCGCCCGGGCAAGACCGCCACGCCGGACGACATCAAGACCTGGCTCAACGCCCGGGTCGGCAAGACCCAGCGCCTGGCCGACGTGGTGCTGATCGACAACCTGCCCCGCAGCCACATCGGCAAGGTCCTCAAGAAGGACCTGCGCGACAGCTATACGGGCCCTGCGCTCACCGCGTGAGCGCAGGCTTCACGGCCTAGTCCCGCGGCTTGCGGGGCTTGCCGGGTCCCTTGGGTCCCTTGGGGGCTGTGGGGTCCCAGGGCTTCTTCGGACCCTTGGGACCAGCGAAGCCGGCGCCGGGCGGACCCGAGCGGGGGCCGCGGGGCGGCGGGCCATCGCCGCGGGGACCGCGGGGCGGTCCCCGGTCGGGACGGGTGTCGCCGCGGGTGTCGGGGCGCGAGTCCGGGCGGGGCCCGAAGTCCCGGCGCGGCGGGCGCGACATGTCGCCATCGTCGCGATTGCGGGGCGGACCAGGCCGCCGGGGCGGGGCGGCGCCGGGGGGCTCGCTGGCCTCGACGGGGATTTCGGCGGTCGAGCCTGCGGCCTTGATCGCCTCGCGGAACCGCTCTTCGGCGGCCTTGGAGATCTCGAACTTGGTCTCGCGGTCGAAGATGCGGATCTGGCCGATGTCCTTCTTGGTCACGTGACCCAGGCGGCAGATCATCGGCAGGATCCACTTGGGATCGGCGTTCTTGCTGCGGCCGACGGGCATGCGGAACCAGACGCCATCAGAGATGGCCTCGGGCCGGGGACCGCGCTCGGGGCGCGCCGGGCGGGGCTCTGAGGGCGAGCGGTCGCGCACATCGTCGAACAGCTCTTCCGGGGCCGGCATCCGCGAACGGTGCAGGCGCACCAGGGCGGCGGCCACGGCCTCGGGGCCACGGTCTTCCAGCAGCTTCTGGGCCAGGGTCAGGTCTTCGCCGGTCAGGGCCTCATTCAGCATCGGATCTGACAGCAGGCGTTCCTGGTCGCGGAGGCGGATCTCTTCGCCCGACGGCGGGCCGGCCCATTCGGCCTCGACGCCCGCCGAGGCGAGTAGCTGCTCAGCCTTGCGGCGACGGGTATAGGGCACCACCAGCACCGAGACGCCCTTGCGCCCGGCGCGGCCGGGGCGGCCGCTGCGGTGCAGGAGGCCGGCCTGGGTGACCGGCAGGTCGGCGGGGGTGACGAGAGCGCGGTCGGGCGGGTCCAGGCGGCGGTCCACCGGACAGCGGCACGGCCGAGAAGCCGCGCTCGCGCAGGGCGCCGTACAGATGGCGCACCGCCTCGCGGGTGGCGCAGAAGATCAGGGCGCCGGGGGACTCGTAATAGCGCAGCAGATTGACGACGGCCTTCTCGACCTCGTTGGGCGCAACGCGGACAGCGCGATAGGCGATGTCCCCGTGGGCCTCGTCGCGACGGGTGGTGTCGATCCGCGTGGCGTCCCGCTGATAGCGGCGGGCCAGGGTGACGATGTCCTTGGCGATGGTGGCCGAGAACAGCAGGGTCTGGCGGGTGATCGGCGTGGAATCCAGGATCTCCTCCAGGTCCTCGCGGAAGCCCAGGTCGAGCATCTCGTCGGCCTCGTCCAGCACCGCCACCTTCAGGGCCGACAGGTCCAGATTGCCCCGCTCCAGGTGGTCGCGCAGGCGGCCCGGCGTGCCGACGACGATGTGGCAACCGGCGCCCAGGGCGCGCTGCTCGCGCCGCGCGTCCATGCCGCCGACGCAGGTGACCACCCGGGCCTTGGCGTTGGCGTAGAGCCATTCCAATTCGCGGCTGACCTGCAGGGCCAGTTCGCGGGTCGGCGCGATCACCAGGGCCAGCGGCGGACCGGCCTGGCTGAAGGTTTCGGCCTCACCCAGCAGGGTGGTGGCGGCGGCGAGGCCAAAGGCGACGGTCTTGCCCGACCCGGTCTGGGCCGACACCAGCAGGTCGCGGCCCTCCGGCGCCTCCAGCACGGCGGCCTGGACGGGGGTGGGGGTCGCATAGCCTTGCGCCTCGAGCGCCCGGCTAAGCGCCGGATGCGTGGCGGGAAATGACATCGGAATCCTCTTTCCGGTGGCGGCTCACGCCTCTCGGCGCGCGCCTTTTGATCTGATATCGCCTGAGAAGGTGGTGCCGGTTGCAGGACTCGAACCCGCGACCTTCGGTTTACAAAACCGCTGCTCTACCAGCTGAGCTAAACCGGCGAACCTTGGAATATCAAAGAGATCATCGTGCAGCCTCATCCTGTTCCGCTCCCTTGGGGAGCACGCATGGGACACTGGACGTAGCCGCAAGACGTTTGTTGCGGCGACCGATGCCACGTCGTCGCACCGGCGCCAAGGCCGAATACCTGATCGAGCGGCCCAAACCCTGCGGCCAATTGAGCCTGGATGACGCTCGGTCACCCATTGCCAGGGGCGCCGGTCTTTGATCACCTGGGGCGAAAATGGGGGAAACACGTGGCGACCTGGGCAAACTGGTCGGGGAGCGTGACATCAGCTCCGCAGACGATCGCACAACCGCGCACCGAGGCCGAACTCCAGGCCATCGTGGCCGGCGCCGACAAGGTGCGCGTGGTGGGCGCCGGGCATTCCTTCACCCCGCTCTGCGCCACCGACGGGGTCCTGATCAATCTCTCGGAGATGGAGGGCGAGCTCGAAATCGCCCCGGACCGCCAGAGCCTCAGCGCCCCGGCCGGCTGGAGCCTGAAGCGGCTGACCCGGGCCATGTGGGACGAGGGCCTCTCCCTGGCCAACCAGGGGGACGTCAATCCCCAGAGCCTAGCCGGCGCGCTCGGCACCGGCACCCATGGCACAGGCCGCGATCTGGGCAGCCTCTCGACCCTGGTGCAGGGGTTCCGCAGCGTGATGGCCGACGGCTCGGTGGTCGAAACCAGCCGCGCCTCCCAACCGGATCTCTTCGAGGCCCAGCGCCTGTCGCTTGGCCTGATGGGCGTGGCCAGCCGGGCGACCATCGCCGTCCTGCCGGCCTACCGGCTGGAGGAGAAGATCGTCCGAAAGCCCATCGACTGGGTCTATGAGAACTTCGAGGACCTCGCCCGGACACACCGGCACGCCGAGTTCTTCATCTTCCCGTATGCCGACCACGCCATCGTCAAGACCCTGCATCCGATCGAGGATGAGGACACGCCGCGGGGCACGCCGAGCAACGAGGAGGCGATCTTCAAGTTCTGCTGCGACCTCGGCGCCGCCTTGCCATTCCTGATTGGCCCGCTGCAGAAGTTCCTGATGCGGGCCTCGGGCGACAGCCGCAAGGTGGGACCGGCCTACCGGATCTTTCCCTCGACCCGCAATGTCCGCTTCGAGGAGATGGAGTACGAGCTGCCCCGCGCCGCAGGTCTCGACACCCTGCGCGAGGTCATCGCCTGGATCCGGAAACACCGCCGCCCCGTGGCCTTTCCCTTCGAGTTCCGCTGGACGGCCGGCGACGACATCTGGATCAGCCCGTTCAACAAGGGCCCCGGCGCCTCGAT
>CAZERE010000086.1:0-356 GCA_964515365.1 uncultured Phenylobacterium sp. | reverse complement strand
GTATGCGGCCATGCCCTGGAGGCCGCAGTTCGAGGCGGCCGAGCCGATCTTCCGCGGCGCCGGCGGCCGGCCCCACTGGGGCAAGCGCCATTTCCTCACACGCGCCGATGTGGACGCCCTCTATCCCGCGGTGGAGCGCTTCCGCGCGGTGCGGCGGGCGAGCGATCCTGCGGGCAAGTTCCTCAATCCCCACCTCGCCGAACTCTTCAGCTAGGCCGGAGGCCCCATGACCGCCCTTTCCGACGACCGCCGCCTGCACGGCCACCTGATCGGCCAGCAGGGCTCCCGCCGGGCGCGCAACACCCCGGTGCTGGTGCTGGACCTCGAGGCCCTGGACCGCAACATCGCTACGATGG
>CAZERE010000085.1:4085-13912 GCA_964515365.1 uncultured Phenylobacterium sp. | reverse complement strand
TCTCCATGTCGGCGTGGGGGTGGGGCGGAAAGCCCGAGTTCGGCGCGATCTCGTCGTCGTTCCAGACCCGGATCGGCCCCCAGCCCATGCGCTTGGGATCGTAATAGTTGGCGAAGGAGAAGTGGTGGCGGGCCTTCAGCCAACCGTGGTCGGCGCCGCCCAGTTCGGAAAAACCTCTGCGCTCAATCATCTCTCAAACCTCCGCGCCGTCGTGGGCGCCGTTGCTTGCCCGCGCCGTCGTCGGCGCCATTGCTTGCCCGCGCCGTCGTCGGCGCCATTGCTTGCCCGCGCCGTCGTCGGCGCCATTGCTTGAGAGGAAGATAGGCTTCATGATCAGATTAGAAATAGAAACTATCGAAAAGCATCGTTTCCATATCCATGACATCGCTGCCTGACCTCGAAGCCATGGCCATCTTCGCCAAGGTGGTGGAGATGCGCTCCTTCTCGGCCGCCGCCGCCGAGCTCAAACTCTCCAAGGCCACGGTCTCCAAGGCGGTCACCCGCCTGGAGGCCCGCCTGGGCGCGCGGCTGTTCAACCGCACGTCGCGCCGCCTGGCCCTGACCGAAAGCGGCGCGCGGCTGGCCGACCGCGCCCGCCAGCTGCTGGCCGACGGGGAGGCGGCCGAGGACGAGATCCTGGCTCAGTCATCCCAGCCCCGCGGCCTGGTGCGCCTGGCGGCGCCGATGTCGTTTGGGCTGATCGAGCTTGCGCCCCTGCTACCCGAGGTCCTGGCCGCCTATCCGGAGGTGGCCATCGATCTTCACATGAGCGACGAGGCCATCGATCTGGTCGGCATGGGGTTCGACATGGCCCTGCGGATCGCCAGCCTGCCGGACTCCTCCCTGATCGCGCGCCGGATCGGCCCCGTTCACCGCCATGTGGTCGCAGCGCCGAGTTATCTCGCCCGCCACGGCCGCCCGACCCATCCCAGCCACCTCGCCGAGCACGCCTGTCTTGGCTACGCCTATCTCCCGACTCCTGAAACCTGGCGGTTCGCCAATGCGGCGGGGGAGGAGGTGTCGGTGCGGCCCAGCGGGCCTCTGCGCGCCAACAACGCGGAGGCCCTGCTGCCGGCCCTGGAGGCGGGCCTGGGCCTCGCCGTCCAGCCGGATTTCATTGTCCGCGACTGCCTGGCGTCCGGCCGGCTGGAGGTGGTGCTCGAGGGCTGGAGCCCGCCGCCGGTGGCCCTGCACATGGTCATGCCCCCTGGCGGCCCGCGCCCTGCGCGGGTCGAGGCGGTGGCCAGCTTCCTCACCAGGCGCCTGGCGCAACGATGCGCCATCGCCCGCGAACCGGCCTCGACAGCCGGCGCTTCGTGAGCCAGGGATTAGGATCGATGGGCAAGCTTCCGGGAGCCGTCATGAGACCGTGGAAGGGCGCAGTCTGGATGGTCCTGGCCGCGACCCTCGGGCTGGCGTCATGCGGCTCGATCGCCCGGCCGAGCGTTGATCTGGTCGAGCTCCCGGCGGCGGCGCCCACGCCCCTGGACGCCTTCCGCTTCGTCGCCACCGACGAAGTCGGCAGCACGGCCTTTCTGGAGAGCTGGCGCGCCCAACGCAGTCCGCAGGCCGACGAAGGCGTGACCGTCCTGGCGGTATCGGGCGGCGGCGCCAATGGCGCGTTCGGCGCCGGCCTGCTGGTGGGCTGGACGGAGGCGGGGACGCGTCCCGTCTTCGACATCGTCACCGGCGTCAGCACAGGGGCCCTGATGGCGCCCTTCGCCTATCTCGGCCCGGAATGGGACGACCAGCTGACCCGCGCCTATACCGATCCGGACGCGGCCCGACTGACCGAGGGCCAGTGGGGCCTGCTCCGGCGGCCGAGCCTCTATAGCGACCGTTCGCTTCGCGCCCTCGTCGGCAAGTATGTCGACAGCCCCCTGCTGAGGGCCATTGCGGTGGAGCACCGGGCTGGTCGGCGCCTGCTGGTGGCGACCACCAATCTCGACGCCCAGGAGGAAGTGATCTGGGACATGGGGGCGATCGCCCTGGCCGGACAGGCGCCGGGCCAGGCGCCGGCCGCCCTGGCGCTGTTTCGCAATGTGATGGTGGCCTCGGCCAGTATTCCGGGCGTCTTCCCGCCGGTGATGATGGATCCCGGGAGCGGCAATGATCTGGCCGAAATGCATGTGGACGGCGGGGTGACCACGCCCTTCGTCCTGGCGCCTGCGACCATGTCCTTCTGGGAGCCCCAGGGCGGCCTGACGCCGGCCGACCTCTATGTGATCATCAACGGCGAGATCGAGGCGCGGCGGACCATCACCAAGGGCGCGACCTTGCCGATCCTCATGCGCAGCTTCGACACCATGTCCAAGGCCGACCTCCGCGCGCATCTACTCGCCAGCGTCGCCTTCGCCGAGCGGAACGGCGCAGTCTTGCGCTACGCGGCCATTCCGACCGAGCTGGGCGCCGACAGCCTGGCCTTCGACGCCGAGTCCATGGGCCGGCTGTTCGAGGCCGGACGCGCGTCCGGGGTGGCGGGAACGGCGTTCCGGGAGGTCATCCCCGAAGACATGTCCCGCCCGGCCGGCCCGCCATAGCCGAGGGAGTTCAGGCTGCGGTGGAGGCCGCGGGGGTGGTCCCGGTCTGGCCTTCGGCCTCGGCCGGCTTGGCCAAGCGTACGCTGCGGCCTTCGAACACGGCGCCGGTCTCCATGGCCAGCTGTTCATGGGCGATGTCGCCCTCGATATGGGCCGTGCCATAGAGGCGCACCTGCCGGGCCTTCATCGGGCCTTTCACATGGCCGCGGATCTCGGCGATCACGGCGACCACGGAGCCTTCGATACGGCCCTGCGGCCCGAGGCTGAGCTTGCCGACCCGGATATCGCCCCGGACCAGGCCGTCGATCTGAACCTCGGCCTCGCCGGCGATATCGCCCTGCACGCAGAGGCCTGGACCGATCAGCGACGCCGGCTTGGGCTTGGCGACCGGTTGCGGCGGCTGGGCGCGCAGGGCCTGGTCTTCGTCTGGCCGACGCTGAGGTGAGGTCTTGCTGGATTTGTCGAACATGGCGCGTCCCGTCCCGATACGTTTCGACACACGCCGTGCAAGCTCAAGGCCAGTTCGGGATCACTGTTCTGCGAATGCGCCTCTGACAAGGCGGGCATAGAGGCGTTCCTCCAGCCCGCGGGGCTTCGACAGCCCGAGGCGGTCAAGCGCCGCGGCCAGGCCGGGCGGGGTCTTGCCCGGCGCCAGGCCGCGCAAAGCCAGGGCGGCGATATCGGTCTTGGAAGCCGCAGCGGCCTTGATCCTCTGCAGCACCGGGGCCAGGCCCTGCTCGACGTCGGTCATCTCGCTGCCGAACGGGAAGGGCGGCAGGTCTCCGGCCTCGCGGAAGGGCGCCAGCCGCTCAGCCAGCCCCGCGCCAGTGTTGCCGGCGGCGAAGGCGCTGATCTGGTGGTCGCGCGACAGCTTGCCCGCGTCCTTGGCCTGGCCGGCCAGGGTTTCATGGAAGGCCGCATCGGCCACCTCCAGCATCCGCGCGATCACCTCGCCGTCCCGGGCGCCGCGCAGGTCGGCGACGCCGTACTCGGTCACCACCATGTCGCGCAGGTGGCGGGGAATGGTGGTGTGGCCATAGGACCAGCGGATGTTGGCCTCCGGGCCGTCGCGCCCCTGGCGGCTGGCCGGCAGCGTCATGATCGACCGGGCGTCCGGCAGGGCGAAGGCCTGGGCCACGAAATTGTACTGGCCGCCGACGCCGCTCACCACCCGGCCATCCTCCAGGGCGTCGGAGGTCACAGCGCCGAGCAGGGTGGCGATCATGGCGTTGTTGACGAAGCGCGCCCCCTTGCGATCGGCCACCCGCTTGTCGAAGTCCGCGCCATGCAGCTCGTTGACGAAGCCCACATCGGTCATGCGGAACTTGCCCCGTTCCGCCAGCGGCATGTCGCGCAGGGCGGCGTAGAAGTCCCGCGGCGCCAGGAAGAAGGCGGCGTCCAGCACCGCCCCGTCCACCTCGCGCTTCAGCACGCCGGCGCGATAGAGCTCCAGAAAGGCGTCCACGAACATTTCGGTGGCGGCATAGATCCCCTCTTCGAAGGGGGCGGTGTGGCGCTCCAGCCGATCGTCCGGCGGCGTCAGGGACTTCAGGATCTCGGCGAAGCGCGCCGGCTGCCGGTGGCGCAGGATCAGCGCATGCGCCACCGCATGGCCCATGGAGCCGATGCCGATCTCCAGCGTGCCGCCGTCGGGGATCAGGCTCGCGACGTGGAACCCCATGGCGTAGTGGGTCAGGCTGACCGGCTGTTTGGGCGGGCCGGGCAGGGGAAACTCCACCTCCGGGCTCTCCAGCATCATGGCGAAGGCCTCAGGCGCCAGTTCGGCCGGGCCGGGCATATAGGGCAGCTCGGCGTTGACCTGGCCCACCAGGATGAGGTCGGTCCGGGCCTCCGCCTTGGCCTTCAACAGTTCGAGAGTCAGGTCGGTGTTGCAGGAGAGGCTGTAGCCCTCTGCGCCGTCCCGGGCGCCCTTGGCCACCAGTTGGGCGATCACATTGCAGCCGCGATCCAGGATGTAGCGACTGGCATGGGTGTAGTTGGCGCTGATGTAGTTCTGCTGCACCTCGGGATCGTTCAGCCACATGCCGGCCTGCAGGAAGAACTCGTCCACCTCGATATTGGGCGGCAGGCCGCCGCGGCGCTGGGCCTGGGCGTAGGCGAGCTCGGGATAGCCGCCCAGGGTCCGCTCCAGGATCGGCCCCATGAAGCGCTTCTCCAGCAGGCTGCCGGGCTCCGGCGGCGTCAGGGTGAGCGCGGTGAAGATCCGCAGCGAGATCGAGCGGTCGGTGGCGGCCCGGGCATAGAGGGCGTTGGCGATGTGGTTGGCCTTGCCCAGGCCGAGCGGCAGGCCCAGCACCACCTTGCCGTCCAGCCGTTCGATGATGGCCTTGGCGACATCGTCGGCCTGGGTCATCCGCAGCATCGCCGCACTCACGTCAGACGATCCCAGCCCTGGTCGGGACGGAAGCGCTCGCCATGGATGGCGGCGAGCTCTTCCATGCGGGTCTTGAGCGTCTGCGCCCCGGCCTCGCGGGCATAGTGGATCGGACCGCCGCGGAAGGGGGCGAAGCCGGCGCCGAAGATCATCGCGCCGTCGACCACGTCATCGTCCTCGACCACGCCCTTGCGGAGGCATTCCAGGCAGGCGTCGATCATCGGCAGGATCAGCCGGTCGGTCATCTCCTGGGTGGGCTTGGGGAAGGACTTGGCCTTCTGCGGCTCGCCGCCCTTCCAGGCGTAGATGCCCTTGCCGGTCTTGCGGCCGAGCTCGCCGGCCGTGACCTTGGCGCGCAGGGTGTCCGGCGGGACGGGCAGGGGCTTTTCAAGACCGGCCTTCAGGCTGTCGGCCACGGCGATGCCCACGTCCAGGCCCACCTGATCGGCCAGTTCGGCCGGCCCCACCGGCATGCCGAAGGCCTCGGCGGCGGCGTCGATGGTTTCGGGCGAATGGCCCTCCTGCATCATCACCATGGCTTCCAGCATGTAGGGGGTGAGCGCCCGGTTGACGAGGAAGCCCGGCGCGCTGCGCACCGGCGCCGGCAGGCGGTCGATGGCCCCCAGGAAGGCCTTGGCCAGGTCCAGGGTCTCGGTCGCCACACCCTCGTGGGTGACGATCTCCACCAGTTGCATCCGCGAAACCGGATTGAAGAAGTGCACGCCGATCAGCCGTTCGGGCCGTGAAAGGCCCTGGGCCAGATCCTCTAACCGGATGGACGAGGTATTGGTCGCCAGCACCGCGCCGGACTTCATGCGCGGCTCAAGGTCGGCATAGATTTTCTTTTTGAGTTCAAGCTTTTCCGGGGCCGCCTCGATGATCAGATCAGCATGGCGGACGCCTTGGCCGTCCGGATCGGGGATCAGGCGGTCCAGGGCGTCACGGGTCTTGCCGCTGTCGTGGCCGAGCTTCGGATAGAGGGCTGCGGCCCGGCCGACGGCCTGGGCGATGATTTCCGGCTTGAGGTCGGCCAGGGTGACCTTCAGGCCATGCCAGGCCGCCCAGGCGGCGATGTCGCCCCCCATGGCCCCGGCCCCGATGACGTGCAGGTGGCGCGGCGCGGGGGCCTCCACCTCGGTCAGCCGCTTCAGCTTCTCCCGCAGGAAGAAGACGCGGATCAGGTTCTGGGCCGCGTCCGTCGTCATCAGTTGGGCGAAGGAGGCGATCTCGGCCTTGCGCAGGGCCTTCAGGTCGTCGCCGTGACGCTCCCACAGGTCCACCAGGGCGCCCGGCGCCGGATAGTGTTCGGGCGGCGCCTGCTTGGCCGCCTGGCTGCGCATGCGATCAGCCGCAGCGCGGCGCGGAAGATCGGCGTGCAGGATGCGTTCGGTCACCTGATGGCGCAGCCGGCCCAGACGGCCGGGCTTGGATGAGCGGAACTCGCCGCGGGCGACCGCAGCGACGGCGGCGCGGACATGGCGTTCCTCGGTCACCGCATCAGCCAGGCCAATCGCCTTGGCCTCGCCCGGGCGCTTGGCCTTGCCGGTCAGCATCATCTGCATGGCTTCCAGCGGGTCGATCAGGTCGAGCAGGCGGGCCGTGCCGCCCAGCCCCGGATGCAGGCCAAGCTGAACCTCCGGAAAGCCGAGGCGGGCCTCATCGCCCACCAGGATGCGGTGGTCGCAGGCCAGCGCGATCTCCAGCCCGCCGCCCAGGGCGTAGCCGTGGATGACGGCCACCGTGGGTGTGCTGAGCTTGGCCAAGCGGTCCACCACCTCATGGGCGCGGGTCATCCGCTGCTCCACCTCAGCGGCGTCGCGGGCGCCGACAAAGGCCTTCACATCGGCGCCGGCGAAGAAGCCGCCGGCCTTGGCCGAGCGGATCACCAGGGCCTTGGGCGCGTCCTGCTCCACCTTGGCCAGGATCTGGTCAAGCTCTTCGAGGACCTCCTCGGACACCGTATTGGCGCTGGCGCCCGGCTGGTCGGCGATCAACCAGTCGATCCCGTCCTCGTCGCGGGTCAGCCGCCAAGCCGTCCAGAGGCCAGGCGCGCCGGTGTCGGGGCCAAGCTCCATCAGCCGCGGCTCGAGGGTCTTCCAGGCGGTGTCCGTCATCGATGTCTCCTTCAGACCGCTTGGATCAGCATGGCGCCGCCCTGGCCGCCGCCGATGCATTCGGTGGCGACGCCGCGGGGCTGGGACAGGCGCTTCATGGCGTTGGCCAGGTGCAGGACGATCCGCGCCCCGCTGGCGCCGACCGGATGGCCCATGCCGATGGCGCCGCCATCGACATTCAGCCGCTCCCGGTCGATCTGGCCGAAGTCGCCCTCCAGGCCGAGCACCTGGCGGCGGAAGTCGTCATCCCGCCACGCCGCCAGGCAGGCCAGGACCTGGGCGGCGAAGGCCTCGTTGATCTCCCAGATCGGCACGTCCGACAGGGTCATGTCGTGGGCGCGCAGCAGGTCGGTGGCCGACAGCACGGGGCCGAGCCCCATGATCTTCGGGTCCAGGGCCGCCCAGCGGCTGTCGACGATCTCGGCCAGGGGCTCCAGGCCGTGTTCCTTGACCGCCGCTTCCGAGGCCAGGACCACCCACGCAGCGCCGTCGGTGATCTGCGAGCTGTTGCCCGCGGTCACCTTGCCAAAGGGCGGTTCGAAGGCCGGCTTCAGCTTGGCCAGCTTGTCGGCGCTGGAGTCCGGCCGCACCCCGTCATCGCGGTCATAGAGTTCGCCGTCGCGGGCGAAGGCGGGCTCCAGCTCGCCCTTGAACCAGCCCTCGGTGTGGGCGCGGGCCGAGCGGAGCTGGCTTTCGGAGGCGTAGAGATCGGCCTCGTGGCGGGAGATGTCGAACATCTGCGCCAGCACCTCGGCGGTCTGGCCCATATTGAGGTCGGTGATCGGGTCGGTCAGGCCGCGCTCCAGCCCGATGACGGGACTGAGGAAATCGGGTCGGAAGCCCATGGCCGCCTTGGCCCTCGCCATCGGGCTGCGGGCGCCGTTCAGTTCGGCGAACCATTCGGTGGCGTCATGGCTCAGCACCAGGGGCGCGTGGCTCAGCGACTCCGCGCCGCCGGCCAGGATCAGGTCGGCGGTTCCCTGCTGGATATAGCGGAAGGCCGTGTCGATGGACTGCATGCCCGAGCCGCAGTTGATCTGCACGGTGAAGGCCACCATGGCCTCGCCCATGCCCAGGCGCAGGGCCGCCACCCGGGCGGGGTTCATCTCGTCGGCCACCACATTCACGCAGCCCAGGATCACCTGGTCGAAGGCGGTCGGCGCGAAAGGCTGGCGCAGCAGCAGGGGCCGGCCGCACTGGACGGCCAGATCCACCGGGGTGAAGGGGCCGGGCCGCCCGCGGGCCTTGATGAAGGGGGTGCGGGCGCCGTCGACGATATAGACCGGCCGGCTCATTCCGCGGCCTCGACGCGCACCTGCTCGGCCGGCGTGGCCTTGCCGGTAACTTCCTCAGGCGAGAAGTCGTCCACGGCGACCACCTTGGCGACGGCGATGGCCACCTCAGCCAGCCTGTCGTGGTCCTCCCGGCTGATCAGGCCCTGGTCGAGGGCTGCATCCGGATCGCGGACCCGTAGCTTCTTCAGGCGGTCGCGGATCGGTTCGGTGGAGACCACCAGATCCAGGGCGCGCTCCAGTTCGGCCACGGCGTCGTCGCCGGCGCCCAGATAGACGCCGTCGGTGAGACGATCCCGGGTGGCTGACGGCTCCAGGATCAGCCGGGCGCAGGCGCGGGTGACCCGGTCGCTGGGACCTCGCCGGATGACGCCGAAGGGCAGGACGAACAGGCCCAGCAGCCAGGCGACGGGCTGGTTGGGGAAGTTGTCGAGGATCTCCTTCATGCGCCGTTCGATGGTCAGGAAGCCGTCCTGCATGATCCACTCGACGAGCGGCAGGTCCGCCTCCTGGCGGCCATCCTCCTCCCAGCGCTTCAGGGTGGCGCTGAGCAGGTACAGTTCGGCCAGGATGTCGCCGAAGCGGGCCGAGAGCATCTCCTTGCGCTTCAGCGAGCCGCCCATGGTCAGCAGGGCGGCGTCGGAGGCCAGGGCAAAGCTCGCCGCATAGCGGCTGAGCTTGCGGTAATAGCGGCGGGTCGGGCCGGTCTCGGGGGCGGGACCGAGAAGGCCGTCGCTCCAGGAGCGGATGAAGGCGTTCTTCGCCGTCCGCAGGATGTGGCCGGCATGGGCCCAGACGGTGACGTCGAAGGCGGCCAGACCCCGCTGCGTGTCCTCGTCAGCCAGGGCCTCCATCTCCTTGAGGATGAAGGGGTGGGCGCGGATCGCGCCCTGGCCGAAGACGATCAGGCTGCGTGTGAGGATGTTGGCGCCCTCCACCGTGATGCCCACCGGCACCGAGCGGTAGAAGGTCCCCATATAGTTTTTCGGCCCGTCGATGACCGCCTTGCCGGCATGGACGTCCATGGCGTCGTTGGCGCTGATGCGCATCCGCTCGGTGGCGCTGTTCTTCATGATCGCCGAGACCACCGACGGATGGTGGCCGAGCGCGAGGCCGGCGCAGGTGAAGCGGCGGGCGGCGTCCAGCAGATAGGCGTTGGCGGCGATGCGCCCCAGGCGCTCCTGCACCCCTTCGAACTCGCCGATGGGAATGCGGAACTGGGTGCGAACCCTCGAATAGGCGCCGGTGGTGCGCGCCGCCATGGCCGCGCCGGCCGCCGACAGGGAGGGCAGGGAGATGCCGCGCCCGGCGGCCAGCGCCGCATTCAGCATCATCCAGCCCTTGCCGATCTGGTCCTGGCCGCCAAGGATCGCGTCCATGGGCAGGAAGACGTCATGGCCGGAATTGGGGCCGTTCTGGAAGGCCTGCATGGCCGGAATGTGCCGGCGGCCGATCTCGATGCCCGCGGTGTCGGTGGGCGCCAGGA
>CAZERE010000085.1:0-4075 GCA_964515365.1 uncultured Phenylobacterium sp. | reverse complement strand
GCCCAGGTCCGCCTCGCCGCCCAGCAGGCCGTCGGGATCCTTGACCTTCACGGCCAGCCCCAGGACGGTCGCGATCGGGCCGAGGGTGATGTAGCGCTTGGCCCAGTTCAGCTTCAGGCCCAGCACCTTCTGGCCCTTGTACTCGCCCTCGCAGACCACGCCGGTGTCGGTCATGGCGGTCGCGTCCGAGCCCGCCTCGGCGCTGGTCAGGCCGAAAGCGGGAATGTCGCGGCCATCGGCCAGGCGCGGCAGCCAGTAGGACTTCTGGTCGTCCGTGCCGAACTTCATGAGCAGTTCGCCGGGGCCGAGGGAGTTTGGCACCATCACCGTCACGGCGGCGGCCACCGAGCGGGTGGAGATCTTCCGCACCACTTCGGAATGGGCGTAGGGGCTGAAGCCCAGGCCGCCATACTCCTTCGGAATGATCATCCCGAAGAAGCGCTCGCGCTTGATGAAGTCCCACGCCTCCGGCGGAAGGTCGCGGTCCTCCCAGTTGATCTTCCAGTCGTCCAGCATGGCGCAGAGCTGATCGACAGGACCATCGATAAAGGCGCGCTCGGCCTCGGTCAGCTTGGCGGGCGGAATGTCCAGCATGGCCTGCCAGTCCGGATCGCCGGAGAACAGGGCGGCGTCCCACCAGACGTCTCCGGCGGCGATGGCCTCGGCCTCGGTGTCGGACATCTCGGGCAGGACACCCTTGGCCATGTGATAGATCGGCCGCGTGACAAAGTCGCGGCGCAGGGCGGACGTGTCCATGCAACACCTCGCTTGGGGGTCTGAGGGTTCGGAGTGTGGGCTCAGCCTAGCCAACGCATGGGAGTCCCTTCGGTTCGCCGGTCCAGTCCACGGATTTGAGATGTGGAAATCTTGCGGCCAAGTTGAACGGCCAGGGGCGGTGAGGTGTTCGGTCTGCACACCCCATGACGTGGAGGCGACCATGCCCGAACAGCCCGACTTCGAACCGCAGGACCAGGCCGAGACCTTTGACGAGGACAATACGATCGGGGCTGGCGACGACATTCCGCCGGCCGAGATGCGCACCTTCGAGGAGATGCCGACCGTCCATGACGAAACCTCCGCCCTCGGCGACGCTGACGATGACGAGGCCCTGATCGCCGAAGATCTGGACAACGACGAGATCGTCGCCCTGGCGCGCGACGAGCAGGACGGCCTGAGCCGCGACAGCGACAATCCTCAGGTCCGCGCCGCCGAGCCGGACGCAGGCCCGAGGGAAGGCGCCGACGAACCCGCCCTGATCGATGCTGGCGGACTTGCCGGCGCGCCGGAGGATGCTGACCCCAGCGAACTGGAGTCCACCCGCCTGGACGACGCAGACCTCCAGGACCTCGGCTATCGGCGCGAGTGACGACGGATCTCGCCGACGGAGCGTGAACCGACGCTGGGACTGTGCCTGAGGGCTCAGGCGTGACAGCTTGGAGCCCTGCAACCCTGGAGCCTCGCCTTGCCCCTGCCGACCACCGCCGACAGCGCCCCGGGATCCCAGCTGGAGCGCCTTCTGGCCCTGGCCGATCGACCCGATCCGGTGAAGACCGCCGTCGTCCACCCCGTGGATGAGCTTTCGCTGACCGGCGCGGTGGAGGCCGCGGAGCGGGGGCTCATTGTCCCGGTGCTGGTCGGCCCGCAGGCGCGGATCGTTCAGGCGGCGAAAGCCGCGGGCCTGGACATCTCTGGCCTTGAGATTCGCGACGCCAAGCACAGCCACGCCGCCGCGGCCCTGTCCTGCCTGCTGGCCGGGCAGGGCGAGGTTCAGGCGATCATGAAGGGCGCCCTGCACACCGACGAACTGCTTGAGGCCGCGGTGGCCCGCGAGAGCGGCCTGCGCACCGAGCGGCGCATGAGCCACGTCTTCATCCTCGATGTGCCGACCTATCCCAAGCCGCTGCTGGTCACCGACGCGGCGATCAACATCGCCCCGGATCTCGCCACCAAGCGGGACATCGTCCAGAACGCCATCGACTGCGCCCGGGCCATGGGGGTCGCACGGCCCAAGGTCGCCATCCTGGCGGCGGTGGAGACGGTGAATCCCAAGATGATCGCCACCCTCGACGCCGCAGCCCTCTGCAAGATGGCCGATCGGGGCCAGATCGTCGGCGGCCTTCTCGACGGGCCGCTGGCCTTCGACAATGCGATCTCAAAGGAGGCCGCCGAGGCTAAGCATATCGTGTCGGAGGTGGCGGGCGACGCCGACGTCCTGCTGGTGCCCGATATCGAGTCCGGCAACATGCTGGCCAAGCAGCTCTTCTATCTGGCGCGGGCCCAGTCGGCGGGGATCGTCATGGGCGCCAAGGTGCCGATCATGCTGACCAGCCGGTCCGACGGCGCGCTGTCGCGCATGGCCTCCTGCGCGGTCGCCCTCCTGGTCGCCAAGGCCCAGCGGTCCAAGCCGGCGAAGTGACCATGTCCCAGATCCTGGTTCTGAACGCGGGCTCGTCCAGCCTGAAATTCGCTGTCTATTCCGTATCTTCCGAAAACGAGCTGTCTCTGACCTTGAGCGGCTCGGTGTCGGGCTTGCCGGATGAGCCCCGGTTGGTCGCCCGGGGACCCGACGGCCGGGTGGCGGCTGAAAGCGACTGGCCCCGGGCCGACGGGGGCCTCGCCCGGACCCTACCTCGCCTGCTGGCTTGGCTCGCCAAGTCCGGCGGCTTGGACGCCCCCGTCGCCATCGGCCATCGGATCGTACACGGCGGCCTGACCTTCCGGGCGCCGGTGCGACTGGACGAGGCCACGCTGGCGCGCCTCGGCGACCTCGTCCCGTTGGCGCCCCTGCATCAGCCCTTCAACCTCGAAGCTGTCGCGGCCGCCCGGGCGGCCTTCCCGGATGCGGTCCAGGTGGGGCTGTTCGACACCGCATTCCACGCCGATCAACCCCGGCTGGCCCGGATCTACGCGCTGCCGCGGGAGATTACCGACGAGGGTGTGATCGCCTACGGCTTCCATGGCCTGTCCTACGACTTCATCGCGGGCGAACTTCGCAGGCTCTATGGGGAAAAGGCCGGGGGCAGGGTGGTGGTCGCCCACCTGGGCAGCGGCGTCTCGCTCTGTGCGATGGACCAGGGCCGCAGCATCGCCACCACCATGGGCTTCTCGGCCCTGGACGGTCCGCCCATGTCGACGCGCTCGGGCGGGGTCGATCCCGGGGTGCTGCTCTATCTGATGGAAACCAAGGGCATGTCCGCCCCGGACTTGACGGACCTGCTCTATCGCCGTTCCGGGCTCCTGGGCGTGTCTGGGGAAAGCGGCGACGTCAGGCGCCTCCAGGCGAGCGGAAGTCCCGCGGCGCGGGAGGCGCTGGATCTGTTTGTCTATCGGATCGTCCGGGAGATCGGGGGGCTGGCCGCGGCGCTGGGCGGGCTGGACCGCCTGGTGTTCACGGCGGGCGTGGGTGAGAACGATCCGCAGATTCGCGCGGGAATCCTCAGAGCCTGCAAATGGTTGGGCGTTGAACTGGATGACGGCGCCAATACCCGTGGCGACACGGTGCTGACGACCAGGGACAGCGCCGTCGAAGCGCTCGTTCTGCCGACGGACGAGCAGATCGTCATCGCCCGGGGCGCGCTCTCGGTGCTGAACGCCCCGGCCGGGTGAGGGCGGCGCTTGGTCGCGCCGCCCCCTTCGCGATCAGAACTTGTAGCCGAAGCCCGCCGAGACGACCCAGGGGTCGAGGCTGACCTTGGACTTCAGGCCGTTGGTGGTGTCGGTGGCGTCGGTCTCGAAATAGATTTTCTTCACATCGAGATTGGCGCTCCAGGGCCCCACCGTGGCGATGTCCACCCCGGCCTGCAGGGCGAATCCGACCCCGTCGTCGATGTCGAGGTTGAAGCCGTTCTTGTCCGAGCCGCTGTAGAACAGCATGTAGTTCACGCCGGCGCCCACATAGGGGCTGATCTTGCCAGCCGGGGCGAAGTGGTATTGCAGGGCGACAACCGGCGGCAGCACCCAGGTCTCCTTGACCTTCACGTCCGTGCCGGGGCCCTGGGCCTTCACCGTGTGCTTGGTGGTGCCGGCGATGACCTCGACGGCAATGTTGTCGGTGAAAAAGTAGCTGAGGCCGATG
>CAZERE010000084.1:0-13956 GCA_964515365.1 uncultured Phenylobacterium sp. | reverse complement strand
CGGCTTGGCGCCCTGATCGCCCTGGCGGGGCTCGCCGCCTGCGCCCCGGCCCCCAGCGCCCTGCCCGCCGCCCCGGTGGCCGCGGGAACCTCGATCGCCGTCAAGGCGGTCTCCGTGCCGCTGAACCCCGAAGCGCCCGGCCAAACGGCCATCGGCGGCTTCGCCTATGCCGGCGGGCTCGAGCTCTCCTCCACCGAGACCTCCCGATTCCATGGCCTGTCGGACCTGGTGGTGGACGCCGAGGGGCGGCTGACCGCCATCAGCGACGAGGGCGACCTGATCGAGGGCCAGCTGGTCTTCGAAGGCGATCGCCTGACCGGCCTTTCGGACGTCACCCTGCGCCCCTTGAGCGGCCTGGACGGACAGCCCTTGCCCAGCAAGGAAATGTCCGACGCCGAGGGGCTGGCGGTCCTGGCCAATGGCGACAGGCTGGTGAGCTTCGAGCGGCAGGCCCGGGTCTGGCTCTATCCCGCCGACGGCGGCCCGCCGCGGCCCGCGCCTGGACCTGCGGCCGAGTTCCCGCTCAATGGCGGCCTGGAGGCCCTGGCGCCCGATCCCGAGCGCGGCGCGGACGCCTATGTGGTCGGCGGCGAGGAGTCGGGCGAGACCTGGACCTGCCGAATCGCCACGACCTGCACGCCGGGGGCCACGGTGACCAAGGGCGCGGAGTTCGGCTTGGTGGCGATGCGGCGGTTGCCGGACGACCAGAGCGCCTATCTGCTGCGCGCCTGGGATCCCCTGCGCGGCAGCCGCATCGTGCTGAGCCTCACCGGGGCGGGCGGCGAGCGGGCTCGGATGGAGATGGCCAAGCCGCTGACCGTGGACAATTTCGAGGGCGTCGATTTTGTCCCTCGGCCGGGCGGCGGCTACCGGGTCTACATACTGTCGGACGACAATTTCAGCGCCAGCCAGCGGACTCTGCTGCTGGCCTTCGACTGGCGTCCCGCCGACTGAGTCGCGAACACGAAAAAGGCCGGCCCCGAGGGACCGGCCTTTTCATTATCGTCGTCAGAGCGACCGCTGTTTAGGCGGCGGCCTTGGCTTCGGCGAGCTTGGCCTTCAGCTGACGCTTGATCTTCAGCGCGCGCGGCGAGAGTTGCTCGTCGCGGGCCTTGACCAGGAAGGTGTCCAGGCCGCCCCGGAAATCGAGGGTGCGCAGAGCCGCATTGCTGATGCGCAGTCGGAAGGACTGGCCCAGCGCGTCGGACTGCAGGGTGGCCGGAGACAAGGCCGGCAGGAACCGACGCTTGGTCTTGATATTCGAGTGACTGACATTGTGCCCGACCATCGGACCAACGCCAGTGAGTTCGCAGCGGCGCGACATGGTGTTCAACCTTCGCGTGGAAACCAAAAAGCGCGGACCGGGTCCGCACAACAGAGCGGGCGATATAGGCGAAAGCCGACGGCCCCGTCAAGGCGGCCGGCGCCGTCATGATGCGACTGGGCGATCCGGGGCCGCTTCCCGCCCCTGCGGCCCCATGACTCACCGGTTCGATCGCCGATCGCGATTGTGGTCCGCCGAGGCTGGGCTACAATACTTGGTATAGAACAAAGGACGAATTCGACCGAGTCAGCGATTCGGTCCCGATCCGTTTCGCCCGTGTTCCGCCCCCACTCATTTGATTCAGATCAACCCCCCGCGGGCCTGCGGCGGCTTGCCAGGTCACGCCTTTCGGCGCACTAATGACCGACTGGTCAGTAACGGCGGACCGATGACTCCTGGCGAACCGAAGTTCCGGCGACGCAAGGCCGATCGCCCGGACGAGATCCTGGCCGCGGCCCTGTCCGTCTTCGCCGAGCGGGGCTTCGCCGCCGCCAAGCTCGACCATATCGCCGCGCGGGCGGGGGTCTCCAAAGGCGCGCTCTATCTCTATTTCGCCACCAAGGAAGAGCTCTTCCTGGCGGTGGTGGACCAGGCCGTGGCCCCGGACCTCCGCCGGATCGGCGAACTGGCGGCGAACCATCCCGGCCCCTTCCCCGACCTGGCCCGCGCCGTGGCTGAGCTGGCGCCGCAGGTGCTGGCCCGCCCCGAGATCGGCGGGGTGATGAAGATGATCATCGGGGAGGCCCGCAACTTTCCCAGCCTCGCCCGGATCTGGCACGACCGGGTGATCACCCCGGCCCTGGAGGCCCTGGCCGGCGCCATCGCCGCGGCCCAGGCGCGGGGCGAAGTTCGGGCGGGCGATCCGCGCCTCTACGCCTTGGGGCTCATCGGCCCCCTGCTGGCCGGGCTGATCTGGCGCGAGACCTTCGTCCCGGTCGGGGCGCGCCCCTTTGACCTGTCGTACCTGGCCCGGCAGCACGTGGAGACGGCGCTGCGCGGCATGATGGAGAGCGAGCCATGAAGCGCCCGTCCTGGGTGGTCGCGGTGGTGGGCCTGGCCGGGGTCGGCCTGACCGTGGCGCTGGCGCTTCTGCCGCGCCTGGAAACCTCCGAAGTCCTCAACGGCTATGTGGAGGCCGAACGGCTCTATATGGCCGCGCCCGTCTCCGGCGCCCTGCGCCGCTTGGCGGTGGAGGAAGGTGAGGCGGTGAAAGCCGGCCAGCCCCTGTTCACCATCGATCCCGACCAGACGGCGGCCGACCTCGCCCGGGCGCAGGCTGGCCTGGCCGCGGCCGAGGCGCTGGCCGAGGACGCCCGCAAGGGCGGACGCCCGGTGGAGCTGGCGGTGCTGGAGGCCCAGGCCGCCGCCGCCCGCGCCCGCCAGGAGGAGGCCCGGGCCGAGCTGGTCCGGGTCAAGGCCCTGGCGGAACGGGGCGTCTATGCGCCGGCGCGGCTCGACCAGGCCGAGGCCCTGTCCCGGAGCGCGGCGGCCGATCTCGCCGCGGCCGAACGGCGTCGCGACGTCGCCGAGCTTGGTGCGCGCGGCGACCAGATCGCCGCCGCCGAGGCCCGGGTGAGCGAAGCCCAGGCCGGGGTGCAGGCGAACCAGGCCCGCCTGGGGGATCTGTCCCCCGTCGCCCCCTCGGCGGGCCTCATCGAGCAGGTCTTCTACCGCGAGGGCGAGTGGACCCCGGCCAACCAGCCCGTGGTCGCCCTGCTCCCCGCCGACCGCGTGCGCATCCGGTTCTTCGTGCCGCAGGACAAGGTGGCCGCCTATCGCCCGGGCCAGACGGTGCGCGTCTCCTGCGACGGTTGCCCCAAGGCCCAGACCGCGCAGATCACCTATGTCAGCCCCCGGCCCGAATTCACCCCGCCGGTGATCTACAGCCGCGAGGCGCGGGATCGGCTGGTCTTCATGGTGGAGGCCAGGCCCGCCGCGCCGCTTCCCCCCGGCCTGCCCGTGGACGTCACGCCCCTGAAGCCGGACCCGGTCCGGTGACCCTCGCCATCGACGTGCGCGACCTGAACAAGCGCTTCGGCGACAAGCACGTGGTGCAGAACGTCTCCATGACCCTCGAGCAGGGCCGGATCTGCGGCTTCCTCGGCCCCAACGGCTCGGGCAAGACCACCACCCTGCGGCTGCTGTGCGGCCTCCTGACCCCGGACTCCGGCGAGGGGCGGTGCCTGGGCTTCGACATTCGACGCCAGGCCGACCAGATCAAGCGCCGGACCGGCTATATGACTCAGAAATTCTCGCTCTATGAGGATCTGACCATCGCAGAGAACCTGGCCTTCGCCGCCCAGATCCACGGGCTGAGCGGACGCAAGGGGCGGGTGGCCGCGGCCCTGACCCGGCTGGGGCTGGAGAACCGCGCCGGCCAGCTGGCGGGAACCCTGTCGGGCGGATGGAAGCAGCGGCTGGCGCTGGCCGTCGCCACCCTGCACGAACCCCGGCTCCTGCTGCTGGACGAGCCCACCGCCGGGGTCGATCCTCAGGCCCGCCGCACCTTCTGGGACGAGATCCACGCCCTGGCCGCCGCCGGCCTCACCGTCCTGGTCTCCACCCACTACATGGACGAGGCCGAGCGGTGCCATGAGATCGCCTATATCAGCTATGGCCGGCTGATCGCCCGGGGCACGGTGGAGGCGGTGATCGCCGACGCCGGTCTCGTCACCTGGCGGGCCGAAGGCCGCGACCTGGAGGCCGCCGCCGCCGCCCTGCGTCAAGCCCCGGGGGTCGAGACGGTCGCGCCGTTCGGCGCGGCGGTGCATGTGAGCGGCTCGGACCCGGAAGCCCTGGAGGCGGCCATCGCGCCCTGGCGCAGGCCCGACATCCGCTGGCGGCAGGTGACCCCGACCCTGGAGGACATCTTCATCCGGCTGATGAAGGACGCGCAGGACAATATCCGATGAGCGGCTTTTCCCGGGCGCGGGTCGCCGCGGTCATGGTCAAGGAGTTCCGGCAGCTCACCCGCGACCGGCTGACCTACGCCATGATCCTCGTCCTGCCGGTCGTGCAGCTGCTGCTCTTCGGCTATGCGATCAACAGCGAGCCGCGGCGCCTGCCGACCGCCGTCCTGGTCCAGGAGGACAGCCGCTTCGCCCGCTCCGTCCTGGCGGCCCTGGAGAACAGCGACTTCTTCGACATCACCGCCCAGGCGCACAGCCCCGCAGAGCTCGACGACCAGCTCCGCCGCGGCGAGGTCCTGTTCGCCGTCACCATTCCCGGCGACTTCTCCCGGCGGGTGGTCCGCGGCGAGTCCGCGCAGATCCTGGTGGAGGCCGACGCCACCGATCCCACGGCCACCGGCGCCGCCGTCGCGGCCCTGGCCGCCCTGCCCCGGGAAGCCCTGCGGCACGATCTTGAGGGGCCGCTGGCGGTGGGACGGTCGGGCGCCGCCCCCTTCGAGGTGGTCGTGCACCGTCGCTACAATCCGGAGTCCGTGACCGCCTATAACATCGTGCCGGGCCTGCTCGGCGTCATCCTGTCGATGACCCTGGTCATGATGACCGCCCTGAGCGTGACCCGCGAAATCGAGCGCGGCACCATGGAATCCCTGCTCGCCACCCCGGTCCAGCCGCTGGAGGTGATGGTCGGAAAGCTGGCGCCCTATGTCCTTGTGGGGCTGGTGCAGGCCGGGCTGATCCTGCTGATCGCCGCCGGGCTGTTCGACGTGCCCATGGCCGGCGGCTGGATCGGGCTTTCGCTGGGGACGGCCCTGTTCATCACCGGCTCGCTGGCCCTGGGCTTTCTGATCTCGACCGTCGCGCGGTCGCAGCTGCAGGCCATGCAGATGAGCGTCTTCTACATCCTGCCTTCGATCCTGCTGTCGGGATTCATGTTTCCCTTCCGGGGGATGCCCGGCTGGGCCCAGACCCTGGGCCAGCTGATCCCGGTGACCCACTTCCTGAGGGTGGTGCGCGGCGCCCTGCTCAAGGGCCAGTCCACCGGCGACATGTGGCGCGAACTCGCCGCCCTGTTCGCCTTCGTGCTTATCGTCACGGCCATGGCCATGGCCCGCTATCGCAGGACCCTGGACTAGGACGCCGGCGGCAGGGTCGCCAGGAAATCGCGCAGGTCCTGCGCCGTGCGGTCGGGCAGCTGTTCCATCGGCACATGGCCCCCGTCCGCATAGGTGATGAGCCGCGCCCCGGGAATCCCCTGGGCGAAGCCCGCGCCGCGCTGGGCCGGAATCACCTGATCGAGGGCGCCGACCATCACCAGGGTCGGAACCGAGATGGCCGCGAAGGTCTGGGCGGTCACAGGTTCGGCCCCGCCGCGACGGCGCGGATCGGTCAGGATGGCCCGGTGGCCCGGCGCCCGCGCCAGCTCCACATAGCGGTCGATCAGCTCGGGGGTGACCAGGGCCTCATCCCCATAGGCCTTGCGCAGGCCGCGGCCGGCCAGGGGGCGCGGGTCGAGATGGCGCAGCACGCCGCGCCCCACGGGGGTTTCCAGCAGCTTGAAGACCAGGGGACGGCTGTCGCCCCCGCCCTCGCCGTCCGCCGCGGCCGGCCAGCCGGCGGCGTTGACCAGGACCAGGCCCCGCACCTTCTGCGGATGAGCCAGCGTATAGCGCCAGGCCACGCCGCCGCCCATGGAGTTGCCGGCCAGGACGAAGGGCGGAAGGTCCAGCCGCTCGGCGAGCGCATCGACCACCGCGACCTGGGCTTCAGGGCTGGATCGATAGTCGCCCGGCGCCCGGGTCAGGCCATGGCCGGGCAGGTCCAGGCTGACCAGTCGATAGTCCTCGCCGAGCCGCTCCACCCACGGCTCCCAGGCGTGCAGGGAGGCGGCGAAGCCATGGACC
This sequence comes from uncultured Phenylobacterium sp., assembly GCA_964515365.1. Classification (GTDB taxonomy): domain Bacteria; phylum Pseudomonadota; class Alphaproteobacteria; order Caulobacterales; family Caulobacteraceae; genus Phenylobacterium. Next base: position 7,822 of record CAZERE010000084.1, on the reverse strand, counting down.
ATGACCAGGGTGACCTCGGCCTGCGGGTTTCCCTGGTCCCGGTAGTGGACCCGCAGGTCGCCGGGCAGATCCATGTATTGCGAGGCCTCGCCGCCATGGCGGGCCTCCAGCTCGGCATAGGGAATGTCGCCGGCGCAGGCCGACAGGCAGGCCGCAGCCACCACGAGGGCGAGGAGTCTCACGGATCGAAACATGGCGGAGGTCCCCTTCAGGCCGACCGCCGATGCGATCGCCGCGGACCGTCCGGCAAGACCGGCGTTCGGTCAATCCTGTCCCAAGGTCACCTTGTCGGCCGCCTCGGCGGCGATCAGCACGAAGCTGACATTGTCCGGCGCCCCCCGCGCCAGGGCCGCCGACAGCAGGGCCTCGGCGGCGGCGTCGAGGTCGGGGCGATCGATGAACCCCGCCAGTTCCTCATCCTCGACACAGGCGGTCAGGCCATCGGAGCAGAGCAGGAAGACGTCCCCCGGCTGGATCGGGGCGAACCGGCGTTCCAGATCGATCTCGGCGGCGGCGCCCACGGCCCGGGTGATGATGTGGGCCTCGGGGTGGCGGCGGCGCTCGGCCGCGGCGATCCGGCCATCGTCGATGAGGCTCTGGACCAGGCTGTGGTCGCGGGTGATCGGGGCGACCATCCCGTCCCGCAACAGATAGGCGCGGCTGTCGCCGGCCCAGACGCAGGCGAAGTGGCGCTCATGGGCCAGCAGGGCCACCACCGTGGCGCCGCTGGGGGATGCGCCCGCCCCCTCAGCCGACTGCGCGAACAGCTCGGCGTTGACGTGGGTGACGGCCCGCACCAGGTCATTCAGGCGGCCAAAGCCGGATTCCGAGGCGTCCAGGGCGCCGAGCGCCTCGACCACCCGGGCGGCGGCCACGTCCCCGGACCGATGGCCGCCCATGCCATCGGCCACGGCCCACAGGCCATCGCCAGGCTGGTCCAGCAGACGATCCTCATTGAGGACGCGGCGGAGGCCCGCATGGGTCCGTGCGGCCGAACGAAACCGTAGTCGGTCGAGGTCGGGGGCGGGGCTCATGGCCTCAGGCGTCCGACTTGCCGGCCGCCTGGCGATAGGCCTCCACGAAGGCGTGACGCAGGGGTCCGCCCGTCGGGTCCTCGGCTGCCGCCAGGGCGGCGTGGCGCTGATTGTGGATTTCCCACCTCAGGGCCTGCTGGCTCTTCAACAGGCTCCCCTGGCGGCGAGCCTCGGCGTCGATGACCTCGGGCGAAAGGGTCTGGACGGCCAGATTGGCGGCGGCGTTCGCGCCCTGGGCCATGGCGGCCATGTGGCGGCCCAGGTCCTCGAACGAGGCGCGGACCGCCTCGGAATCAGCGAGGAAGCCGGCGGGCGCCCCGCAGAGCAGGTCCTGGGCGAGCCGGCGGGTCGGGGTCCATTTGAACGGGTTGTTGGCCTGGGCGCCCAGGGTCGTGCGATCGAGCTGCGCCTCGCTCTTCACCCGGGCGCGGTCGGCCATCAGGGTGGCGAGCCCGAGCACCGTCTGCTGGTAGATGGCGCCGATGCGGGTCATCAGTTCGTGCGGCTCCTGGCCCGACAGGGCCGAGGCGTCCAGGCCGGCGCCCTCGCAGAAGGCTTCGATCAACGAGCCGTCCCGGTGCGGCCGGGCGGCCGGCTGCGGGTCGGACCAGTCCCGGGGAACCGGTGTCGGCGCAAGGTCCAGGCCGCCGTGCAGGGTGGTCGCGTCGGCCGCCGCCTCATGGGGCTGGTCGACCAGGATGCTGAGATCCCCCAGCCGGATGCTCTGGCGGGGATGGAGCTCGACCGGCTCTCCGGCCGGGGCGCGGATGCCCCCCTCCAGGAAGGTGCCATTGGTGCTGCTGTCGGTCAGGAACAGGCGGCCGTCCCCCACCGAAAGGGTGCAGTGGATGCGCGACAGCACGCCCTGCGGATCGACCAGCGACCAGTCGGCGGCCGGATCGCGCCCCACCGTGGTCTGGCCCTCGGCGATCAGTCGGGCCTCAATCTGCTCGAACGGGCGGTCGTGATGGAAGAGGCGGCAGATGAACATGACCTAGCCGCTCGCCCGCCAGCTCGGGTCAAAGGGGGTGCCCTGGGCCTCGGCGGCCGGGCGAACCGCACGCGGCTCGGGCGGAGGCGCTGGCGCGGGCATGATCTGGGTGGCGTCCACCGCCCGCGGGCGACCCGCCGGGCGTTCCGCCGCCAGCAGCCGTTCCTGCAGGGCCGTCGCCAGGCGGTTGAAGCCGTCGAACAGTTCGCCGAACTCATCCCGGCGGCGGTGGGAGATGCGGAAGTCGAGGTCGCCCATGGCGGCGTCCCGCAGCCCCTGCTTGAGCCGGCGGAGCGGCAGGGTCATCAGGCGGGCCATGGTGAAGCTGATGCCGGCCACCACCGCCAGGATGACCGCCGCCAGGCCGATCATCAGGTTGCGCGAGGTCGCCGCAGCCGCCTCGAGCTCGGCCTTGCTGATGCTGACCTCGATGAGGCCGAAGGGCTGGTCGGCATAGAGGATGGGATGGACGAAGCGGAAGCCCGGCTGGTCGGCGGCCAGTTCGATGTCGGTGACCACCACGTCGCGGCCCCGGTGGACGACGCTCTCGCCGACCGGCGCCACATAGCGCCGCCCCAGAAGGGCCGGATCGCTGGCGCCACGGATATAGCCTTCGGAGTCCACCATGGTCATCCAGCGGACGGACTGATCCTTGGCCGCCGCGGCGATGAAGGCCTGGATGGGGGTCCAGTCCCGCTCGGCCGGCGGGGCGGCGGAATTCTCCACCGCCGGCAGGGCGGCGTTGCTGGCGACGAAGGCGGCGATGGCCGAGCCCGAGGCCAGGGCGATCTGCTCCATGGCGCGATACTGGCGATCCAGAACAGCGTTGATGCTGAACACCAGGGCCACCGCCGTCACCGCCACCATGGCCAGGGTCAGACGGACCTGCAGCGGCAGATAGCGGCCCCGGGCCGCATCATCGGCGTTGACCGCCTCATGGGCCTTGATCTCCCGCTCGACGGCGCGCTTGAGGTCAGCGCCGTCCACGAAGCGGCGCTCCGGCCGCTTGGCCAGCAGCTTTTCGATGATGAAGCGCAGGCCGCCGGCGCAGCCGGGCGCCAGGTCGGTGATCGGGGCTGGGTTCTGCTGGGTGATCTGCAGGGCCAGGGTGGCGGCGCTGGAGCCCGAAAAGGCCGCCTTGCCGGTCACCAGCTCATAGAGCACCACGCCGACGGAGAAGAGGTCCGAGCGCCCGTCAACCACCTGCCCCAGGGCCTGCTCGGGGCTCATATAGCGCGGCGTGCCGAGAACCTGGCCGATCTGGGTCTTCAGGTGTTCCCGGTCGGTCTCCTGGCGGCTGGCCTCGGCCACCCGGGCGATGCCGAAGTCGAGAATCTTGATCGAGCGCCCGTCGGCCGACAGCATGATGTTCGAGGGCTTGATGTCCCGGTGCACAACGCCCGACAGGTGGGCGTAGCTCAGGGCGCCGGCCAGTTGGGCGCCGATGGCCAGGACGCGCTCGTCGTCCAGGGGCCCCTCCCGGGCGAGCACCACGTCGAGGGGGTCGCCGTCGAGAAGCTCCATGGCGATGTAGGGATAGCCGTCGACCTCGCCCACATCATAGATGGTGACGATGGACGGATGGGCCAGGGCGCCGGCCGCCTTGGCCTCGCGCAGGAAGCGGGCGGCGTATTCCGGGATGCGGCGGAACTCCGGCTTCAGGATCTTGATGGCCAGGACGCGGTCGATGCCGGGGTCGTGCGCGCGCCAGACCTCGGCCATGGCGCCTTCGCCGATCCGCTCCACCAGCTCATAACGACCGACCAGCGTCATCGCCCGATTCCCACTCATCCTGCCGCCGCCCTGGCGTTGCTTCACCGCCGGGGCGGCTTAACTTCGCACCAGACCTAGCGTCGTCAGGTTAAGATGAGGTTGGGCGCGGGGATCTTAAGTCACCGTCGGTTGCTTACAGCGCTCTGAATCCGCACCGCGCGCTGCAGGTCTCGGGCGATCAGGGCGTTGTCCGGATCCAGTTGCTGGGCCTGACGAAGCAGACTGACGGCTTTCTGGACTTCGCCACGGTTAAGCTCCACCAGACCTTGCGCGCGCAACTGGCCGGCGCGAGCCTTATCCACGGTGGGCCTGGCGGGCGCCGGCGCCGGAGCTGGCGCAGCCGGAGTCGGCGTCGCGCGGCGGGGGGTCTGGGCCGGCGCGGCGGCTTCCGCCGGTGACGGGGCTTGCGCGCCTGTCGGATTGGGGATCGGCTTCATCTCACCCCAGGAGCGGCCATCGGACTGCGGCGCGGTCGCCGCAGGTTCGGCGGGCGCGGTGGCGCAGCCGGCCAGGGCCGCAGACAGGATGGCGGCGACCGCCAGGGTCCGCCCATGACGACGGAGGGGAAGCGCGGTCATAGGGTCAGCTCTTCTGCAGGACGTTTTTGGGTATGAAGGTTGGGCGGCCGCTGGGCGGCGACGTTCAGCCGGTTTCGCCAGCCCGGATCTGCGGCCAGGGCGAGAAAATCCTTGCCGCTCAAGGGTTTGGAGAAGTGGTAGCCTTGGAAGACGTGGCACCCGAGGCCGCGGAGACAGGCGACCTCGGCCTCAGTCTCGACGCCCTCGGCCAGCACCAGCAGATCGAGGCCACGGCCCAGCTCGATCAGGGCGCGGCAGATGGCGCGGCTGTCGCGGCGCTGGTCGATCTGGGCGACGAACTCCCGGTCGATCTTGAGTTTGTCGAAGGGCAGGTTCTTCAGATAGCTCAGGCTCGAATAGCCGCTGCCGAAATCGTCCACCGCCAGGCTGATCCCCATGGCGCGCAGGTCGCCGAACAGGTGATGGGTGCGTTCGGCGTCGGCCATGGTCGCCGTCTCGGTCAGCTCCAGCTCCAGGGCCTCGGCGCCCAGGCCATGGCGGGCCAGCGTGCGCTCGATCTTGGTCTTCAGGCCCGGATCGAGAAGCTGGCGGGCCGAGAGATTGACCGCCACCCGCATGCCGCCCGCGCCCTCGTCGGCCCAGCGGCGGGCCTCGCGGCAGGCGGTGTTCAGGACCCAGAGGCCATAGCGTTCGCTCAGGCCCAGGGCCTCGACCACGGGGATGAACCGGGCCGGCGAGACAGGCCCCAGGACCGGATGGTCCCATCGCAACAGGGCCTCGGCCCCCATCATCCGCCCGGCGGCCAGGTCGACCACCGGCTGGAACACCATGGTCAGCTGGTCCTCGGCGATGGCCTGGGCCAGGTCCTGTTCCAGCATGAACTGTTCGCGGGCCGCCTCGACCGGCTGCGGGGCCAGGAGGCGGATCTCGCCGCTCTCGCTCCCTTCAGGACGCGACAGGGCCGCGGTGGCGCGAAGCAGCAGCGCCAGACCGTCCTGCCCCTCCTGAGGGAAGGAGACCGCGCTGATCTCGATCGTCGGGGTCAGCCGGCTCCCGTCGATAGTCATCTCGTGGCCCGCCACATAGGCGATGGCCTGGAACTCCGCGCGGGCGGCCTCAAGATCGGCGGCGCCGAACCAGATGGCGAAGCAGTCGCGATCGACCTGGGCGACCATGCGGCCGTTCTGGGTGACCGAGACCAGGCGGCGGGCGAACTGCTCGAGCGCGCAATTGGCCAGGGCGTGATCGAAGCCGGCCAGTCGGTCGAAATCCACGAAGCGGATGGCGCCCATCAGGCGGGGCGGAGCGCCTGTCGCCGCATCTGCGATGATGTCGGCGGCGATGGTCTCGCAAAGCGGCTCGCGGGTGGGCAGGCCGGTGACCGGGTGAGCATAGGTCGTGCGGTGGTCCAGGGCCTCAAGGCGCGCCGCAGCGATCGCGATGACCTCGCGCAGGCTTCCGGCCCTTTGGCCAAGAACGCGCCCGGCCAGCCTCGCCAGGACGATCTGTTCGCCCAGGAGGACGCCGAGCACCGCCAGGGCGGCGGTGATCATCACCACGCCGGCGAAGGAGTCCTGCGCGAGAAGCCACCCGCCCAGGGCGCAGCCGACCGCCACGGCGGGCAGGCGAGCGGCGCGCAGCAGGTCGCCCACGCGAAACGCCACAGGCGTTCTGGCGCGCGCAAACCCCGCGATCGGCTCGACCCTCGTCATGGGCTGAGCCTAACAAACGGAAGTTAATCGACTTCTTCCGACGCCCGCCCTCTCAACCCCTGGGTGAGCGCCCAGGGGCGTGGCGGCCGACCGCCCTGGCCCCGCGGTCAGGACGCCGGCTGGGCTTGGGCGATGAGCGCGTCGTCGATCGCATCGGCGCGCTGGGCGGCGGGGCGCTGGAGGTGGCGCGCCACATAGGCCTCGAACGCCGGGCGCTTTTCGATGGTGTTGAAGTTCATCCCCCAGGACAGGTGGGAGGCGAGATAGAGGTCGGCGGCGGTGAAACCATCGCCCACGAGATAGGCGCGGTCCTTGACCGCCCCCTCGACGGCGCCCAGGACATCCTCGAGGCAGCCAAAGCCCAGCATGCTGCGCTGCTCCGCCGTGGGTTCGAAATTCACCGCCTTGGCGCCGACGGCCTGCTCGATCGGGCCCGCCCCGAAGAACAGCCAGCGATAATAGGGTCCGCGCAGCGGGCTGTGCGCGGGGGGCGCCAGGCCGGCCTCGGGAAAGATGTCGGCGAGATAGGCGCAGATGGCGGCGCACTCGGTGACCACCACCCCGTCATGGACGATGGCCGGCACCTTGCCCATGGGATTGACGGCCAGGTAGTCGGCGGCCTTGGCGTCGCCGGTCTCCCAGCGCAGGACCTTGGTCTCATAGGGCTGGCCGACCTCTTCGAGCATCCAGCGGATGATGCGGCCGCGCGACATGGGGTTGGTGTAGAAGACGAGGTCGGACATGGGTCGGCTCCAGCTGTTTGAGAACCCATATCCCAACACTGCTGACAGCGACGTGGCAGCAGCGTCACCTCAGCCTGTCTGGGCGCCCGTTCGGCGTCGGTGGCGGGCCATCAGGCGCGGCGCGATGAACCAGCTCGCCGGCAGGGATATGAGGGCCGTGATCACCACGACGAGGGGGATGGACCACTGGGCGCTTAGGGTTGGCGCCGCCACAAGGGCGGCGATCAGGCCGGCGCCAAACAGGACCGCCTGGACCATGGGATAGACCAGCGCAGCCACCATGAGACGAGTCACAGGACGTACTCCTCCTAGCTTTTGACGACAAAGAAACGGCAGGGGGCTTTCGGCGTTCCCGCAACGCTTGCCGAGGGCCGATTCCCGCCCCACCTTCAGCTCATGAGTGACCGCCCCTCAGGTGCGGCGCCGTCCCGCCTGGTGGCGGTGCTGGGGCCGACCAACACCGGCAAGACGCATCTGGCCGTCGAGCGCATGCTGGGGCACGCCTCGGGCATGATCGGCCTGCCGCTACGGCTGCTGGCCCGCGAAATCTATGACCGCATCGTCAAGCTGCGCGGCGCCCGTTCCGTCGCCCTGATCACCGGCGAGGAGAAGATCGTCCCGCCGCGCGCGGTCTATTTCGTCTGCACCGTCGCGGCCCTGCCCCTGTCGCGGGAGGTGGAATTCCTGGCGGTGGACGAGATCCAGCTCTGCGCCGATCCGGAGCGCGGCCATGTCTTCACCCACCGCCTGCTGCACGCCCGGGGCAAGTACGAGACCATGCTGCTGGGCGCCTCGACCATGGCGCCCCTGGTCCGCCGCATGCTGCCGGACGCCGAGATCGTCAGCCGGGAGCGGTTCTCGAACCTGACCTATGCCGGCTCCAAGAAGCTGACCCGCCTGCCCCGGCGCAGCGCCATCGTCGCCTTCTCCGCCGACCAGGTCTACGCCATCGCCGAGCTGATCCGCCGCCAGCGCGGCGGGGCGGCCGTGGTCATGGGCTCGCTCAGCCCGCGCACCCGCAACGCCCAGG
>CAZERE010000083.1:0-14232 GCA_964515365.1 uncultured Phenylobacterium sp. | reverse complement strand
CCCACCGAGGACGGCAAGGCTCGGGCGGTCACCCAGGCCGTGGAGCGTGAGCTCAAGACGACCTTCAGTATCGAGCACCCAACGATCGCGGTGACCTGGAACGCAGGTGGGAGCAGCGACTGCAGTCTCTCTCCGGACGCATCGGTCCCGGTCGGGCAGGCGTCAGGCGCTCCTGACGGGCACGATCACGCCCCCGGCGGGTGCGGCTCACACGCTCACTGAGCAGAGCGGCGGCCCGGCGCTCGCCGGGCCGCGCGTCACCTGGAACAATGCAGGATCGGTCAGCGCAGGCGCTGGCCGATCCGCTCCATCTGTTCGATCTCCGTGCGCTGCGCCACGGTGATGTCGCGGCAAAGCGCCACGAGCTCCGGGTCCGACAAATCGGCTTCGCGACACATCAGGATCGCGCCCGAATGGTGGGGAATCATCGACTCGACGAACTGCCGGTCGTCGATGAGCGCCTGGGACCGCGTGGCCCAGAAGGATCCTGCGGTCAGCGCTATGAACAGGGCATAGAGCGCGAGGTTCGCACGCTTGTCGGGATACATTCCGGGCATGGTCGCGAGCATGAAGACGCCCATCGGCGCCCACATCGTCACGGCCATGTAGACCATGTTCAGATTGTTTCTGAAGTCGCGCGGACCGTCGATCATCGAGAACATCACGACGTACATGACGATGAGGCCGAGGATCATGTTGATCCAGAACATCAGATAGGGGCGTCCGTGGGCGCCCTTGCCGGAGCCGTGGGACGCGTGGGCGGCTTCGGAATGAGTCATCTGCCTAATCCTTGATCTAGTGAGCCAGGCCCATGGGTTTGACGAGCATCCAGATCGCCATGCCCACCATCATCAGGTTCTCGCTAAGCGACACGAAGCCGAGCGGGACCTTGCTGTCTCCGCCCACGCAGGCGCACTTCAACTCGCGCTTGTCGATGTAGACGGCCTTGAACACGGACACCGCGCCGACCGTGCCGATGAACAGGGCGATCGGGATGGACGCCCACATCAGCGCTCCTGCGAGCATCAGGACGCCGGCGACGCCCTCCGCGTAGGGATAGATCGCCCCATAGGGCACCCAGCGCTTCGCGAGCAGATCGTAGTTGAGGAACATCGTGGCGAAGCTGTCGACATCCTTCAGCTTCTGCAGCGCCAGCAGACACATGGCGATGGCGATGAACCACTCGATGGACTGGATCGGGACGATCCGGCCGAAGGCCGCCCAACTCGTCGCCGGCGCCGTCGGGGCGGCCATGGCGAACAGGGCGATGACGGGCGTGTAGGTCACGGCGTTCTTGTCGCGGACCTTCATCCCGAAAAAGCGCCTCAGGTCGTCGTATCCGCCGATACGGGCCCCGTCGATGAAGACCTGGGGCGTTGTCTGGACCCCGTGCTCAGCCTTGAAGGCATCTGTCTCAGCCCGGGTTGTCAGGTGATGGTCGTCGACCGCGTAGCCCCTTCGTCGAAGGAGATCCCGCGCCTTGAGGCCGTACGGACAGGTGTGGTCCGGCATGACCATCCTGTGCAGCTCCGCGCGCTTGGCTTGGCCGGTGGCCATCTCCTTCTCCCTCCATGGCTAGAGCTTGGCTTTGGAGAACACCTCCACCAGCTCGTTGAATTTCTCGCGCTGCTGCGCGGGGTCGCCGGACGCGATAGCCTCCTCGACGCAGCAGGCCGCGTGGGATTTGAGCACCTGGCTCTCGACCCGAGAGAGCGCCGCCTTGACCGCGTGAATCTGGGTGAGGATGTCGATGCAGTAGCGACCATCCTCGACCATCTGGCTGACGCCTCGAACCTGACCGGCGATCCGGTTCAGGCTCGTGATCGTGGACTTGGTGTTCTTCTCATTCATTGATACCCATACCCCGCATAGGTATCGCCCCAGCGCCACTTTGGTTCCGGATCGCGATGCCGTTCTATAACCGACGCCGTCAGAACCGGCGCGCCGATAAGCTTGATGGCCCGACTTCCAATGTCAGACACTTCCCTCGCCCGCCGCAACATCACCGTCCTCACCGCGGCGCAGGCGCTGGGCGGCGCAAGCGCGCCGATCGTGATGTCGCTCGGCGGCCTCGTCGGCCATCAACTCGCGCCCGACCCCGCCATGGCCACGGTGCCTGTCAGCGTCTTCGGGTTGGGACTCGCGGCCGGCACGATCCCCGCCGCCCTGATCATGCGCCGCTTCGGCCGCCGCATCGGCTATCTTCTCGGGGCCCTGTTCGGCGTCGCCGCCGGATCGGTGGCGGCCCTGGGCATCTTCGCGAACGCCTTCTGGATCTTCACGGTCGGAACCTTCATCGCGGGTCTTTACGGAGCCTATGTCCAGAGCTACAGGTTCGCCGCTGCGGATGCGGCGGAGGGTCCGCTCAAGGCCAAGGCGATTTCCTGGGTCATGGTCGGCGGGCTCGCCGGCGCAGTCATCGGCCCGCAGCTGGTGATCTGGACGCGCGATGCGATCGGCGGGACGCCGTTCGCGGGAAGCTTCGTCAGCCAGGCGATCCTGCCTCTGATCGCCGTCCCGATCCTGATGCAGCTCCGCGCGCCGCCGATCGGCGATACCGGGGCGGATCGAGGCGGCGGGCGGTCACTGGGTCAGATCCTGACCGCGCCGCGGTACGTTCTGGCGGTCACCGCCGGCGTGGTCTCCTACGCCATGATGGCGCTGCTGATGACCGGTGCGCCCCTGGCGATGGTCGACCACGGGCATTCCGTGGGCAGCGCGGCCCTCGGAATCCAGTGGCACCTCCTCGCCATGTTCGGTCCCAGTTTCGTGACGGGCCGGCTGATGGCGCGGTTCGGCAAGGAACGGGTGACCGCCGTCGGCCTCGCCTTGATCGCCGTCGCGGCCGCCATCGGTCTGTCCGGCGTCGCTGTCGCGCACTTCTGGGCGACGCTGATCGTGCTCGGGATCGGTTCTCGCTGAACACCCTTTCCCTGTTCGGCCTGGTGCTCTCGATCGGCATCGGCGCAGCCCGCGCCGCCTTCTTCCCCAGCCTGACGCTCACCGGTTCAGGCGGCACGGCGAGCAGCTCGCTCGACGACCTCTTCGCCTCGGGCACGGGGGCCTGGAGCTTCGCTCCGCGGATCGCTCTTCCCCTCTTCAACGGCGGGGCGCTTAGGGCCAGCCTCGATCGGAGCGAGCTCCTGAAGCAGATCGAGGTGGCGCGCTATGAGCGGACGATCCAGGTCGCCTTCCGGGAGGTCTCGGATGGTCTCGCCGGACAGGCGACTTTCGACGAACAGATCGCCGTCGAGATCCTGCGGGTCGCGGCGAGCCACGAGGCCCATGACCTCGCGATGCGACGCTACGAGGCAGGCGAGGACAGCTATCTCGCCGTCCTCGACGCTCAACGGTCGCTGTACGGAGCGGAGCAATCCCTGATCCGGACACGGCTCGCACGGCTGAGCAATCAGGTCACCCTGTACAAGGCGCTCGGAGGCGGCTGGACGAAGATCGGTGAGGCCGGGTAGCGGACGCTGGCCGGCCGACGATCAGCGGAGGGGCGAGAGCCGTCGTCCCTCCGTCCGTCAACTTTGCAGGCCCCGGGGGCGCCATGTATGAATACATGGTCATGTATCGCACATGTCTGGCCCGAGTCTGAGAAATGTCCGCCCCTGATCCGGCGCCCGCGCCGCTCGAGTTGAACGCTCTGCTGCCCGGACAGCTGACCATGCTCGCGGAAACCTTCAAATTGCTGGGCGATCCGACGCGTCTGCGGATCCTGATGTTCTGCCTGGGCGGGCCGCGCTCGGTCGGGGACATCGCCGAGAGCCTGGACCTCTCCCAAACGCTCGTCAGCCACCACCTGCGCCTCATGCGCGGCGCGCGCCTGATGCGGGGAGAACGGAAGTCGAGGCAGATCTTCTACGAAGTGGCGGACGATCACGTCAGCGATGTGCTGACGGACATGGTCCACCACATCTCCGAAGAGCATGAGGACTGAGGACTACCCCGGCAAAGAAAAAGGCGCGCCGACATGCGGCGCGCCTCCAGGTGGGACAGGCTGACAGGGGGGGGGAAGGCCCGTCCGATGCGCGTCTCGGGCGCGCTCAGGACCCGTTCTTGGCCAGCCAGGTCTGCATCATGGCGATCTCCGCCTCCTGGGCGGTGATCACCTGGCGCGCCAACTCCCGGACTTTGGGATCGGATCCGTGCTCCAGAGCCACCCGCGCCATGTCGATCGCACCCTGGTGGTGGGGGATCATGCCGCGCATGAAGTCCTTGTCGGCGTCGCCCGTGAACTCGATCGCCATGTCGGCGTGCATGCGGTCATTGGCTGCCTGGTAGGCGGAGATCACAGGATCGCTCGAGCGAGCGGCGGCCTGAGTATGCGCGGTGTGGTCCATGGCGACGGCATCGCCTCCTTGTCTGAACTGGGTTGAGGCGACGAAAAGGACGCCGCCGACGACGGCGACCAAGACCATCGCGGGAAGAATGCGCATGGCGATCTCCTAGAGCGACTGGGCGGTGTAGCCGTCGCCGGCCAGCGCCTCGACGATCGCCGAGGTGTCGGCGGTGGTCGAAACGGTGATCTGGCGCGCTACGGTATCGGCCTCGACGGTGGCGTCGGGATCGACGCCTTCGATGGCGGCTTTGACGTGCCGCACGCACGAGCCGCACGTCATGTTTTCAATCTGGAACTTCATGGGACGGTCCTTTCTGTCCATTGAGTTGAGACGGGTGTGCGGCTTCCCACCATTGGAAGGTCAAGCGAGAAAATTCGCTTCGAAGGCCTATTGACCTTCCAATGATGGGAAGGTGCACATCGTCAGGCACAGACCAACGCCATGCGCGAGGACTTGCATGAACGCCCCCGTTTCCCCCGCCGAATTCCGGCTGACTCCCCTGTCCCTACCAATCGAGGGCATGACGTGCGCCTCGTGTGTGGGCCGCGTCGAACGCGCGCTCGGGAAGGTCGAAGGCGTCGAGTCCGTCAGCGTCAACCTCGCGACCGAGCGCGCGGAGATCAAAACACGCGGTACTGTCGATGGCGCCCGTCTCGTCGCCGCCGTTCAGTCGGCCGGTTACGACGTTCCGGCGACTGAGATCGAACTGGCCGTCGAAGGCATGACCTGCGCGTCGTGTGTCGGTCGCGTGGAGAAGGCGCTGCGCGCGGTCGCGGGCGTGAGCGAGGCGACCGTCAATCTCGCCACGGAGCGCGCAACGATCCGAGGGTCCGCAGACACATCGTCGTTGATCGCGGCCGTTGAGGCAGCGGGATACTCGGCACGCCCGATCCAGGGCGCGTCGTCAGACGCCGACGATGAGGCCCAGGACCGCAAGGAGGCCGAGCGCCTGGCGCTCAAGCGCGACGTTCTGCTGGCGGCGGTCCTCTCCGCACCCGTCTTCCTGCTCGAGATGGGTTCCCACCTCGTGCCGGGCGCCCATGCCCTGATCGCCCGGACGATCGGCATGCAGACGAGCTGGTATCTGCAGTTCTTCCTCACCAGCCTCGTTCTGCTCGGGCCGGGCCTGCGCTTCTACAAGAAAGGGCTTCCGGCCCTCGGCCGTCTGGCGCCCGACATGAACTCCCTGGTCGCGGTCGGGACCCTGGCGGCTTACGCCTACTCTCTCGTCGCCACCTTCGCGCCGGCCCTGCTGCCTGCGGGTTCAGTCAACGTCTACTTCGAGGCCGCGGCGGTGATCGTGACCCTCATTCTCCTGGGCCGCTTCCTTGAAGCGCAGGCGAAGGGGCGGACGTCCGAGGCCATCAAGCGCCTCGTCGGGCTTCAGGCCAAGACAGCCCGCGTGCGACGCGACGGCGCGGTGGTGGAGATCGCCATCGCCGAGGTGGTGACCGGCGACCTCATCGAGGTCCGTCCCGGCGAACGAATCCCCGTCGATGGCGTCGTGGTCGACGGCGAAAGCTATGTCGATGAATCGATGATCACCGGCGAGCCCGTGCCGGTCCTGAAGACCAGCGAGGCCGACGTGGTCGGTGGCACGATCAATCAGAAGGGGGCTTTGCTGTTCCGGGCCACAGCGGTCGGCGGCGCGACGATGCTGTCCCAGATCATCCGCATGGTCGAACAGGCCCAGGGCTCCAAGCTGCCGATCCAGGCGCTGGTGGACAAGGTGACCATGTGGTTCGTCCCGGCCGTGATGGCCCTGGCCGCGCTGACCTTCGGAGCCTGGCTCGTGTTCGGGCCCTCGCCCGCTCTCACCTTCGCCCTGGTCAACGCCGTCGCGGTGCTGATCATCGCCTGCCCCTGCGCCATGGGGCTGGCCACGCCTACCTCCATCATGGTGGGGACCGGCCGAGGCGCTGAACTGGGCGTCCTCTTCCGCAAGGGCGAGGCGCTTCAGCTCCTTCGAGACGCACGCGTCGTGGCGGTCGACAAGACAGGGACGCTCACTGAAGGCCGCCCCGCACTGACCGATCTCCAGATCGAGCCGGGGTTCGACAGGGATGAGGTGCTCGCGCTGGTGGCGGCGGTGGAAAGCCGCTCCGAACACCCGATCGCCCGGGCTATCGTGGAGGCGGCCGACGCAAAGGGCCTTTCGCTGGGCCTGGTGACGAGCTTCGAATCCGAGACCGGTCTGGGCGTCAAGGCGCGGATCGGCGACGTCGCCGTCAACGTCGGTTCGGATCGATACATGGGACAGCTCGGCCTGGATGTCGGCGTCTTCGCTCCTGCCGCAGGCCGGATGGGGGATGAAGGCAAGACGCCGCTATACGCGGCCGTCGGCGGCCGGCTCGCCGCCATTCTCGCGGTGGCGGATCCGATCAAGGCGACGACGCCGGCTGCGATCGCCGCACTTCACGGCCTGGGCTTGAAGGTGGCGATGATCACCGGCGACAACCGTCGCACGGCCCATGCGATCGCCCGCCAGCTGGGGATCGACGAGGTCGTCGCCGAAGTCCTTCCGGACGGCAAGGTCGAGGCGATCAAACGGCTCAAGGCGCAGTACGGCCGGCTGGCTTTCGTCGGCGATGGCATCAACGACGCGCCGGCCCTTGCCGAAGCGGATGTCGGGCTTGCGGTGGGCACCGGGACGGACATCGCCATCGAGGCGGCCGACGTGGTTCTCATGTCCGGCAGCCTCAAGGGAGTGGCGACCGCCATCGCCCTGTCCCGGGCCACGATCGGCAACATCCGCCAGAACCTCTTCTGGGCCTTCGCCTACAATACCGCCTTGATTCCGGTGGCGGCGGGGGTGCTCTATCCAGCCTTCGGCGTTCTGCTGTCTCCGGTGTTCGCTGCGGGGGCCATGGCGCTGTCGAGCGTCTTTGTTCTCGGCAACGCGCTTCGGCTGCGCGGCTTCAGGGCGCCGGGCGACGGGCCTTCCGGCTTGACCGCCGATCGAATGGGGTGAGGGAGCTCGGGATATGAACATTGGTGATGCGGCCCGGGTCTCGGGCGTCTCGGCGAAGATGATCCGCTACTACGAGCAGACGGGTCTCATTCCGCCGGCGGATCGCAAGGACTCGGGCTATCGGGACTACTCCGTCCAGGACGTGCACCGGCTTCGGTTCATCCGTCGCTCGCGTGACCTCGGCTTTTCGGTGTCCGAGATCACGGATCTGCTCGGTCTGTGGGGCGACCGCTCGCGGCAGAGCGCGGACGTGAAGCGGATCGCGTCGGTGCATATCGGCGAGCTCAATGCGCGCATCGCCAGCCTGCAGGAGATGGCTGACACCTTGCAGACCCTCGTCGATTGCTGCTCGGGCGACGATCGGCCGGATTGCCCGATCCTGGCTGATCTCGAAGACCCGCAACAGGCCCTCGAGCGCCTCGATCCGGCGATCGGCGCGGTCGGCCATCTGAGATCCCGCCTGTGAAATGATCCCGACCGGCGAGGGCGAACCCCGCGACGCGCGTAACTCCATCGACACCACTGGAGTGACCCAATGTCCCGTTTCCTCGTCCCCGTCGCCATCTCGGCCTTGCTGGCGGTCGCCGCCCCACAGGTCGCTGTCGCCCATTCGCGCCTCGTCTCTTCCAATCCTGCGGCCAACGCGACGGTGGCGGCGCCGCGCGCGATCGTCCTGACGTTCAGCGAGCGCTCGGTGCCGGCCTTCTCCGGTCTCGAACTGGTGAACGCCCAGGGCGCTGCCACCGAGCTCCGCACGGCAGTCAGCCAGGACGGCAAGACCCTCACCGGAACGCCTGCCCGCCCGCTTGCCGCCGGCGCCTACACCGTGAACTGGCGGATCGCGTCCGGCGATGGACACCGCATGACCGGCTCGTTCAACTTCACCGTCCGGTGAGATGATCGAGCTCGCCGTCATCGCCTTGAGGGGCGTTCAGTACGCACTGATCAGCCTGACGTTCGGATTGCCCGCCTTCGTCCTTCTGAACCGGCCTCACCTCGATGAGAGGGCGCTGCAGGGACTTCGGGCGCAGGTCGGGTGGGCAACGGGGGCGATGGTCGTCGTCGTACCGATCGCGATCCTCGCCCAGACGGCCCTGATGGCGGGGTCTTGGTCCGGCGCACTCGATCCCCAGGCCCTGCTGGTCGTCGTGACCGGCATGGGTCTGGGCGTCGCGCTGGCGGTCCGATGGGTGGCGGCGCTCGCCGAAGGCCTCCTGTTTGCGTTCAGGCTCAAGGGGCGTGGCTTCTGGTTCCCGGCGGTTCTGCTGGGGTTGGTCTCGGTCGTGACCCTCGCATGGACGGGGCATGGGGCGGCCACGGAGGGCGTCGGCAGGTTCATCCATCAGGGGTCAACCGCCGTTCACGCGGCCGCAGCCGCATTCTGGATCGGCGCGTTGGCGGCCTTCCTGTGGCTCGCCTTTCGGCCCATCGAGCCCGGCTCAGAGGAAGAGGCTCGTGCGGCAGCGATGCTGACGGGCTTCGCGGGCTCCGGAACGGTCGCGGTGGCGATCCTCGTCGCGACCGGTCTCGTCAACACCGCCTTCCTCGTCGGCCCGTCGAGGGTCCTTCAACTTCCGCAAAGCCTGTACGGCGGCCTGCTGATCCTGAAGCTGGGCCTCTTCCTCTTGATGTTGGCGCTGGCTGCGCTCCACCGCTTCCAACTGGCGCCGCAGATGGAGGCGCGCTCGGCGCATGCGCTCACGCACCTTCGGCGCAGCCTGCTGGTCGAGTTCGTGTGCGGCGGGCTGATCCTGGCTCTCGTGGCTCTGCTCGGCACCTTGCCTCCGCCCATGGCCATGTGAGTACTACACCGAACGGCGCGACATCCCTCCCCGAGGGGAACGGGATCGCGCCGCGTAATCAACCCTGGGGGCGTGACGCGAGACGAATGATGAAGGAACTCGATCAGTTGATTGTCGGGTCTGTCGACCACGATCCAGGGCCGTCGCTGGAGGCGCTCGAAGCCGGTGTCTGGCGCCGTGTCGCCGAGCGCTACGAGCGCCGTCGGACAGAGAAGTTGCGTGTCGCGATCGTGGCCGTAGCCCTTGTGACCGGTATCGCGAACAGTCAGTGGCTCATCCCCTCGGCTCCCGCCCACTCTACGGATGCGGCGCTGTTCCATCCGACGGTCGGGCTCGCGGCCCTGACAAGCGCGGAGATCGGCGGATGAGCGCGCGCTGGAAATCCATCGCGGTGACCGTCTTGCTCGCCGCCCTGGCGAGTGGCGCCGGAGCCTGGGCCGGTGTGACCTGGACAGCGAATCGTCATGAGGCGCCTTCGCTTCACGAGATCGTCCATCGCCGGCTGGACCTGACCCCCGAGCAGACCACGCGGATTGACGAGATCGAGCGCAGTTTCGCGGTCCGCCGGGCTCCGCTCGAAGCGCAGTTGTTGCAGGCCAATCGAAGACTGGCGGACGCCATCGCGGCCAACGAGGGCAACAGCCCCGCGGTCCAGGCCTCCGTCGATGAATTCCACGATGCGATGGGGGCCCTGCAGAAGGCGACCATCGCTCACGCCTTCGAAATGCGCTCTGTCCTGACTGCGGAGCAGGGCCGCGCCTTTGACGCGGCTGTCGCGGACGCCCTGCTGCAAGACGCCCGGTAGCTTCGGTGTCGTCGCCGGACAGCGATGAATCCCGCGCGGCGCGTGGAGACCGCGCCGCCTTTTCCGCTCTCATGGCCTCGACCATGGGAGATCTGCATCGCTTTATCCGCCGCTATGTCGGGGAGGAGAGCGAGGCGCACGATCTGCTGCAGGAAACCTATACCGCGGCGTGGCTCGCCATCGGGCGCTATGACCCTTCCCGGCCGTTCGAGGCATGGCTGCGGACGATCGCCGTCAACAAGTGCCGGGATTGGGCCCGGAAGAGGACGGTGCGGCGGATCATTTCCGGCATGACGGGGCTCGAGGACCGCGAGGTCGCCGACCTGCCTGAACCTGCTCCCCTGGCGGAAGCCCGGATCGACGACAGGCGTCGGCTTGCCCTCGTCGATGGCGCCATCGGCCGGCTCCCGGACGGCCTCAAGGCTCCCCTTCTGCTGTCGGTCATGGAAGGGCGCTCCCAGGGGGACATCGCCGCCATTCTCGGCGTCAGCGTCAAGACGGTCGAAACCCGGATCGCCCGCGCCCGTCGCAAGCTGGCCGCTGCGGTTGGCGACCTGCCGGGCTGAGCGAGAAAAACCTCGAAGAAAGCGAGGGCGGCCTGATCCAGCCGCGTATTCAAGTCATCCCCCAAACGGGCGCCTCCCCATGCCCGGCCTTCGTCAGGTGTCCGCCGCCATATGTCCTTCCCTTCCTTTGATCGTCGGGCCCTCCTGCGGGGCGCCATCGCTACGGGCGGCCTTCTCGGCGCCCAGGGTCTTCTTCCCGCATGGGCCCAGACGGGGTCGCCCGGCATTCGCGCCGCTGGGCCGACGCTGCAGGGTCCCAATATCGATCTCACGATCGGGCACTCACCCTTCACCGTCGGCGGCCGGACCGGTCACGCTGTGACGATCAACGGCACGCTTCCGGCCCCGATCCTGCGCTTGCGGGAAGGCCAGAACGCCCGACTGTCGGTGACCAACACCCTGGATGAGGACACCTCGATCCACTGGCATGGACTGCTGCTGCCGTTCCAGATGGACGGCGTGCCGGGGATCAGCTTCCCCGGCATCCGCCCTCGAGAGACCTTCGTCTATGAGTTCCCGATCATCCAGTCGGGCACCTACTGGTACCACTCCCACTCCGGTCTTCAGGAAGCGATGGGCCACTACGGTCCGATCGTCATCGATCCCGCCGGCGCCGATCCGGTCGCCTATGACCGCGAACATGTGCTGGTGCTGTCGGACTGGAGCTTCATGCATCCGCACGAAATCCTGGAGAAGCTCAAGAAGAGCCCAGGGTATTTCAACCGGTCCCGAACGACCCTGTCCGGCCTGCTGTCCGGCGAGGACGGCATGAGCCTGGAGGAGCGGCGAATGTGGGGGGCCATGCGGATGGATCCCCGCGACATCGCCGATGTCACCGGCGAGACCTACACCTATCTCATCAACGGCCACGGCCCCCAGGAGAACTGGACGGGCCTGTTCCGCCCCGGTGAGCGGGTCCGCCTGCGGATCATCAACGCCTCGGCGATGTCGATTTTCAACGTGCGTATTCCCGGGCTTGCGATGACGGTGGTCAACGCCGACGGAGAGAATGTGCGCCCCGTCGAGGTGGACGAGTTCCAGATCTCCGTGGCCGAGACCTACGACGTCATCGTCCAGCCGACCGAGGATCGCGCCTTCACCATCGTCACCGAGTCGATCGACCGGTCCGGCATGGGGCGGGCCACCCTGGCTCCGCGACTGGGTATGACCGCCGAGGTTCCTCCGCTCCGCGAGACGCCGACGCTGACCATGCGGGACATGGGCATGGGGTCCATGGGCGGCATGGAGGGGATGGACCACGGAGCGATGGCGTCCTCCGGGAACGCCAACTCGGGCATGGCCGGAATGGACCATTCCGCCATGGGACATGGATCCGCGCAGGATGGCGGAATGGCGGGCATGTCCCACGACATGCGCGACCCGAACAATGCGCCGCCGAATATGGCCGTGGGGGTCGGTGTCGACATGGTGGCGCCGATGCCGGTGTCCCGTCTGGGGGATCGACCGCTCGGGCTGGAAGAGGTCTCGCACCGGGTGCTGGTCTACACCGACCTTGTGTCGCTCACGCCGAACAAGGACCAGCGCCCCCCGTCGAGAACGATGGAAATTCACCTCACGGGCAACATGGAAAGGTTCATGTGGGGCTTCGACGGCCGGAAGTTTTCCGAGCTGGTCGAGCCGATCCGCTTCGAGCGCAACGAGCGCGTCCGGGTCACTCTGGTGAACGACACGATGATGTCTCACCCGATCCACCTGCACGGCCATTTCTTCGAACTGGTCACCGGCGGGCCGGAGGGCCACCAGCCGCTGAAGCACACGGTCAATGTGATGCCGGGCGGCAAGGCGACCTTCGACCTGACCGCCGATGCGCCGGGCGACTGGGCCTTCCACTGCCACATGCTGATGCACATGCACGCCGGGATGTTCAACGTCGTCACGGTCCGTCCGCTCGATGGAGACGCCCGATGATCCGGCTGACGATCTGTCTGCTTCCATTGATGGCGGCATCCGGCGCGGCGATCGCCCAGGATCACAGTGGCCATGCGATGCCGCCCGCTGTGAGCACGCCCACCCGTCCTGCCGCTCCGGCCCGTCCGCCCGCGCCCCGGCCGTCGGCTACGCCCGCGCAGGATTCGCACGCAGGTCATGCTCCGGCGAGCCCTCGGCCCGCTCCAGCGGCGGACCCCCACGCCGGTCACACGATGCCCATGCCTCAGCCGGCGTCTCCGCCTCCGTCGTCCGCACCGGGCGACCCGCATACCGGCCACGCCATGCCGATGGCGTCGCCGATCGATGGAGACCCGCCGGCGACCCAGGCCGATCCTCACGCCGGACACGTCATGCCAGCGGCCGAAGATCCGCACGCGGGTCACGACATGACCGGGATGAGCGGGGGCGCGCCGGACGTCCCGACGAGCGCCAACAACCCGGGCCGTCCGCCTCAGGAGCCTACACCCGCCGGCGCCCTCGCCGGACCGACGCACGCGGCCGATCTCGTCTGGGGAGCCGCCGCCATGGATGCGTCGCGGGCTCTGCTGATCGAGGAGAACGGCGCGATGAAGACGTCCGCTGTCGTGGTCGAGCGTCTTGAGTACGGCAGCTCGGACGGCGAGGAGAGCCTGGTCTGGGACCTCAACGGCTGGTCCGGCGGCGACATCAACCGGTTCTGGTGGAAGTCCGAGGGTGAAACCGACCTCGAGGGCGAGGTCGAGGGTGAGGTCCAGGCGCTGTACAGCCGCGCCGTGCGGCCTTTCTGGGATGTCCAGGCCGGTATCCGTCAGGACTTCCGCTCAGAGGGTGACGACACGACCCATCTGGTCCTCGGCCTCCAGGGCCTCGCGCCACATTGGTGGGAAGTCGACGCGGCCGCTTTCCTGTCGACGGAAGGGGACCTGACGGCGCGGGTTGAGGCGGAGTACGACCAACGCATCACCCAGAGGCTGATCCTGCAACCGCGCGTCGAGATCGAGGCGTCCGCCTCCGACATCCCGGAACTCGGCATGGGCTCGGGGCTCAGCCACGTCTCGGCCGGGCTCCGGCTTCGCTACGAGGTCCGCAAAGAGTTCGCGCCGTACATCGGCGTGGAATGGGGCCGCGACCTGGGGGGAACCGCGGATTTCACTCGCGCAGACGGCCGCGACCCGGACGACGTCCGGGCCGTGATCGGCCTGCGCGCCTGGTTCTAAAGGAGACCAAGACCATGAAGACCCTCGCTACGATCGCCGCGGCGCTCAGCCTCATCGCGCTTCCCGCCGCCGCACAGAATGCTCATGCCGGTCACGGCGCGATGCAGCAGCCTGCCCAGCCGTCCGGCGTCGTCACCACTCCCGCCGACGGTGCGATGCTGTCCGGAACGCCGGACCGCTTCACGGCCACCTTCCCGCATCCCATGCAGTTGAAGACCGTGTCCATCGCCCCGGCGCGTGGCGCGGCGATCTCCGTCACCGTCCCGGCCGCCGCCGCGGCGGCGCGCGCGTCGGTGGCCCTGCCGCGCCTCGCGGCGGGCAACTACACCCTCACCTGGACCGCACAGGGCGGGAACGGCCATGAGATGACCGGGACGGTGCGCTTCATGGTCCACTGATTGGAGCCGACGGGTCGACCCTGTCTGGTCAGCCGGCCCGTCGATCAGAGCACGCCGCCTGCGAACGATTCCACGATCGTTCGCAGGCGGTCGTGAGGTCCGGTCAGGCGTCGACCTTGATGACGCCGCGCCGGATCTGGTCGAGCTCGATGGATTCGAACAGGGCCTGGAAGTTGCCGTTGCCGAAGCCCTCGTTGC
>CAZERE010000082.1:0-14418 GCA_964515365.1 uncultured Phenylobacterium sp. | reverse complement strand
GGCGCCGCGAAGGGGCCGCCCGCCAGCACGTGCCGCCCTATGTCATCTTCCACGATCGGACGCTCGCCGAGATCGCCCAGGCGAGGCCCGCCGCCCAGCGGGCGCTCGGCGCCATCTCCGGCGTCGGCGAAGGCAAACTCGCCCGCTACGGCGAGGCGGTGCTGGGCGTGGTTCGGGGGTTTGAGGGGTAAGCTACGCCTGCGTCAGCTCATCCGTTCGAAATTCATGATCCAGTTGGTCTCCCAGGTCCCGCCACCGTCGGCCGAGAACGCCTGCTCCCAGCGCGCGCTGATCGGAGTCAGGTCGGACCAGAGGAACCGCACTCGGATGGGCCGCCCATTAAGCGTGTCCGCGGCGAAGAATTGTCCAACCCCGTTCTCGAAGACGCCCTGCACCGGGGGATCGACGCAACCTGAACGCCCGTCGTGCCACCAGATCGACCATATGCAAGTCTGCGGGTCGCGGCGCCGAAACGCCGCGGCGTGATAGGCGCCGGAGGGATCGTCGAGAAACATGTCTTCTAAGTTGCCCTCGCCCGCGAGCACCTCGACGGCGCGGCAGGTTCCGGAAAACTCGATCCACTCAGTGGCGGCGACAAGCCTCTCCGCGAGCTTCCGATGATGGACGCGCCACTCGCCGGTCTGGAAACTGAAATCGCCCAAAGCCGCATCTCCATCTGTGCACATCGGTGGAGCTATCAGCATGGTGCTGCCAGCCTGATGTCAGCATGAAGCGCGTCCGGGCTCGTCCCGTGATCCCAGAGGTAAAACTGATGATAGCGGCGAGTGCGGACACTGCCGGGCCATCCCAGCGACCAAGGGCCGTGCGCGGCGGCACAAGGGCCTCACTCCGGATCAGGATACATCACGTGCGGCTCGGGCAGGGGCTCCAGGCCCAGCGCTTCCACAATCCGCCGCGCTGCCGCCTCCGGGTCCATCACCTCGGTGTCGATGATCAGGTCGGCGGGGATGGGCGGGTAGGCCGCGCCGCCGCTGGCGATGAACTTCTGCAGCACCTCGCGGGCGTGGATCTTCTTGGACGCCTTGCGGTCGGGGTTCTCGACCCGCTGCATCTGCGCCTCGGGCGAGACCTGCAGCTCGACGAAGACGACCTCGCCGCCGTGGCCTTCGACGGCCGCGCGGGTCTCCGCGATGAAGCTGTCGGGCACGGTGCGTTCCGGGGCGAAGGTGAAGATCAGCGGACGGTCCTGGCGGGCGGCTTCTTCGAACATCGAAAGCCAGTAGAGGCTGCGAAGCCGGACGGCGGGCTCGCTGCCGAACGGGAACACCGCGGTCACCGCATCCAGGGCCAGGTGGTTGTGGAACAGGGGATAGTTGGTCCGGGCCGCCAGGGCCTTGGCCACGGTCAGCTTGCCGCAGGCCGCGGGGCCGAAGAGGAAGATCAGCTTCATGAGCGCCTCGTCTAATCGCCTGAGCGCAGCCTAGCCAAAAACGACGACGGCCGGGGCGGTTTCCCGTCCCGGCCGCGCATCACATTCAGGCCTTCAGGATCAGAAGTTGGCGCGGACGCCGATCTTCCCGGTCCAGGAATATTCCTCGTACTGCAGCAGGCGCTTGCCGTTCGGGCCGTTCTGGTAGGCGACATAGGGCTCGTCGCCCAGGTTCACCAGTTCGGCGACGATCTGGAAGTTGGACGAGACCCGGTACTTGGCCGAGATGTCGTACTGCAGGTGGTCTTCCACATAGCGGTCGGTCTCGGCGTCGCCGCCCAGCTCGTCCAGGTACTTGTCGCGATAGGCCGCCGCCAGGCGCAGGCTGACCGGGCCTTTCTCATAGCCCAGCGTCGCATTGTAGGTGTGCTTGGCCGAGGCGGGCAGGGGAATGGTGCGGCCCAGGACCTCGCCCTCGGCGTCCGTATAGGTGTAGTTGAAGCCCACCAGCAGGCCGTCGAACGGACCCGGCAGGAAGCGCAGGGCCTGCTGGTAGTTGAACTCCGCGCCGGTGACCGTGGCCTCTTCGCCGTTGATCGGGATCACCGCCTCGTCATAGGCCACGCCCAGGAAGGACCCGTCCTCGAACTCGGCATTGACGATGAAGTCCTCGATCTTCTTGTGGAAGACGCCCGCCGACAGCACGGCCTCAGGGGCGAAATACCATTCGGCCGAGAGGTCGAGGTTCCAGGCCTTGTAGGGATCGAGGTCGGGATTGCCGAATTCGCCTTCCCGCTCGCCGGCGTCGTCCTGTTCGATGACGAAGCGCGGGGCGATCTGGCCGATGCCGGGCCGCACCACGCTGCGGAAGGCCCCGGCGCGGACCACGAAGTCGCTCGTGGCGTCCCAGCGCAGGGTGGCCGAGGGCAGCCAGTCGGTATAGTCGCGGCTGAAGCTGCGGGGCGTCACGAAGATCGCATCGTCGGTCTGGACCACGCCGTTATACGTGCCGCCCTCCTCGACCTCTTCCACCAGATTGCCGCGCATCTCGTTCTGGGTGCGCTCGACGCGCACCCCGCCCACCAGACGCACCGGGCCGCTGCGATAGCGGGCCAGCAGGTAGCCGGCGTCGATGTCCTCATCCACGCCGAAGTCGGAGACGGCCGATTCCAGGGTGGTGTCATAGGCGTCCAGCTCGAAGCCGCCCTGTTGGCTGGTCCAGAAGCCGCGGACGCCGCCCTTGCCCGGGACCGGGTCGATGGTCGCCAGGTTGTAGTCCTGCGGCCCCAGGAAGTCGGCCAGGGTCAGGTCGCTGGAAAAGCCGTCATAGACGTCGAGCTGCTGGTCATAGGTCTTTTCCCGGCGGCGGCTCTTGGCGCCGGCCTGGATCTCCAGCTCGCCGGCCTCGAGCACGAAGGACCGGGCGATGTCGAACTTCACCGTCACCTCCTCGTCCTCGGCCAGGCTGAGCGTGGTGCGCTCCAGCTTGTCGAACTCGTATTCCGAGGGGTCGAGGAAGTCGCCCAGGCCCTGGGTGATGGCGTAGCCGGGCTTGGTCATGTCGCTGTAGTCGAAGGTCACGCCCAGCTCGCCGGCGCCGTCGAAGTCGCGGGTGAATTCGACGGGGTCGATGGAGCCCGACTCCTTCTCGCGGGCCTTCGACCAGGAGGCCGAATAGTCGAAGGTCCAGGGGCCGGTGAGCGTCTTGCCGCCGACCGTGTAGGAGACGATGGACTGGGCCTCGAAGCGGTCCTTCAGGTCGCGGATCACCTTGATCTCGCCGTCGGCGGAATCGAACTCCGCCGTGGTCGCCGAGCCGCCGCTCGGATCCTCGTCCATCTCGAAGATCAGCCGGCGGCGATATTCCTGGTCCTCGAACTGGCTATAGAGGCCCCGGGCATAGAGGTCGGTGGTGTCGGTCAGGCGGAAGTCGACCGACAGCGAGGCGCCCTTGCGGGTGCGGTTCACGTCATAGTCGCGGTATTCCAGCGTCTTGGCCGAGACCACGCCGCCGGACTCATCCCAGTCGTCGGCCTCGACATTGTCGGTGGCGAACTGGCGCTCATAGAAGGACAGGCCGCCGGCGATCCCCAGACGATCGCCGAAGGTGCGCGAGAAGTCGGCCGCCACCTTGGGCGACCACTTGCCGGTGAGGTCGTTGTAGGAGCCTTCCGCCGTCAGGCCGAGGAAGGGCTTCAGCCGGTCCAGCGCGCTGGTGGTGGTGATCTCGATGGAGGCGCCGATGGTGTCGCCGTCCATGTCCGGGGTCAGGGTCTTCTTGATCTCGATGGACTCGACCAGCTCGGCCGGCACCACGTCCAGGGCCACGGAGCGGACGTCGGACTCCGGCGCCGGCACACGGGCGCCGTTGATCGAGGCGGCGTTGAGGTTGGGATCGAGACCGCGGACGGCGATGAAGCGGCCCTCGCCCTGGTCATTCAGCACATTGACGCCCGGCGCCCGGCGGACCGCCTCGGCGACGTTCTGGTCGGGGAACTGGCCCACGGCGTCGCGGGTCAGGACGCTCTCGACGCCCTCGGCCTGGCGTTGGCGCGACAGCGAGGAGTTGAGATTGCCCCGCTGGCCCACCACCAGCAGCTCGGCCACCGAGCCATCGGCGGGCCGCACGACGATCTGCGCCTGGGCGCCGGGCTCGGCCACGGTCACCTGGGTGGTGGTGGTCTCGCCGCCGGAATAGGTGGTGCGCAGGGTGTAGGTTCCGGGCGGCACGTCGGTGAAGCGGAAGGCGCCGTCGGCGCCCGTCTCGGCCGCGCGGTTCAGCTCGACGATGGTGACCAGGGCGCTCTGCAGGGCGCGCGCGCCCGAGGCGTCGCTCACCGTCCCGCTGAGCACCGCGGCCGAGGCCTGGCTCGCCGCCGCCAGAGCCAGAGCCGAAATCCCCGCCATCCACAGACGACGCCCGAACTTGTCGCGCATGGTTCACCCCTTCTTTGACTCTTTGCGTCGGTTGTCGGGGCTTTGGCCTAGAAGCGTGACACTGGCGGCAAGGCGGGGTGACGAATCGATGACGGCCCAGGGGTGAACCTGGGCCGTCGGGTCGATGATCCGGTCCTGGACGCGGGGAGAGTCCCGCGTCCAGCGAGATCAGAAGCGGTAGGTGGCGGCGAACCGCACCGAGTGGATGTTGAACTCGTCGCTGGTGCGCTGGAAGTCCGTGCCCGAACCGTTAGTCGAGGTGAACGGGCCGCCGGCCGGGCCGCCTGAGGCGCGGACGGCGTAGTTGTCGTCGTCCAGGCGGGTATAGAGGTACTCCAGGCCAAGGCTCACATCGTCGGTGATCTTGTGCTCGACGCCGCCGCCCAGCTGCCAGCCATGCGCCTTGTCGTCGTCCTCGGAGACGTCGGTGAAGGTGTTGGCCCCATTGGTGGTGGAGAAGCTGTGCTGGATGTCGCCCATGGCGTAGCCGCCGGTGACATAGGGCAGGGTGTCGCCAACCGCATAGCCGACGCGCGCACGGGCGGCCAGCAGGCCGTCGAGCTCACGGGCCATGGTGTAGGAGGCGGGCGTGGCGGAGAAGGCCGTGACGCTGTCCTTCACATCGGTGCGGACGGCCTCGCCCAGCACGCCGGCGACGATGTTGCCGAACTGCCAGTCATAGCCGGCGCGGACGCCGAATTCCGGGCCGCCTTCATCGCCGCCACAGGCGCTGGCGCGGGTCGGGTTGTAGGTGCGGCCGTCGCAGAAGCCGGCGGCGAAGGCGTCGGTCCCGGAGCCGGTGCGCACGGTGTCGCCAAACGTCCCGTCGAGATCGGTGTCGAAGACGATGGATTCGTCGTCGTTCTCAGCCTGCCAGCCATAGCCGGCGACGCCGCCAATATAGGCGCCGGTCCAGTCGTTGGCGGTCTGGGCCTGGGCGGCCGACGCCGCGGTCAGGGCGCCGATGGCGGCGGCGGCGCAAAGCATGGTCTTCATACTGGTAATCCTTGTCGTACTGCGAGAGCCCCCTCAGGCCTCGGACAGCAGCAACGCGCTCCGGCGCCCGGCGGATGCCCCGCGATACCGGTCAAGCTTCCGATGACGGACAATGTGTTGCCCTAGGGTCACAGGGGTGTGTTGCGGAGAGGGGGGCGGCTGCGCCCGATCGGCAAACATTGGCGCCAAACCTTGGCTTGACCGCTGCAGGCGCCTCGGCCTCTGCTCTCGTCAAACCATAAGGGGAGGGGACCATGAAGCCCTGGATCAGCCTGATCGCCGCGGCCTGCGGCCTGTTCGCCACCACCGCCTTCGCCGCGCCGGCCACCATCCGCGTGGAGTCCGGGACCCTGGCCGGCGAGGCCACCGACCGGGCGCGGGTGTTCCGCAACATCCCGTATGCCGCCTCGCCGGTGGGCCCCCTGCGCTGGGCGCCGCCCCAGGCCCCGGCGGCCTGGACCGGGTCGCGGCCGGCGGTCGCGGCCGGCCCCTCCTGTCCCCAGCCCATGCGCGAGGACGGCGCCCCCAACGCCGGCGGCGCCAACGGGCCGATGAGCGAGGACTGCCTGCAGCTCAATGTCTTCGCGCCCTTGGCCAAGCCGGGGGCCAAGCCCGCCCCGGTCATGGTCTGGATCCATGGCGGCTCCCACCGCACCGGTGCCGGCTGGGTCTATGACGGCCAGAACTTCGCCCGCGACGGCGTGGTGCTGGTGGCCATCAACTATCGCCTGGGGCCGCTCGGCTATTTCGCCCATCCGGCCCTGACCAAGGCGGCGGGGGCCAAGGCGCCCCTGGGCTCCTACGGGCTGATGGACCAGATCGCGGCGCTCCAATGGGTCCAGCGCAATATCGCCGTCTTCGGCGGCGATCCGAACAATGTGACGGTGTTCGGGGAATCCGCCGGCGGCATGAGCACGCTCGCCCTGCTGGCTGCGCCCCAGGCCAAGGGGCTGTTCCACAAGGCCATCGTCCAGTCCGGCGGCGGCTGGTTCGAGCCGGGCAGCCTGAAGGCGCAGGAAGAGGCCGGCCTCGCCGCCGCCGAAAAGCTCGGCCTGCCGGCCAAGACCACGGTCGCCCAGTTGCGCGCCGTGCCCGGCGAGACCCTGATCAAGACCGTGGAGGCCGATTTCGGCCCCTTCCCAGACGGCCGGCTTCTGCCGCGGACGGCCACCCAGACCTTCGCCGCCGGCGCGGAGATCGACGTGCCGATGATCATCGGCTGGAACAATGGCGAGGACAGCCTGCTGGGCGGTCCCGGCGGCGGGGCGCGGTTCGCCGCCAGCCTGCCGCCGATGACCAAGGCCTTCTACGGGGACGCCGCGGCCGAAGGCGACGAGACCCTGGGCCGGGCGGTCTTCACCGACCGGGTGTTCGGGGCGCCGGCCCGCTGGGTCGCCGGCCAGGCGGCCGACGGGGCGCCGGTCTTTCTCTATCACTTCTCCTATGTGGGCGACCGCTATCGGCAGGTGCTGAGCCGCGCCCATCATGCGGCCGAGATCCAGTACGTGTTCGAATACTGGGGCAGGCGCACCCCCGACAGCGTGGTCAGCGACGAGGACCGGGCCATGGCCAGCCTCATGCACGGCTGCTGGGTGAGCTTCGCCCGCAGCGGGCGCCCGGCCTGCGAGGACCAGGCCTGGCCGGCCTATGACGCCGCATCGGACCAGCTCCTGGAGTTCGGGTCCGAGACCGGGGTGCGCCAGGGCTTTGGCAAACGCCAGCTGGACGCCGTCGAACAGTTCGCCCTGCCGACGCTGGCCCTGCCGGCGCAGTAGGCGACAGGCGCCTACGCGCCGCAGGCGCTTTCAAGAGGGTGACACGAAGGACACAAAGGGGGCGCGAAGGACACAAAGACCAGGCCGCCGACCCTTCGTGTCCTTGGCTGTCTTCGTGTTCTTTGTGTCCCCTCTTTAGACTCCACAGTCTCCGAACGAATCACCGGCCAAGGCGTTGAGCTGACTCAACAATTCGCCGGAGAACGACCCCATGGCCGCCCGTCCCACCTGGCAGGGCTATCTGCGCCTGTCCCTCGTGAGCTGCCCTGTGGCGCTCTACACCGCCACCAGCCGGTCGGGCGATGTCAGCTTCAACATGCTGCACAAGGACACCCACAACCGCATCCGCATGATCCCCACCGACCCCGACAGCGGGCCGGTGGACCGGGCCGACATCGTCAAGGGCTTTGAGATCGAGAAGGGGCGCTATGTCGTCCTGACCCAGGACGAGATCAACAACGTCAAGCTTGAGACCACCCGCAGCCTGGACATCGAGCGGTTCGTCGACGAGGCCGATATCGACCGGCTCTACTGGAACGCCCCCTACTTCCTGGTCCCCGACGGGGACATGGCGGTGGAGGCCTATACGGTGATCCGCTCGGCCATGGAGGCCTCGGGCAAGGTGGCGCTGGGCCGGCTGGCCATGCACCAGCGCGAGCGGGTCATGGCGCTGGAGCCCCGGGGCCTGGGCATCCTGGCCTACACCCTGCGCTCGGCCGACGAGGTGCGCAGCGCCGAGGACGCCTTCGAGGACATTCCCGACGTCAAGCCGGACAAGAAGATGGTCGAGATCGCCACCAAGATCATCGAGCAGCAGGAGGGCGACTTCGAGCCGGCCATGTTCGCCGACCGCTATGAAGAGGCCCTGCGGGCGCTGATCGCCGAAAAGGAAGAGGGCCACACCATCGAGGCGCCCGAGGCGCCCAAGGACCTGGAGGTCAGCGACCTGATGGAGCAGCTCAAGCGCAGCCTGGGCGACACCGGCGGCGCCCGGCGCAAGCCGGCCAGCCGCGCCGGCGCCAAGGCGGGGCGCGGGGCGGCCAGCTCAAGGCGGAAGAAAAGCGCCTAGGCCACCCGGATCACGACCTTCCCCACGTGACGGCCCGCCTGCATGTGCGCGAAAGCGCCGAGGGCGTCGTCGAAGTCGAACACCTTGTCGATCACGGGCTTGAGGCCGACCCCCCGCCAGGCGCGCACCAGATCCTCCAGGGCCGCCCGGTCGCCGACGGCGATCGACCGGACCACCGCACTGCTGCCCTTGAGCAGGAAATAGTCGATGCCGGGGTTCTCCTCGGAGAGGAAGCCGATCAGCACCACCTCGCCGCCGGGACGCACCGCGCGGAGGGATTCGTTGATGGTCGCGGGACCGCCGACCTCGACCACGCAGTCGACGCCGACCCCGCCGGTCAGCGCCTTGCGCACGTGCCGGCCCCAGGCCTCGATCTCGCGATAGTTCACCACCTCATCGGCCCCCAGCGCGCGGAGGCGCTCGGCCTTCTCGGCGCTGGAGGTGGTGGCGATCACCCGCGCGCCCATGGCCTTGGCCAGCTGGAGGGCGAAGATGGAGACCCCGCCAGTCCCCAGGGTGAGGACGGTGGACCCAGCGCGGACCGGCGTCGCCCCGGACAGGGCCGTCCAGGCGGTGGTCGCCGCACAGGGCAGGGTGGCGCCCTCCTCAAAGGAGATGTCGTCCGGCAGGGCGACCAGCGCCTCCTGGGAGACGACCTTTTCCTCGCACAGCCAGCCGTCCACCCCGTTGCCATAGGTCTGCATGGCCGCGCCCTTGGGGGCCCGGCCGCCGAACCACCGGGGATGGAAGATGCTGATCACCCGGTCGCCGGGCTTGAAGTCGGTGACCCCTTCGCCGACGGCGAGGATCTCGCCGGCCGCGTCGCTGCAGGGGATGAGGCCGTAGGCCGTGTCCCACACATACCGGCCAAGGATCAGGGAGATGTCGCGATAGTTCAGGGCGACCGCCCTGACCCGGACCAGGACCTCCCCCCGCTGCGGCGTGCCGGCCGCCTCTTGCCTCGCCCGGAGGGCCTGGAGATTGTTAGGCTCGTCAAATCGGTAGGCGCGCATGGGGAGATCCTCCGTCCCTCGACGCCCTAGCTGACCCGTTCTGTGACTGGCAAGAATGGACGAAAAAGTGCCCTGTGCACCGCGAGGTAACCGGATGCTCGACCTGACCCTGCCCGATCTGACCTTGCCGGACCCGCGGCTGTCGGCGCGCAAGGTTCCGCGCATGGTCTGCGTGGCCGAGGTTCAGGAGGCTATCGCCGTGCTGGAGGGGCGCTGGAAGCTGCGGATCGTCGCCCACCTCTATGGCGAGCCGGTGCTGCGGTTTTCGGAGCTTCGCCGCGCGATCCCCGAAATCTCCAAGAAGATGCTGGTCCAGCAGCTGCGCGGCCTGGAGGCCGACGGCGTGGTCCGGCGGACCATCCACCCGGAGGTGCCGCCTCGGGTGGAATATGAGCTGACCGAGAATGGCTGCGCCCTGGGCTCGGTCTTCCTGGCCCTTCTGGACTGGGCGCGGCGGCGAGGGACCGAAGACAGCCCCCCGCCCGCGTCGCCTCAGTCCTTGGCGCGTTCCACATAGGAGCCGTCCTCGGTGAGGACGACGATGCGGGTGCCGACGGTGATGTAGGGCGGGATCATGACCCGCAGGCCGGCGTCGGTCATGGCCGGCTTGTAGGAGGACGAGGCCGTCTGGCCCTTCATGGCCGGCTCGGTCTCGGTGATCTCGACGGTCACCCGCGAGGGCAGGGAGATGGCGATGGGCACGCCCTCGTGGGTCGAGAGCTGCACGGCCATGCCGTCCTGCAGATAGACCTTGGCGTCGCCGATCACGTCTTCCGGCGCCACCAGCTGGTCGAAGTTTTCCGGGTTCATGAAGTGATAGCCCTCACCGTCCTGGTACAGGAAGGTGTGCTCCCGCTCCTCGACGAAGGCCCGCTCCACCTGCTCGGTGGTGCGATAGCGTTCCGACACCTTCACCCCGTCGGAGATGCGGCGCATGTTCAGCTGGGTCACGGGCGTGCCCTTGCCGGGGTGGATGTTCTCGACGGTCAGGACCACGTAGAGCTTGCCGTCCACATCGACGACATTACCCTTGCGGAGCGAGCTGGCGGCGACCTTCACGTGATGTCTTCCTCGAACCTGGGGCGGGCCGGCGCGGGCCCGTTTGATCTCAAAAACCTATAGAGGTCCCGCGCACCTATAGGATCGCAGGCGTTTTCGCCAGCTTTGGCGCTGATTTTCCATTCCTGGCCGGACAGCTTCATGCCGCACCCAACCCCCTGGTGGGACAAGGACGCCCACCGCGACCGCCGGCCGTTCCTGACCGCCCGCGGGGCGATCACCACGGCCGTGCGCCGCTGGTTCGAGGATCAGGGCTTCACCGAGGTGGAGGCGGCCGCCCTGCAGGTCTCGCCGGGCAATGAGGCCCACCTGCACGCCTTTTCCACTGAGGCCATCGGGCCGGACGGGCGGCGCGCGGCGATGCACCTGCACACTTCGCCGGAGTTTGCGGCCAAGAAGCTGCTGGCGGCCGGCGAGACGAAGATCTTCGACCTGGCGCGGGTGTGGCGCAATCGCGAGCGCGGGCCGCTGCACCATCCGGAATTCACCCTGCTGGAATGGTACCGGACGGGCGCCCCCTACGAGACCCTGATGGAGGACTGCGCCCGCCTTCTGGCGCTGGCGGCCCAGACCCTGGACGCCAAGGCGCTCTCCTGGCGCGGGGCGCTGGCCGACCCCTTCGCCGAGCCGGAGCGTGTGAGCGTGGCGCAGGCCTATGAGCGCTTCGCTGGGATCGACCTGCTGGCCACGGTGGGGGAGGGCGGGGCCACCGACCGGGCGGCCCTGGCTGCGGCGGCTGCGGGCGCGGGCGTCCGGGTGGCGGCCGACGACACCTGGGCCGACATCTTCAGCCGCATCATGGTCGAGAAGGTGGAGCCGAACCTCGGCTTCGGCCGGCCGACGATCCTTTGCGAATACCCCACCTCCGAGGCCGCGCTCGCCCGACCCAAGGCCGCCGACCCCCGGGTGGCCGAGCGGTTCGAGCTCTATGCCTGCGGGGTGGAGCTGGCCAACGCCTTTGGCGAACTCACCGACCCCGCCGAGCAGCGCCGCCGCTTCGAGGCCGAGATGGACGAAAAGGCCCGGGTCTATGGGGAGCGCTATCCCCTCGACGAGGACTTCCTGGCCGCACTCGCCCACATGCCGGCCGCGAGTGGGGCCGCACTCGGCTTCGACCGCCTGGTCATGCTGGCGTCGGGCGCCCAGCGGATCGAACAGGTGATCTGGACCCCGGTGGCCGAGGTCTGACAGGCCGCCGCATTGCAGGGCGGGCGCATCTCGGCCATATGCCGCCGATGACGAGCCCGGCGACCAAGACCCTGCGCACGCCTGCCGCCCTGGCCGGGGCCGGGCTGATCGCGGCCGACGAGATCGCGCCCCTGGAGGCTGTGGCCGCCCGCTACGCCGTGGCGATCACGCCCTATCTCGCCCAGCAGATCGCCGCGGGCGGGCCGGGGCTGGCGCGCCAGTACCTGCCCGATCCCGCCGAGCTGGAGGCCACGGCCGAAGAGCGCGCCGATCCCATCGGCGACCATGCCCACATGCCGGTCAAGGGGATCGTCCACCGCTATGGCGACCGGGCGCTGCTGAAGATCACCCATGTCTGCGCGGTCTATTGCCGCTTCTGCTTCCGCCGCGAGATGGTGGGACCGGGCGGCGAGGGCGCCCTGACGCCGGCCGAACTGGCCGCGGCGCTGGCCTATGTGGCTGAGCATGATGAGATCTGGGAGGTGATCGTCACCGGCGGCGATCCCCTGGTGCTCTCTCCGCGCAGGCTTTCCGAGCTGATGGCGGGCCTCGCCTCTATCGACCACGTGAAGGTGGTCCGGTTCCACACCCGCCTGCCGGTGGTCGATCCGGCCGCGGTGACCGACGAGCTGGTGGGCGCGCTAAGTGCGCCGGGCAAGGCGGTCTATGTGGCCCTGCACGCCAACCATCCCGATGAGCTGACGCCGCAGGCCCGGGCGGCTTGCGCGAAGATGATCGACGCCGGGATCGCCATGGTCAGCCAGAGCGTGCTGCTGCGCGGGATCAATGACGATGCGGCAGTCCTGGGCGCCCTGATGCGCGCCTTCGTCGAGACCCGCATCAAGCCCTATTACCTGCACCAGGGGGACCTGGCGCCGGGCACCAGCCACCTGCGGGTGCCGATAGCTGAGGGCCAGGCCCTGATGCGGAGCTTGCGCGGCGACTATTCCGGCCTCTGCCAGCCGACCTATGTGCTCGACATCCCCGGCGGCCACGGCAAGTCGCCGATCGGGCCGGCCTATGTGGAGGGCTGCGACGGCGCCTACGCGGTGGAGGACCCGCAAGGGGTCCGCCATCCCTATCCGCCGAAGGGCTGAGACTTAGAGAATGTAGCGCGACAGGTCGGTGTCGCCGGTCAGTTCGCCCAGGCGCTCGCGGACATAGTCGGCGTCGATGGTCAGGGTCTCACCGTCCTTGTCGG
The DNA here is from genome assembly GCA_964515365.1 of uncultured Phenylobacterium sp. Taxonomy (GTDB): domain Bacteria; phylum Pseudomonadota; class Alphaproteobacteria; order Caulobacterales; family Caulobacteraceae; genus Phenylobacterium. Next base: position 1,790 of record CAZERE010000082.1, on the reverse strand, counting down.
CGGCGGTGAAGCTGATCTCCTCCAGCACCTTTTCCATCACCGTCTGCAGGCGCCGCGCGCCGATATTCTCCAGCGAGCCATTCACCGCCACGGCGGAATCGGCCAGGGCGTCGATGGCCTCCTCGGTGAAGGCGAGCGTCACCCCTTCGGTGGCCAGCAGGGCCTGGTTCTGACGGATCAGATTGGCCTCTGGCTCGGTGAGGATGCGGCGCATGTCGTCCCGGGTCAGGGCCTTCAGCTCGACGCGGATGGGCAGGCGGCCCTGCAGCTCGGGCAGCAGGTCGGACGGCTTGGCCACATGGAAGGCGCCCGAGGCGATGAACAGGATGTGGTCGGTCTTCACCGGCCCGTACTTGGTGGCCACCGTGGTCCCCTCGATCAGCGGCAGCAGGTCGCGCTGGACGCCCTCGCGGCTCACATCGGCGCCGGCCCGGTCGGAACGGCTGGCCACCTTGTCGATCTCGTCGAGGAAGACGATGCCCTCGTTCTCGGCCAGCTCCAGGGCCTCCTGGGTCAGGGCCTCCTGGTCCAGCAGCTTGTCGCTCTCCTCGGCGATCAGCGGCGCCCAGGCGCCGATCACCGTGGTCTTGTGGGTCTTGGTGCGTCCCTGGCCGAAGGCCTTGCCCATGATGTCGGAGATGTTCATCACCCCCATCGAGGCGCCCGGCTGGCCCGGCACGTCGAACAGGGGCATGCCGCCGGAATCGGCCAGGGTCAGCTCGACCTCCTTGTCGTCCAGCTCGCCAGCCCGCAGCTTCTTGCGGAAGCTGTCGCGGGCCGCCGTCGAGCCGGGGCCGGTCAGCGCGTCCAGCAGACGCTCTTCGGCCGCGGCCTCAGCCCGGGCGCGGACGGCGCCGCGGCGCTTGTCGCGGACCATGGCGATGGCGCTCTCCACCAGGTCCCGCACGATCTGGTCCACGTCGCGGCCGACATAGCCGACCTCGGTGAACTTGGTGGCCTCGACCTTGAGGAAAGGGGCGTTGGCCAGCCGCGCGAGCCGCCGGGCGATCTCGGTCTTGCCGACCCCGGTGGGGCCGATCATCAGGATGTTCTTGGGCGTCACCTCGTCGCGCAGGGCGTCGGGCACCCGCCTGCGGCGCCAGCGGTTGCGCAGGGCGACGGCCACGGCCTTCTTGGCGTCCTTCTGGCCGACGATGAAGCGGTCGAGTTCGGAAACGATCTCGCGGGGGGAGAAGTCTGTCATGAGCTCACGGGGTTTGAGCCGACGGGCGCCCTACAGGCGCTCCACCGTCAGCTCGCCATTGGTGTAGACGCAGATGCGCGCGGCGATGCCCATGGCCTTGCGGGCCACCTCTTCAGCGCTGAGGCCTGAGTCCATCAGGGCCATGGCCGCGGCCAGCGCATAGTTGCCGCCCGACCCGATGGCCGCCACGCCGCTTTCGGGCTCCAGCACGTCGCCGACGCCGGTGACCGTGTAGATGGCGGACCTGTCGGCCACCAGCAGCATGGCCTCCAGCTTGCGCAGGTAGCGGTCGGTGCGCCAGTCCTTGGCCAGGTCCACGCAGGCGCGGGCCAGGTGCTCAGGGTATTGTTCGAGCTTGGTCTCGAGCCGCTCGATCAGGGTGAAGGCGTCGGCCGTGGCGCCGGCGAACCCGGCCAGGACCCGGCCGCCGGCCAGGGTGCGGACCTTGCGGGCGTTGCCCTTGACCACGGTCTGGCCCATGGACACCTGACCATCGCCGGCGATCACCGTCTGGCCGTCCTTGCGAACCGCCAGGATGGTCGTGCCGTGCCAGTCGGGGCAGTTGGAAGAAGTCTGCGACATCCGC
>CAZERE010000081.1:3369-14420 GCA_964515365.1 uncultured Phenylobacterium sp. | reverse complement strand
CTGGGCGGCATCAAGGACATGGGCGGCATTCCCGACCTGATGTTCGTGATCGACACCAACAAGGAAGCGATCGCCATCCAGGAGGCCCGGAAGCTCAACATTCCGGTGATCTCGATCCTCGACACCAACTGCGATCCGGCCGGCATCACCTATCCGATCCCCGGCAATGACGACGCCGCCCGCGCGCTGCAGCTCTATTGCGACCTGATGGCCGACGCCATCCTCGACGGCCTGACCGCCGGCCAGGTTGCGGCGGGCGTGGATCTGGGCGCCTCGGAAACGCCGATGGAGCCGGTCCTGGCCCAGACGGCCGCCGCCGAAGCCCCGGCCCCGGCCGAAGCTGCCGCGCCCGTCGAAGGCGAGACCGCCGCTCAATCGTAATCCGCCACGCGCCGGTCACCGGGGCGCGGATGTTGCGATATCAAACTGTGACGGCTGGGCTCCATATGTGGCCCAGCCGTTGATTCTAACCGAAGGAGCCGACCCATGGCGGAAATCACCGCTGCGCTGGTCAAGGAACTGCGCGAGAAGTCCGGCGCAGGCATGATGGACTGCAAGAAGGCCTTGCAGGAAAACGGCGGCGACGTCGATGCGGCCATGGACTGGCTGCGCACCAAGGGCCTGTCCAAGGCCGCCAAGAAGTCCGACCGCGCCGCCGCTGAAGGCCTCGTGGCCGCGGCCGCGCGCCAGGATGGCGCCGGCATGACCGGCGTGCTGGTCGAACTGAACGCCGAGACCGATTTCGTCGCCCGCAACGAGCTCTTCCAGGGCGCGGCCAAGGACGTGGCCCAGGTGGCTCTGGACGTCGAAGGCGTCGAGGCGATTTCCGCGGCCAAGACGGCCAAGGGCGAAGTGGTCTCCGACGTGATCACCAACCTGATCGCGACCATCGGCGAGAACATGATGCTGCGCCGCGCCGCCCGCATGAGCGTGCCGGCCGGCGCCGTGGCCAGCTATGTCCACGCCGCCGCCGCCCCGGATCTCGGCCGCATCGGCGTGCTGGTGGCCCTGGAAGGCGCCGGCGACCAGGCCAAGCTGCAGGAGGTGGGTCGCAAGATCGCCATGCACGTGGCCGCCACCAACCCGCTGTCGCTGTCCACCGACGACCTCGATCCCGAGGCCGTGGAGCGCGAAAAGGCGATCTTCACCGAGCAGGCGCTCGCTTCGGGCAAGCCCGCCGGCGTGGTCGAGAAGATGGTCGAAGGCCGCATTCGGAAGTTCTACGAAGAAGTCGTCCTGCTGAAGCAGGCCTTCGTCATGAACCCCGACCAGACCATCGAGCAGCTGATCGCCGAGCTTGCCAAGGAAACGGGCGCGCCCGTGACCATGAAGGGCTTTGTCCGCTTCGGTCTGGGTGAGGGCGTCGAGAAGAAGGTCGACGACTTCGCCGCGGAGGTGGCCCAACTGAGCGGTCAGGCGTAGAACCTCACGCAACCACGACGTGGGGGCGCGGGCGCGTTCGACGCGGGCCGCGCCCTTGCGTTATCTTGCCTGAGTCAGATTCGGAAAGCCGCGCCGATGCCCGAAACCCTTCCCACCCTTCGTTACAAGCGGATCCTGCTCAAGGTGTCGGGCGAGGTCCTGATGGGAGAGCAGGGCTTCGGCATCGACCCCAACACCCTTGAGGCCGTGGCGGAGGATATCGCCGAGGTCGTCAGCCACGGGGTTGAGCTCTGCCTGGTGATCGGCGGAGGCAACATCTTCCGCGGCGTCTCCCTGGCGGGGAAGGGGATGGAGCGCTCCAGCGCCGACTATATGGGCATGCTGGCCACGGTGATGAACGCCCTGGCCCTGCAGGGGGCCCTGGAAAAGGTCGGGGTCTTCACCCGCGTCCAGTCGGCCATCCCCATGGACGCCGTCTGCGAGCCCTACATCCGCCGCCGCGCCATGCGGCCCCTGGAAAAGGGCCGGGTGGTGATCTTCGCCGCCGGCCTCGGCGCGCCGTTCTTCACCACCGACACCCCGGCCGCCCTGCGCTCGGCCGAAATGGGCTGCGAGGCCCTGTTTAAGGGCACCAGCGTCGATGGGGTCTATACGGCTGACCCCAAGAAGGCGCCGGACGCCGTCCGCTACGAAACGCTCAGCTATCACGATGTGCTGGCCCAGGACCTGCGGGTCATGGACGCTTCGGCCATCGCGCTGATGCGCGACAACCAGATCCCGATCGTGGTGTTCTCGATCCGCGAACGGGGCAATTTCCTGAAGGTGCTGAAGGGCCAGGGCGTCTTTACGACGATCGCCTGAACCCCTCGCGCCCCCACGTCCAGACCCCGATTGGAGGAGCCCATGGCCGCCGCAGAGAAGCCGGTTCTTGCGAGTTACAAAGATCGCATGGACAAGGCCGTCATCGCGTTGAAGGAAGAGTTCGCCTCCCTGCGCACGGGCCGGGCCTCGGCCGGGCTCCTCGACCAGGTGATGGTCGACGCCTATGGCTCCACCGTGCCGATCAGCCAGGTGGCCGCCGTCAGCGTGCCTGAGCCGCGGATGCTGACCGTCAGCGTCTGGGACAAGGGCGTCGCCGTCTCGGTGGAAAAGGCGATCCGGAATTCCGGCCTCGGCCTCAACCCCGTGGTCGACGGCCAGACCCTGCGCATCCCCATCCCGCCGCTGACCGAAGAGCGCCGGAAGGATCTGGTGAAGGTCGCCGGCAAGTACGCCGAGCAGCAGAAGGTGGCCGTGCGCAACATCCGTCGCGACGCCAATGACGACCTGAAGCGCGCGGAAAAGGACGGCGTCATCAGCCAGGACGAGCAGAAGCGCATGGAGGGCGAGGTCCAGAAGTTCACCGATGAGGCGGTGAAGCGGGTGGACGAAGCCTTGAAAGTCAAAGAACAAGAGATCATGCAGGTTTGATCGTCGGTCTGGCGGCAAAGGACGCACGAGGAACCCCATGGCCCGCAGCCCCGAGCCGAACGCCGCCGCGCCGGCCGCCGAAACCTCGGCGGGCGAGGGCCTGCACGTGGCCCTGGTCATGGACGGCAACGGCCGCTGGGCCAAGCGCCGCGGCCTGCCGCGCAGCCTGGGCCATCGGGCCGGCGTGGAAGCGCTGAAGCGAACCGTGGCCGCAGCGCCGGAACTCAATGTTCGCCACCTGACGGTTTTCGGCTTCTCCACGGAAAACTGGAGCCGGCCGGCCACCGAGGTGGCTGAGCTGATGGCCCTGCCGCGCCGCTATTTCGAAAGCGATCTCGGCCGGCTGGAACGGGAAGGCGTCCGTGTCCGGGTGATCGGCCGTCGCCAGGGGCTGAACCCCGACCTGATCGAGATCATCGAAGAGGCCGAGCGCCGCACGGCCGGCAATGACAGCTTCTTCCTGCAGGTGGCCTTCAACTATGGCGGCCAGGCCGACCTGACCGATGGCGCCCGGCGCTTCGCCGAGGACGTGGCCGCGGGCCGGATTGCGCCTGCGGATCTGACCGAGGCGCGGTTCGCCGCCTATCTGTCCACCTCGGCCGCCCCGCCGCCGGATCTGATCGTGCGGCCGTCCGGCGAGCAGCGGCTCTCCAACTTCCTGTTGTGGGAGGCGGCCTATTCCGAGCTCGTCTTCCAGGACGTGCTATGGCCCGACTATGGTCCTGAGCATCTCAAGGCCGCTATCGCCGAGTATCGCACCCGCGACCGGCGCTATGGCGGCGCCGTGGCCGATGACGCCCTTGCCGCCGGCTAAACAGTTCGACTGGTCCAATCTCGCCATCCGCGCAGCCTCAGCCCTGGTGCTGGTGCCGGCGACCGTGGCGGCGGTATGGTTCGGCGCCTGGCCCTTCCTGCTGCTGATCTCGGTCGGCGTGGCCTTGCTGTCGATCGAGTGGGCCGGCATGACGGCCCCCAAGGCCCCCATCCGGGTGCTCAGCACCGTACTGGTGGGCGTGCTGGCCGGGGTTTTCCTGATCTATCTGCGCTACGTGCCCCTGGCCTGGGCGGCCATGGCCCTGGGCGCAGCGGTGGCGGCCTTCATCGCCCGCCGGGTGGCCGAGCGGCCGGCTGACGCCGCCTTTGGGGTGGTCTATATCGGCGTCCCCTGCCTGGCCCTGGTCTGGCTCCGGGGCACGCCCGACGGCGCGCTTTGGGTGCTGGTGCTGTTCGCCGTCACCTGGGCGGCCGATATCGCCGCCTTCCTGGTGGGCAGCGTGCTGAAGGGGCCAAAACTGTGGCCGCGGTTTTCCCCCAACAAGACCTGGTCCGGGTTCGTCGGCGGCCTGGCCGCGGCCACCTGCGCCGGCGCCCTCTGCTCGACCCTGTTTGGCGAGGCCATGGGGCCGGTGACCGGCGCGGTGATCGGATTCACCGGCGGCCTGGCCACCATGGGGGGCGACCTGTGGGAATCGATGCTCAAGCGCCGCTTCGGCGTAAAGGATTCCGGCGACCTCATTCCCGGCCATGGCGGCCTGCTGGATCGGGTCGACGGATTGATGTTCGCGGTCCTCGTGGTGGCCCTGGCCCGTCTTGCGGAGTTTTTCACATGAACGCCCCTGCCGGCCTGCCTCGCAAGGTGACCGTCCTCGGCGCCACGGGCTCTGTGGGCATGTCCACCCTGGATCTGTTCGAACAGGCGCAGGTCGAGGTCGAGGTGGTCGGCCTGACCGGCGGTCGCAATGTGGCGCGCCTGGCTGAGCAGGCCCTGAAGTGGCGCCCGGCGCTGGCCGTCATCGAGGACGAACAGGGCCTGGCGGAACTGCGGGACCGGCTCAAGGGCTCGGGGATCGAAGCCGCGGCTGGCGCGGGCGCCATCGCCGATCTGGCGGCGGCCGACGCCCAATGGGTGATGTCGGCCATTGTCGGGTTCGCCGGCCTGGCCCCGACCCTGGCGGCGGCCCGGTCGGGGGCCATTGTCGCCCTGGCCAATAAGGAGAGCCTGGTCTGCGGCGGGCCTGGCCTGTTGCGCACCGCCAAGCTGGCCGGCGGCGTGGTGATCCCGGTGGATTCGGAGCACTCGGCCATCTTCCAGGTGTTCGATTCCCGGGCCACGGCCCAGGTCTCCCGGGTGATCCTGACCTCGTCCGGCGGACCCTTCCGCACCTGGACCAAGGCCCAGATGGCCCACGCCACCCCCGAACAGGCTGTCGCCCATCCGAATTTCAGTATGGGCGCCAAGATTTCGGTCGATTCCGCGTCCATGATGAACAAGGGGCTCGAAATCATCGAGGCCGCCTACCTGTTCGCCATGCCGCCGGAGCGCCTCGAGGTCTTGATCCACCACCAGCAGATCATCCATTCCATGGTGGAATACGCCGATGGCTCGACCCTGGCGCAGCTGGGGCCGCCGGACATGCGCGCGCCGATCGCCTGCGCCTTCGCCTGGCCTGACCGTCTGCCTTGGCCGGCGCCCAAGCTCGACCTCGTGGCGTCCGGACCTCTGACCTTCGAGGCGCCGGATCTCTCCCGCTTCCCGGCGCTCAGCCTGGCCAAGGCCGCGCTCAGCGCCGGCGGGGCCGCGCCGGGGGCGCTGAATGCGGCCAATGAGGTGGCCGTCGCCGCCTTCCTTGACCGAAAGATCGGCTTTCTCGATATTGCCGCCACCGTGTCGGAGACCCTCGAGCGCATGGAGCGCGACGGGGACCTGGTCGGGGGCGCGAACGGCGACGCACTTGAAACGGCCCGGGAAACGGATGCAGCGGCCCGGCGCATCGCCTCGGCCGTCACGGCTGCGTTTTCCAGCGCACGCTAGGCCCTTAGGAGCAGCCCCCACCAGATGTTCGGCTTCCTGCAGACCGCACTGACCTACATCATCCCGTTCCTGCTGGTCCTGACCGTGGTCGTCACGATCCACGAGCTGGGCCACTATTGGGCCGCCCGCGCCTGCCGCGTGGCCATCGACCAGTTCTCGATCGGGTTCGGCCGCAAGATCTTCGGCTGGCGCGATCGCCAGGGCGTCGAGTGGCGGGTCGGCTGGATCCCGCTTGGGGGCTACGTCAAGTTCTCCGGCGACGAGAACGCCGCCAGCGTCCCCGACCACGAGAATCTAGAGGCCCTGCGCCAGAAGATCGAAACCGAGGAGGGCCGGGGGGCGGCCGACCGCTATTTCCACTTCAAGCCGGTGTGGCAGCGGGCCTTCATCACCGCGGCCGGCCCGATCGCCAATTTCGTGCTGGCGATCGTGCTCTTCAGCTTCCTGCTGATGACCGTCGGTGAAACCGTTCTGCCCGCTCGCGTGGCTGGGGTGGAGGCGGGCAGCGCCGCCCAGCGCGCCGGCTTCATGGTCGACGATCTGGTCGTGGAGGCCAATGGCCAGGAGATCGACAACTTCTTCGACCTGCAGCAGATCATCGCTGTCCGGTCCCAGGCGCCGACCACCTTCGTCGTCGATCGCGGCGGCCAGATGGTGCGGCTCACCGCCACGCCGGAGCGGCGGGTGGTGTCGGATCGCATGGGCGGCGAGCAGAAGATCGGCGTGCTCGGAATCGCCAGCCCTGCGGGCGCCAGCGACCGAACCGTGCGCCGCTATGGCCCCCTGGAGGCCGTGGTCGCCGGGACCGAGCGAACCTGGCGGGTGCTCAGCACCACCGTCTACTATCTGGGCCGGGTGGTCACGGGCCGCGAAAGCGCCGACCAGCTCGGCGGGCCTCTGCGGATCGCCCAGGCCTCAGGGCAGGTGGCGCAGTCGGGCGCCCAGGGGGCGCCGGACGCCGGCTCGATGCTGCTGGGCAGCGCTGTGGCGCTCCTGGGACTGACGGCGGTGCTGTCCGTGGGCATCGGCTTCATGAACCTGCTGCCGGTTCCGGTGCTGGATGGTGGCCACCTGGTCTTCTACGCCTATGAAGCTGTGGCTCGCCGCCCTCTTGCGGCCAAGGTTCAGGCGGCAGGATACCGGGTGGGCCTTGCGCTCCTGCTCGGTTTGATGTTGTTCGCCACCTGGAACGATCTGCAGCAACTGCGCGTGTTCAAATTTCTTGGCGGCCTGGTTTCCTAGGCTCGCCTTCCTCCCTTTACGGCTGATCAGATGCAAAGATCTCGCGCTCGTGGCGCTGCGTTCGCTTCCGGCTTCGCCCTGCTGCTCGCCTCGACGGCCCTGACCGCGCCGACGGCGGCTGTGGCCCAGGTTCAGTCGCAGGTGGTGCAGCGCATCGTCGTCCAAGGCAATGAGCGGATCGAGCAGGCGACGGTCCTGTCCTATCTGCCTATCCAGCCCGGCGACCAGGTGGACGCCGAACAGCTCGACCTGGCCCTGAAGGCCCTCTATCGCACCGACCTGTTCGCCGACGTACGGATCAGCGCCGTCTCGGGCGAGATCGTCGTGGAGGTGGTCGAGAACCCGATCATCAACCGGGTGATCTTCGAGGGGAACAAGGGCCTCAAGGAAGACAAGCTGCGCGACGAGGTCACCCTGCGGCCCCGCAGCATCTTCACCCGCGCCCGGGTGCAGCAGGACGTCCAGCGGATCGTCGAGCTTTATCGCCGCTCGGGCCGGATCTCGGCGGACGTGGAGCCGAAGATCGTCGAGCTGCCGCAGAAGCGCGTGGACGTGATCTTCGAGATCGACGAGGGCGCCAAGAGCGGCGTTCTGCGCACCAACTTCCTGGGCAATGTCGAATTCTCCGACAACGACCTGCGCGACATCGTCGTGACCGAGCAGAGCGCCTGGTACAAGCTGTTCAGCAGCAACGCCAACTATGATCCCGACCGCCTGGAATACGACAAGGAGCAGCTGCGCGAGCACTACCGCAACCGCGGCTTCTATGATTTCCGCGTCGTCTCTGCGGTCGCCGAGCTGGCGCCGGACAAGAACGGTTTCGTCATCACCTATACGATCGACGAGGGGCCGGAGTACCGGTTCGGCAAGGTCGAGGTGCAGACCGAGCTTGAGCGTCTCAACAAGGAGACCCTGGTCCAGATCCTGCCGATCCAGGAAGGCCAGATCTATCAGGACGAACGCATCGAGCAGGCGACCGACACCCTGACCTTCGCCGCCGGCGCGGCTGGCTTCGCCTTTGTGGACGTGCGTCCGCGCTATGTGCCGAACCGCGAAACCCGCACGGTGGATGTGACCTTCGAGGTCGATGAGGGGCCGCGGGTCTATGTCGATCGGATCGACATCATCGGCAATACGCGCACCCTGGACTATGTGGTCCGTCGCGAGATGAACCTGGCCGAGGGCGACGCCTATAACCGCGTCCTGGTCGATCGCTCGCGCAATCAGATCCGCGCGCTGGGCTTCTTCGAGGACGTGGCGATCGAGGAGACCCCGGGCTCGGCGCCGGATCGCACCAATCTTCAGGTTCAGGTGACGGAGCAGCCCACCGGCGAGCTGTCCTTCAGCGCCGGCTATTCCTCGGTGGACCAGCTGATCCTCGATCTGGGGGTCACCGAGCGGAACTTCCGCGGTCGCGGCCAGAATGTGCGCGCCCGGGTTTCCGTGGGCTCCCTGCGCCAGCAGGTGGACTTCTCGTTCACCGAGCCGCGCTTCCTGGGCCGAGATCTCGGGGCGGGCCTCGACCTCTATTCCTACCGCTATGACCTGACCGACTATTCGGCCTACCGCACCAACACCATCGGCGGCGGCGTCCGACTGGGCTTCCCCCTGACCCTGAATTCCCGGGCCTCCCTGCGCTACACCCTGCGCCGGGACGAGGTGGAAATCCCGGCCTCCTATTGCGATCCCGCCGCGCCGATCGTCTCGATCTCGCTGTGCCAGCAGCGGGGGGCCTATACGACCTCGCTGGTGGGTTACGGCGTGCGTCTCGACCTGCGGAACGACCCGATCAATCCGACCCGCGGCTTCTACACGGCGCTCAACCAGGACCTGGCCGGGGTCGGCGGCGACGTGAACTATCTGAAGACCGAGGTCGAGGGCGGCTGGTACTACGGCTTCTCGCCGAGCTTCATCCTGAGCGCCACCGGCTCGGCCGGCTATGTGGACGGCTGGAGCGGCGATACGGTCCGGATCAACGACCGCTTCTACAAGGGCGGCAACAGCTTCCGGGGCTTCGAGACCGCCGGCATCGGTCCGCGGGACCTGAACGCCAGCCGATCCGACGCCCTGGGCGGCAAGGCCTACGCCATCGGCAATGTGGAACTCACCGTCCCGACCTTCCTGCCGGAACAGTATGGGGTGAAGGCCGCCCTGTTCTCCGACTTCGGCACCTTGGGTATGCTGGACGATGAGGATAAGCTGACGGTGGCTGGCGTCGTCGATCCCAACATCGTCGACGACATGTCCCTGCGCGCCTCGGCGGGCCTCAGCATCTTCTGGCGCTCGCCCATGGGCCCCATCCGCTTCGACTTCAGCCAAGTTTTGGCCAAAGAAGATTACGACAAGACGGAAACCTTCCGGTTCTCCACCTCAACGAGGTTCTGATTTCATGACGACCAAACCCCTTGCCGCCGGCTTCGCCGCCGCCGCGGCCCTTGCGCTTATGCTCTCGACGGGCGCCCAGGCCCAACAGGCTGCCGCGCCACAGGTCTCGCATGGCGCGGCCATCGCGGGGGTCTGCGTAATGTCTGTGGATGGCGCGATCGGCGCGTCCACCGTCGGCCAATATGTCCAGACGCGGCTGCAGCAGATCGCCACCCAGGTGGAAGCCGAGCTGAAGGCCGAAGAGACGGCCATCACCACCGAGGCCCAGACCCTCGAAACCCAGCGCGCCACCCTGGGCCAGGACGCGTTCGAAACCCGTCGCGCCGCCCTGCAGGTTCGGGTCAACTCCTTCCAGCGCAAGGCCGCCCAGCGCGAGCGCGAACTGGCCGTGACCCAGCAGAAGGCTCTGGCCCGCGTCGGCCAGGAGATGGAGCCGCTGATCCGTGACGTCTATCAGCAGCGCCAGTGCGCCATGCTGGTCAACCGCGACGCCCTTCTGCTGGCCAATCCGCAGATGGACATCACCCAGCCCCTGGTCACGGCCCTGAACGCCAAGATCACGCAGTTTGCTTTCGACCGCGAACGGCTGGACCAGCAGGCGTCCGGCGCCCAGACTAGATAATCGAACGACTCGCCAAGGGGCGCGGGTCGCGCCTGGAATCCCATGCCTGACCCGCGCTTCTTCGAGGACCTCGGTCCCAAAACGCTTTCCGATCTCGCCCAGCTCGTCGGCGCGGAAGTTCGCGTCCCCGATGATGGCGCGCGCCAGGTGCAGTCCGTGGCGATCCTTGACCGCGCCGAGGCCGGCAGCATCACCTTCCTCTCTGACCGACGGCGCAAGGCCGACCTTCTGGCCAGCCGGGCGGGCGCCTGTTTTCTGCATCCTAGCCTGGCCGAGGCCGCGCCGGATGGCTGTGCGATCCTGCTGACCTCGTCGCCCCAGGCAGCGTACGCCCTATCGGCCCAGGTCCTGCACCGGCCGCGGATCAACACCGCTGAGACCTTCATCTCGCCTACCGCCGGGATCGAGCCCGGCGTTCAGATCGCCCCGGGCGCGGTCATAGGCGATGGCGCGCAGATCGGCTCGGGAACCGTGATCGGCTCGGGGGCGGTCATCGGTCCCGGCGTCGCCATCGGCCGCGATTGCGAGATTGGGCCACGGGCGGTGATCGGCTTCGCCCTGATCGGCGACCGGGTCCGGATCTATGCCGGCGCGGTGATCGGCGAGGCCGGCTTTGGCGCCACGCCTGGGCCCACGGGCCTGATCGACATCCCCCAGCTCGGCCGGGTGATCGTTCAGGATGGGGTGACGATCGGGGCGGGGACCTGCATCGATCGCGGGGCCTTCGAGGACACGGTGATCGGCGAGAATACGAAGATCGACAACCTGGTGCAGATCGCCCACAACGTCCGCGTCGGGCGCAACTGCGTCATGGCCGCCCACACCGGGATTTCCGGCAGCGTGACGATCGGCGACGGCGCTCAGTTCGGCGGCAAGGCCGGGGTGGCCGACCATCTGGACATTGGCCAGGGCGCCCGCGTGGCGGCCGGCGCCGGGGTCATGAAAGATATTCCTCCAGGTGAAACCTGGGGCGGCGTGCCGGCGCGGCCGGTAAGGACATGGATGCGCGAGACCGCCTGGCTGTCAAAGATGGCCCAGCGCCGCGGAGAAGGAGCAGGCGCATGAGCCGCAAAGCGCCGGTGAACGAAAACCCGACCGAGATCGACATTTCCGAAGTCCTTCGGCGAATTCCCCACC
>CAZERE010000081.1:0-3359 GCA_964515365.1 uncultured Phenylobacterium sp. | reverse complement strand
CTGCTGCCGCACCGCTATCCGTTCCTGCTCGTGGACCGCGCCGAAGAGTACAAGCCGAGCGAGTCCATCGTCGGCATCAAGTGCGTGACCTTCAACGAGCCGTTCTTCGCCGGCCATTTTCCGGAGTATCCGGTGATGCCCGGCGTGCTGATCGTCGAGGCCCTGGCCCAGACCGGCGCGGTGCTGATGTCCAAGTCGTTGGACGTCGATGTGGCGGGCAAGACCATCCTGTTCATCTCGCTGGACAACTGCCGCTTCCGCAATCCGGTCCGGCCGGGCGATGTCCTGCGCATGCCCGTCGAGGTCGTCCGCCACCGCGGCGATCTCTTCAAGTTCAAGGGCCGGGCCATGGTGGGTGACAAGGTCGCCGCCGAGGCCGAATTCGCCGCCATGGTGGTGGCGACCCAATGAGCGTGGACATCCATCCCACCGCCATCATCGCCCCGGGCGCCGAACTGGCCGAAGGCGTGAAGATCGGGCCCTATTCGATCATCGGCGAGCATGTGAAGATCGGTCCGCGGACCGAGCTGCTGTCGCATGTGGTCATCGAGGGCCACACGACCATCGGCGCCGACTGCAGCGTCCGCAACTTTTCCAATCTCGGCGGGCCGCCGCACCATACGGGCTACAAGGGCGAGCCGACCGAGCTGATCATCGGCGATCGCAATCGCCTGTGGGAGCATGTCACCATGCACATCGGCACCCCCGATGGCGGCGGTGTGACCCGGGTCGGCAATGACGGCATGTACATGGCCACCAGCCATGTGGGCCACGACTGCGCCGTCGGCGACAATGTCGTCCTGGCGCACTCGGCGACCCTGGGCGGTCATGTGGATGTCGGCGACTTCGTCATGGTCAGCGGCCTGGCCGCGGTGCACCAGCACTGCCGGGTCGGCCGCTATTCCTTCATCGGCGGCCTGGCGGCGGTGACCAAGGACGTCATCCCCTATGGCCTGGTCTGGGGCAACCACGCCCACCTGGAGGGCCTGAATCTCGTGGGGCTCAAGCGCCGCAACTTCTCCCGCGAGATGATCGCCGAGCTGCGCTCCGCCTACCGGCTGCTGTTCGCCGAGGAAGGCACCTTCCAGGAGCGGATCGAGGACGCCATGGCCACCTTCGGCCACAGCGCGCCGGTCATGGAGATCATCGACTTCATCCGCGCCGAGGCCAACCGGCCGCTCTGTCTGCCGGAGCGGGAGGTCTAGGACCTTGCCCAAGCTCGGCCTGATCGCAGGCGGCGGCGGACTCCCGGTCGAGATCGCCACGGCCTGCCAGCAGGCTGGCCGGCCGCTCTTCGTGGTCCGACTGAAGGGATTCGCCGGCCCGGAGCTGGCCGCCTTTCCCGGCGCCGACATCGGTCTGGCCGAACTCGGCAAGTGCATCCGCGCGCTCAAGACGGCGGGATGCGAGTCCGTCTGCTTCGCCGGCCATGTGAGCCGTCCGGACTTCGCCGCCCTGCGGCCCGACGTGCGCGGCCTGAAGGCCCTGCCGGGGTTGATCGCCGCAGCACGTCACGGCGATGATGGCCTGCTCCGCGCCCTGCTGCAGGAATTCGAGAAGGAAGGCTTCACCATCGAAGGGGCCGACGAGGCGATGGGGGACCTGCGGCTGCCGGCCGGCGCCCTGGGCAAGGTGCGTCCAGGACCAGCCCATGCCGACGACATCGCCCGAGGCCTGCATGTGGCCCGCGAACTGGGACGCCTGGATATCGGCCAGGGGGCGGTGGTCTGTGACGGCCTCGTGCTGGCGGTCGAGGCTCAGGAGGGCACCGACGCCATGCTTCGCCGGGTGGCCGATCTGCCGGGCGCCCTTCGTGGGGTCCCGGACGCCCCGCGGGGGATCCTGGCCAAGGCGCCAAAGCCGATCCAGGAAACCCGGGTCGATCTGCCCACCATCGGCCTTGGCACCATCCAGCGGGCGGCCCGCGCCGGGCTGGCGGGGGTTGTGGGCGAGGCTGGCCGTCTGCTGGTGCTCGACCGCGCCGAGGTGATCGCCCTGGCCGACGAACTGGGCCTGTTCGTCTTCGGCGTGGAGCCTGAACGTCAATGACCCAGCCCCTCTGCATCATGCTGGTCGCCGCCGAGGCCTCCGGCGATGACCGGGGCGCAGGCCTGATGGCGGCCCTGAAGGCGCAGCTCGGGCCTGAGAACGTCCGGTTCGTGGGCCTGGGGGGGCAGGGGATGGCGGCGGAGGGCCTGGCCAGCGCCTTCGACATGTCCGAGCTCTCGATCCTGGGCCTCTTGGAGGGGCTGCTGGCCTATCCCAAGGTCGTGCGCCGCGCCGATGAGATGGCGGCCGTCGCGATGCAGGAAAAGCCCGACGTGGCCATCCTGATCGATTCCTGGGGGTTCACCCTGCGGGTGGCGCAGCGCCTCAAGGCGCAGCTGCCGGACATGCCGGTCATCAAGTATGTGGCGCCGCAGGTCTGGGCTTCGCGTCCTGGCAGGGCCGCGGTGCTGGCGCGGCATGTCGACCATCTGCTGTCGATCCATACCTTCGACGCGCCCTATTTCGAGAAGGTCGGCCTGCCGACCACCTTCGTCGGCAACAGCACGCTCAGTCTCGACCTGTCAGCCGCCGATCCCGTGGCCCTGCGTCGCCGCCTGGCGATCGGACCTGACGAGCCCGTGCTGATCGTGTTGCCGGGCAGCCGGCCCAGCGAGATCGCGCGGGTCATGCCGCCCTTCGAGGAAGCCGTCGCCCTGCTGAAGACCGCCAGGCCTGGCCTGCAGGTCATCGTGCCGGCCGCCGCCACCGTGGCCGATGCGGTCAAGGCGCGGGTCGCCGGCTGGCCCTATCGGGCGCACGTGGTGGAGGGGGAGGCTGATCGGTACTCGGCCATGAAGGCGGCCACCGTGGCGCTCGCCTGTTCCGGCACGGTGACCACCGAGCTCGCCCTGGCCGGCGCCCCCATGGTCGTGGGCTACCGCCTTGGCCCGGTGACCTACGCCATTCTCAAGCGCCTGATCCGCACGGACTATGTGACGCTGTTCAACATCGCCGCTCAGGACTTCGTGGCGCCGGAGCTGATCCAGGCCGACTGCAACGGCCCGAAAATCGCCCGCGAGATCGCCCGCCGGCTGGACGACCCGGATCTGCGCCGCGCCCAGGTGGAGGCCCAGGACAGGGCCCTGGCCCAAATGGGACGCGGCGGCCCCGATCCCTCGGAGGCCGCCGCGCGGGCCGTTCTGAAAGTGCTCGGTCGGGCGGCTTAGCCGCGCTGGTCGACCGAGGTGTAGTCGCGCTGAGCCGCGCCGGTATAGATCTGGCGCGGACGCCCGATCTTCTGCGACGGATCCTCGACCATTTCCTTCCACTGGGCGATCCAGCCGACCGTCCGCGCCAGGGCGAACAGCACG
>CAZERE010000080.1:10766-14592 GCA_964515365.1 uncultured Phenylobacterium sp. | reverse complement strand
TAACTATAGTTCTGCAGATATTGAATATATAAAGGGTACTCGTTCTAACGATATCAATGCCTTGTTGGGATATCAATATGGAGCCGAGGTGGTTCACAGGAATAATATGGTGGTATTGTAACAGTGGAAATGAGTTCCATGAATATAGAATGTATCAGTAGACGACGATTTGACTGTTCGCGTGTTCCTCTAAGGAGGACCTTATGACGACAATCTCCACTGAGCTGCAGGCCAAGGGTCAGGCCACCCATCTGCTGGCCATGTCGGCCACGCCGATCCCGCGCACCCTGGAGCTCACCGTCTTCGGCGATCTGGACGTCTCCCGCATCGACGAAAAACCCCCGGGACGGACTCCGGTCGCCACCCGCGCCATCCCCATGGGCCGCATGGCCGAGGTGGAGGCTCGGCTGAAGGCCGTAGTCGCGGCCGGCGCCCAGGCCTTCTGGATCTGCCCCCTGGTATCGGAATCCGAAAAGACCGATCTGGCCGCGGCCGAACGCCGGGCGGGCGAGCTTCGCCAGCGGATCGGTCCCAGCGTCGGCCTCGTCCACGGCAAGATGCCGGGACCGGAAAAGGACGCCGTTATGGCCCGCTTCGCCCAGGGCGAGTTGTCGGTGCTGGTGGCCACCACGGTCGTCGAGGTGGGCGTGAACGTGCCCAACGCCACCATCATGGTCATCGAGCAGGCCGAGCGCTTCGGCCTGGCCCAGCTCCATCAGCTCCGTGGCCGGGTCGGTCGGGGAAAGGCTGAGAGCGCCTGTGTGCTGCTCTATGATCCGCCTCTGTCAGAGACCGGTCAGAAGCGCCTCGACATCCTGCGTCGCACCGATGACGGCTTCCTGATCGCCGAGCGGGATCTGGAGCTGCGTGGCGGCGGCGATCCCATCGGTCTGAGGCAGAGTGGTTTCCCCGCCTATGTGTTCGCCGATCCCCTCGCCCATCGGGACCTGATCGCCGCGGCCGGCGACGATGCGCGCCTGATCCTGGGCCGGGACCCGGGCCTGACCTCCGAACGTGGCAAGGCTCTGCGAACCCTCCAGGCCCTGTTCGACTGGCAGGCGCAATCGACCCTGCAGGACGCGGGCTGAGCCGCCTCAGTCTATGCGGTGGACCGGCGAGACGCTCACCTCGGCGCCCTTGAGGATCGGGCGGGCGGCGTGGGCGAAGTCGGGATCGGCCATCAGGGTGTTCAGCCGCGCCTCGGCGTTGGCTTCAAGATCGCCATAGAAGAGGTTGTATCCCGGCATCTTTCGCCGATCGGCCCAGGAGCCGGTCGGTCGGAAGGCCGCCGATCGGGGCCGGGAGACCCGCAGGACGCTGTTTTCACAGACCGCGCCGACCTGCCGGCTCTGCAGGGCCGGCCTCGCCCCCCACTCCAGGCCCGTCGCATTGGTCGCGCCCCGCGCCAGACGGGCCGGGGCGGCCGCATCGCTCACCTGTCCGAGGATCGGATTGTAGCAGGCGGCCTGACCCGACAGGTTGGCGAGCTCTCCCTCACGGGTCCAGACCAGCGACCGATCGCGCAACTGCTGGGCCCGCTCGCGGTCGCCCTCATAGGCCGACATCCAGGCCGCCAGACAGCCCGGCTCGGTGGGGCTCGTGCACAGGGGGATCGGCGGCGCGTCGGCCGGAACGGCGGTCTGGATCAGATAGGCCGCCACCAGCCGGCTGCGGAGATCTGCGTCGCCAGCGACCTCCTCGGCCAGCAGACGCGCAGCCAGGGTCCCGCCCTGCTCGACCCCGACGATCAGGAAGGGGCGGCCATGATTGTAGGCGGACATGTAATGCTCGAAGGCCCGGCGCACATCGCCATAGGCGAACCGCCGCGCCTCCCGGGCGTCGTCGCGCAGGGTGAGCATGGAATAGAGGCTGGCCTGGCGGTAGCGGGGGGCAAAGACCCGGCCGACCCGCACGAACGGCCCCACATAGTTGGGCCCGATGGTCCGGCGGAAGTAGGCTTCGGACCGCTCATCGTCGATGGGCGCGTTCCAGTGGGCGCCGCCGTCATAGATGGTTGGGCCAACAAAGAAGACATCGGCGGCCGGATCATCATCCGTCCAGGTTTGCGGTTCGGACGGCAGCAGGCTCCAGGACTCCCGACGGGCATAGTCCGGCGCCGGCGGCGGATCATAGGTCTGGAACGGCTCCTTGGGATCGAGGCCCGTGCGCAGGATGTCGTCACGCCAGACCACCGCCCCGGCGGCCAGCACGCCGACGACCATGACCGCGATGGCGGCGAACAGAATTCGGGTGCGGCGGGAGGTCTCGGCCATGTCCTGGCCTTATCTCACAGTCTCAGCCCGCGGCGAAAGCGCCTCACCGATAGGGGTCGGCCTTGGCCAGATAGCCTTGAACATAATCGTCGATGCCGGCTTCCAGGCTGGTGAAGGGCGCTTCATAGCCCGCCTGGCGGAGGCGGCCCATCTGCGCCTGGGTGAAGTACTGGTAGCGCTCGCGGATCGCCTCCGGCATCGGGATATAGGCGATGTCGGGCGCCTGGCCGGCCGAGGCGAACACCGCCTGCGCCATCTCGGCGAACGACCGCGCCTCGCCTGATCCCAGATTGAAGACCCCGTTGACCTGCGGATTGGCCGCCAGCCAGACCACCACATCGGCCACGTCGCGGACATAGACGAAGTCCCGCAACTGCCCGCCGTGCGCCACGTCGGCCCGATGGGACTGGAAGAGCTGGACCGTCTCGCCTGCGCTGACCTTGGGCCAGATCTGGGCGGCCACCGACTTCATGCCGTGCTTGTGGCCTTCATTGGGGCCGTAGACGTTGAAGAACTTCAGGCCCACCCATTGCGGCGGCGCCACGCCGCGGGCCGCCTGCCGCACCGCATGCAGATCGAAGAGGGCCTTGGACCAGCCATAGGTGTTCAGGGGGCGCAGGGCCGCCAGGGCCTCGAAGCTGTCGTCGTCGTCGAACCCCAGCGCGCCGTCGCCATAGGTGGCCGCCGATGACGCGTAGATCAGTCGCCGCTGGCGCTCCGCACACCAGGCGAACAGGTCCCGCGACAGGGTGAAGTTGGAATGGATGATCTTGTCGGCGTCAGGCTCGGTCGTTGAGGAGACCGCCCCCATGTGGACCACCAGCTCCACATCGCTCCAGTGGGCCTCCAGCCAGTCGAACATGGCTTCCGGCGCGACGAAGTCGGCGATGGGATGCTTGGCGATATTGCGCCACTTGCCAAGTTCGGCCTCCCGCAGCCGGTCGCAGACCACCACCTCCAGGCTGCGATCCTCGCTCAATCGCGCCACGATGTTGGAGCCGATGAAGCCGGCCCCGCCGGTGACGAAGATGATGCGGCGGCTCATGGCTTGTCCTGCATGCGGGAGATCGCGGCCGTGGTGGAGAAGCCCTGGACGATCTGGGCGAGCTTCACCTCGCCGCCCCAGGCGCGCACCTGCGCGGCGCCGACCACCTGGTCCTCGGAATAGTCGGCGCCCTTGATCAGGACGTCGGGCTTCGCCGCCTCGATGAGCTTCATCGGCGTGTCTTCCTCGAAGGGCACCACCAGGTCCACCGAACCCAGGCCAGCCAGGACGATGGCGCGGCTTTCCAGGTCGTTGACCGGCCGGCCCTCCCCCTTAAGGCGCTTGACCGAGGCGTCGTCATTGACGCCGACGATCAGCCGGTCGCACCAGCCCCTCGCCTGGTCCAGATAGGCCACATGGCCCTTGTGGAGGATATCGAAACAGCCATTGGTGAAGCCGACCCGAAGCCCCTTGGCCTTCCAGCGGGCCACTTCCTCGGCCATGCGCAAGGGCGTGGCGACCTTGGCCTCGGCCGGCGCCATGTGGGCGGCCAGCGTCGCCTCCATCA
>CAZERE010000080.1:0-10756 GCA_964515365.1 uncultured Phenylobacterium sp. | reverse complement strand
GGCGTGACCACGGCGGTGCCCGCCTTGCCCACCGCCACACCGGACGCCAGCATGGCGAAGGCGACCGCGTCCTCGATCGAGGCTTTGGCCGCCAGCGCAAGGCCCAGGGCGGCCAGGGTCGTGTCGCCCGCGCCGGAGGCGTCGAACACCTCCTTGGGGGCGCCGGGGAAATGCCGCACGGCCTCACCGCGGACCGCCAGGGAGATGCCCTTGGCCGAGCGGGTCACCAGGATGGCCTTGGCCTCGCAAAGGCTGAGCGCGTGAGCCAGGGCCGCGGTGATCTCCGCGTCGGTGTCCGTGGCCATGTCGGTGGCGTGGGCCAGCTCGGCGGCGTTGGGCTTGATGATGTCCACCGCACCATACTGGGCGAAGGATCTTGCCTTGGAGTCGACGATTACTCGGGCGCCGGCGGCGCGGCAGGCGGCGATCACCGCCGGCGTCACCACGCCCTTGCCGTAGTCCGACAGCAGGATCAGGCCCACATCGGCGGCCACGTCGCGGATCGTGCGGACGAGGCGCTCCTCCACCTCGCCCTGGGCCGGCGCAGCGACCTCATTGTCCACCCGCAGCAACTGCTGGCCGCCGGACACGAACCGGGTCTTGAGCGTGGTCGGGCGATCCGGGTCGCTGACGATGAAGCCTTCGACGCCCGCCTCGGCCGACACCAGCCGCAGGGCCTCGTGCCCCTCGCCGTCGCCGCCGACCAGGCCCACCAGGCAGACATGTCCACCGAGCGCGGCGACATTGCGGGCCACATTTCCGGCCGCCCCCAGCATCACCAGCTCGCGCCGGCGGGCCAGGACCGGAATCGGCGCCTCAGGCGACACCCGGCTGACGTCGCCATAGACGAAGCGGTCGACCATCAGGTCGCCGACACAGGCCACCCGGACGCCCGGAATGGCCGAAAGCAGATGCTGGAGCGCTGCGAGATCCACGGGGTCAGGCCTGGACCGTGGCGCGCAGAGCCGCGAGCGTGCGCAGCAGGGGCTCGGCCTGGCTCAGCGGCAGACAGCTGGGGCCATCACAGAGCGCCCGGTCGGGATCGTGGTGGAATTCCAGGAACACCCCGTCCGCGCCCGCGGCCACGGCGGCCTTGGCGATGATCGGCACCCCCTCGCGGCGTCCGCCGGTGGAGGCGCCGTTGGACTTGGGATTGGCGCCGGGCAACTGGACGGCGTGGGTGGCGTCGATGGTCACCGGCGCCCCCAGGGCCTGCATCTCGGCGATGCCCAGCATGTCCACCACGAGGTTGTTGTAGCCGAAGCTGACCCCGCGCTCGCACAGGATGGTCATGTCGACGCCGACCGCCTCCTTGATCTTGTCGAGGATGTTGCGGCAGTCCCAGGGCGCCAGGAACTGGCCCTTCTTCACGTGCAGCAGCCCGCCGGCGGCCTTGGTCGCCTCGGCCGTGGCCACGACCAGGTCGGTCTGGCGACAGAGAAAGGCCGGGATCTGGACCAGGTCGGCCACGGCCGCCACCGGCTGGGCCTGGCTGATCTCGTGCAGGTCGGTGCAGATCGGAACGTCGAACTCGTCCTTGATCTGGCGGAGGATTTTCAGCCCCTCCTCGAGGCCGGGCCCGCGATAACTGCGGATCGACGAGCGGTTGGCCTTGTCGAAGCTCGCCTTGAACACATAGGGCAGGCCAAGGCCGGCGCAGACGGCCTTCAGATGCCGCGCCGCATCCCGGGCGAGCTCCAGATCCTCCAGCACATTGAGGCCGGCTATCACCGTCAGGGGCTGATCGGCGCCGATGGCGAGGTTCCACCTCTTGAGCTCGAGCGCGGCCATACGATCCTCCTGGGGTTCTGCGGATCGGGCCTAAGTGGCGCCCGCCCGGCGGCTTCACAAGCCTGAATTCGGACGCCTGCGCCGCGCCCTGCGTCCGCAGGCCCGGCTGCGCCGTAAACTCGGCTCCGGCTTGGAGTCGCCCGTCGGTGTTTGCATGTTATGGTACGAAAGACACGAGGGGTAAGCGAAGATGACTATCGCCCACGACTCGTCATCCCTGGCCGATCTGGCCCACTCGCCGGGCGCCCTGCGCCGCGCGCCGGAGCTGTCAGGCTCGACCGCCGCCTTCCGAAGCGCCCTTGGGCTCCTGGCCCGGAACTGGACGGTGGGTAAGCTCACCTTCGTCCTGCCCAACGGCAAGGAACTCGCCATTGTCGGGGCCGAGCCCGGCCCCAGCGGGCGGCTCGTCGTGCGCGACTACGCCTTCATGAACCGGGTGCTGTCGGCCGGCGATATCGGGTTCGCCGAGGGCTTTATGGCGGAGGAGTGGGATACGCCGGACATGGCCGCCCTGCTCTGCGCCTTCAGCCTGAACTTCGACAAGATCGAGCGTCTGGCCCTGGGCGCGCCGCTGATGTGGGTGCTGAACCGCATCCTGCATGTCTTCCGCGACAACAGCCGCGCTGGCGCGAAGAAGAATATCCACGCCCATTACGACCTGGGCAACGCCTTCTATTCCCGGTGGCTGGACGCCACCATGACCTATTCGGCGGCCCGCTACGCCCATGAGGGCCAGGATCTGGCGGAGGCGCAGCAGAACAAGTACCGCCTGCTGACCCAGCAGATGGCCCTGGAGCCGCATCACCACGTGCTGGAGATCGGCTGCGGCTGGGGCGGTTTCGCCGAATACGCCGCCAAGACTGTCGGCGCCAAGGTCACGGCCATCACCATCTCGAAGGAACAGTACGACTTCGCCGCCAAGCGCATCTTCGACCAGGGCCTGGCCGAGCGGGCTGAAATCCGCATGGTCGATTATCGCGATGTGGACGGGACCTATGACCGGGTCGCCTCCATCGAGATGTTCGAGGCCGTGGGTGAGAAGTACTGGCCAAGCTATTTCGGCAAGATCGCCGAGGTGCTGACGCCCGGCGGCCGGGCCGGCCTGCAGATCATCACCATCAAGGACGAGTTCTTCGAGTCCTATCGTCGCCGCGCCGACTTCATCCAGCGCTACATCTTTCCCGGCGGCATGTTGATCAGCGAGGCCAGGCTGCGTCAGGAAACCTCGGCCGCCGGCCTCGCCTGGCGCGATATCAGCCGCTTTGGCCAGGACTATGCCGACACCCTGGCGGAGTGGACCCAGAGGTTCGAGGCGGCCTGGCCGGACATCCGCCAGAACGGCTTCGACGAGCGGTTCCGCCGCCTCTGGCGCTTCTATCTGGCCTATTGCGAGGCCGGATTCCGCACCGAGCGCACCGATGTGGTCCAACTCAGCCTGTCGAAAAGCTGAAGGACCGCGCCGCTTGCCCCTGTTCCTGGGCCTATGCCGCGCTTAAGTAGCGGCCCATGACCGTCGCAAACAGCGTTCTCGACACCATCGGCGATACGCCGCTCATCCGCCTCAACCGGGCCAGCGAACTGACCGGCTGCGAAATCCTGGGCAAGGCGGAATTCATGAATCCCGGCCAGTCGGTCAAGGACCGCGCGGCGCTCTACATCGTGCGCGAGGCGCAGGCCAAGGGCCTGCTGCGGCCCGGCGGGCGGATCGTGGAAGGGACGGCGGGCAATACCGGCATCGGCCTGGCCATGGTCGCCAAGGCGCTGGGCTATCGCGCCACCATCGTCATCCCCCGGACGCAGAGCCAGGAGAAGAAGGACGCCATCCGTCTGTTCGGGGCCGAGCTGGTGGAGGTGGACGCGGTCCCCTACTCCAACCCCGACAACTATGTGCGCTATTCCGGTCGCCTGGCCGAAGAGCTGGCCGCCCGCGAGCCCAATGGCGCGATCTGGGCCAACCAGTTCGACAATGTCGCCAACCGTCAGGCCCACGCCGAGACCACGGGGCCGGAGATCTGGGCCCAGACCGATGGCAAGGTGGACGGCTTCATCTGCGCCGTGGGCTCCGGCGGCACCCTGGCCGGGGTGGCCCAGGCCCTGCGGGCCAAGCGGCCCGATGTGAAGATCGGCCTCGCCGACCCCTATGGCGCGGCGCTCTATTCCTACTACACGACCGGCGAACTCAAGTCCGAGGGCGGCTCCATCTCCGAGGGGATCGGCCAGGGCCGTATCACCGCCAATCTTGAGGGCCTGAAGGTCGACCATGCCTATCGCATCGCCGACGACGAGATGCTGGGGGTGATCTACGACCTCGTGGAGCACGAGGGCCTGGTGATGGGCGGCTCCACCGGCATAAACGTGGCAGGCGCCATCCGCATGGCCAAGGACCTGGGGCCCGGCCACACCATCGTGACCGTGCTGTGCGACCAGGGCGCGCGCTATCAGAGCAAGATCTTCAACAGGGCCTTCCTCACGGAAAAGGGCCTGCCGATCCCCGCCTGGCTCTAGCCATGGAGACCGGCCCCCTCGTTTCCGTCGACTGGCTGGCGCAGCGCCTGGGCGATCCGGACCTGCGGGTGGTCGACGCCACCTGGTACATGCCCGCCGAGCAGCGGCCCGGCCTGGAGGAATTCCGCCAGGGGCATATTCCCGGCGCGGTCTTCTTCGACATCGACCTGATCTCGGACCGGGATACCGACCTGCCGCACATGCTGCCGCCTCAGGCCGCCTTCGCCGCGGCGGCGTCGCAGCTGGGCCTCGGCCCGTCCCACCAGATCGTCGTCTATGACGGCCAGGGCATCTTCTCCAGCCCCCGGGTCTGGTGGACGCTGCGGGTCATGGGCTTCGACAAGGTCGCCGTGCTGGATGGCGGCCTGAAGGCCTGGCGCGCGGCGGGCCAGCCGGTCGAAACCGGTGATCCCGCGCCCACGCCGGTCGAGAGCGCGGCGCGACTGCGGCCCCATCTGGTGCGCAGCCTGGACGATGTGCGCCAGGCCCTGGACGATCCCGAGCTTCAGATCGTCGACGCCCGCCCCTCTGGCCGCTTTCTGGGCGAGGTTCCAGAGCCGCGTCCGGGCCTGCGGGGCGGCCACATGCCCGGCGCCTGCAACCTGCCCTGGAGCGCGGTGATCGCCCCCGACGGGACCCTGCGCGCCCCCGATGAGCTGCGCGGCGCCTTCGCCGTGGCCGGCGTCAATCTGGAGCGACCCGTCATCACCACCTGCGGCTCAGGCGTCAGCGCCGCGGTCCTCGCGCTCGCCCTGGCGCGGCTGGGGGTGGATCAGGTCCCGATCTATGACGGCTCCTGGAGCGAATGGGGCGGTCATCCCGACACCCCGGTCGTCGTCGGACCGTGAGCCAGATGATCGTCCGCGCCGCCCGGCCTGACGATCTTCTTCTGCTGCCGGAGATCGAGGTGTCGGCCGCCAGCCTCTTCCGGGACGAGGGCGTGGCCATCATCGCCGGCGAGGCGGACGACGCGCCCCTCGACTTCACCCCGCCTGAGGTCTGGGCGCCGATCGCAGCCGCCGGACTCCTGTGGGTGATGGCCGATGGCGACGGCCCGCCCGGCGCCTTCCTGGCCGCCCGGATTGAGGAGAACCGCCTCCACATTCTGGAGTTCGACGTGCACCGCCGCCATCAGGGCCAGGGCCTGGGCCGGCGTCTTCTGACCTTCGCCATCCATGAGGCGCGACGGCGCGGTCTTGCGGGCCTGAGCCTCACCACCTTCCGGGACGCCCCCTGGAACGCGCCCTTCTACGCCTCGGCGGGATTTCAGATCATCGAGCGGGAGTCAGCCCCCGCCGCCCTGCTGGCCTATCTCGACGGCGAGGCGGCCCGCGGCCACGACCCCGCCCGCCGCTGCGCCATGGTCCTGCGGTTCTAACGGACCGGCGGGGCGTACATCAGGCCGGGTTCCGGCGCGCTCCACAGGGCGTTGAGGCCCCGCTCCAGCTTCAGGCCGGAATCGGCGCCGAGGTTGCGGCGGAAGATCTCGTTATAGGCGCCGACCTGGGCGATGGCCTGATAAGCCCAGTCCTCCTCCAGGCCAAGCAGGGCGCCCAGCTCGCCATCGACCCCCAGGAGTCGCCGGGTCTCCGGATCGGACGCCGTCTCGCGCGAACCTTCCACCGTGGTGGAGTTCACGCCCAGTTCCTCTGCGATAATAAGGGCGTTGACGGTCCATCTGACGATGTCGGTCCAGGCCGGATCGTCCTGACGAACCACAGGGCCGAGCGGCTCCTTGGAGATCACCGTCGGCAGGATCACGTGGGCGTTGGGGTTGTTCATGATCGACCGGGCCGAGGCCAGGGCCGAAACATCGGCGGTGAAGACGTCGCACTCCTCGCCTTCATAGGCGGTGCGCGCATCGGCCTCGTTATCGACCACGAC
The DNA here is from genome assembly GCA_964515365.1 of uncultured Phenylobacterium sp. Taxonomy (GTDB): domain Bacteria; phylum Pseudomonadota; class Alphaproteobacteria; order Caulobacterales; family Caulobacteraceae; genus Phenylobacterium. The sequence goes on along the minus strand of CAZERE010000080.1, from coordinate 4,576 downwards.
GGGGGTGAATTCGAGACCGCGGGCGCGGAAATAGTCGGCGAGATTGCTCTCGGTGACGGTGCTCGACTGGACGCAGATTCGGGCGCCGTTCAGCTCGTCGGCGCTGGTCAGGTTGAGCGACCGCGGCGCCAGGAAGCCCTGGCCGTCATAATAGGTGACGCCGGCGAAATCGAGGCCGAGGCCGGCGTCCCGCGACAGGGTCCAGGAGGTGTTGCGCGACAGGATGTCCACCTCCCCTTCCTGCAACTCGGCGAACCGGTTCTGGGCCGAGACCGACCGGTAGCGCACCGCGCTGGCGTCCCCCAGAACGGCCGCAGCCACCGCCCGGCAGATATCGACATCGAAGCCCCGCCAGACCCCGCGCACATCCTGCACCGCAAAACCGGCCAGTCCCGCATGGACGCCGCACAGAACGTGGCCCCGCCGGCGCACCGCCTCCAGGGTCGGGCTAGGGGTCGGCGCGAAGTCCCGGGCCACGGCCGTCGTCTTGGGCGCGGGCGCAGGTTCAGGTTCCGGGGACTCCGTCTCCCGGCCGCATCCGGCCAGGATCAGCGACAGGACAGCGGACGCCGCGAGGCGTCGGATCATGGGGGGCTCCTTGATCGGACAGGACGGGAAAGGTCTAGTACAGGGAGTTTCGCCCCTGATGCCTTACGAACGTCAACCCGCATGACCGAAGAAACCCGCCTGATCCACTCGGGTCTGGCAGAAACGCCCCTTGCGCGCACCGTCGGCCCGCCGATCCAGCGCGGCTCCACCGTCCTGCTGCCCAATGCGGCGGCGCTCTATGACGACGGCGCGCACCTGACCTATGGCCGCCAGGGCCTGGCCGCCCAGAGCGCGCTGATGGCCGCCCTGGCCGACCTGGAGCACGCTGAGGCGGTCACGCTTTACCCGTCGGGCCTGGCGGCCCTCACCGGCGCCATGCTGGCGGTGTTGAAGGCCGGGGACGAGGTGCTGGTCGTCGACACCATCTACAAGCCCACCCGCCGCTTTTGCGACGCCGTGCTGGTCCGCTACGGCGTGAAGGTGACCTACTACGCCCCAAGCCTTGGCCCGGCAGACCTCATGACCCTCTGCGGACCCGCCACCCGCCTGATCGTGCTGGAGTCGCCGGGCTCGCTCAGCTTTGAGATGCAGGACGTTCCCGGGATCGCCGCAGCCGCCCGCGCGCGCGACATCCTCACCCTGATCGACAACACCTGGGCCGCCGGCCTGCTGTTCAAGCCGCTGGACCATGGCGTCGACATCAGCGTCCAGGCCCTGACCAAGTATGTGGGCGGCCATTCCGACGTCTTCATGGGCTCGGTCGCCATCCGCGACAGGGCGCTGGTCCGGGCGATGGACGATGGCGTGCTTCACATCGGCTGGGCGGTGTCGCCGGACGACGCCTATCAGATGCTGCGGGGCCTGCGGACGCTGGCCACACGGATGGCCCGTCACGACCAGTCGGCTCGCCATATCGCCCGCTGGCTGGCGGAGCGGCCGGAGGTGGCGCAGATGCGCCATCCCGCCCTGCCCGGCTGTCCTGGCCACGAGATCTGGCGCCGTGACTATAGCGGCGCCTGCGGCCTGTTCGCCTTCACCCTGCAGCCGGCGCCCGCGGCGGCGACGGCGGCCTTTCTCGATGCGCTGAAGGTGTTCGGCCTGGGCTTTTCCTGGGGCGGTTTCGAAAGCCTGGCCATCGACTGCGACCCGCAGCTCCGCTGCCGGGCGGACGGCGACCGCAAGGACGGCGCCCTGATCCGCCTGCATATCGGGCTGGAAGATCCAGCCGACCTGATCGCCGACCTCACCGCAGCCCTCGACGCCTGGCGGAGCCTCGCCTGAGCGCGGATCGGGCATGGGCGGGCGCCTTCCTGGCCGAGCATGGCCTGCCGCCGGCCTATGGTCGGACCCTGGACGAGGTCGCAGCCCCCCTCGCCGGGCGGTTCGCCGCCGAGGCCCGAGGGCGCCGGACGCCCCTGGTGGTTGGGCTCTGCGGCCCCCAGGCGTCGGGCAAGTCCACCCTGGCCGCCGCCCTGGCTGGTTTGCTGGAGGCGCAGGGCCTGGCGGTCGCCGTCCTCTCCATCGATGATCTCTATCTCTCCCATGCCGCCCGCCAGCGCTTAGGCGCCGAGGTTCACCCCCTGCTCGCCACCCGCGGCCCGCCCGGAACCCATGATGTGGCCCTCGGCCTGCGGCTGCTGGACGACCTGGCCGAAGGACGTCCCACCGCCCTGCCCCGCTTCGACAAGGCCAGCGATGACCTGGCGCCGACCAGCGCATGGCCGACGACGTCCGCCAAGGTCGATGTGGTGCTGTTTGAAGGCTGGTGCGTGGGGGCGAGGCCGCAGGGGACCGAAGCCCTGGAGGCGCCGGTCAATGACCTGGAGGCGCGGCGTGATCCCGATGGTCTCTGGCGGCGCTACGTCAATGACAGTCTGGCGGGGCCTTACCAGAGGTTGTTCGGCCGGATCAACCTTCTGGTCCTGCTTCAGGCGCCGGGATTCGACGTGGTCGCCGGCTGGCGTCAGGAGCAGGAGCGCAAGCTGCGGACCAGGCTGGCGGCCGAGGGCGCCGACCCGGCCCGCAGCATGAGCGACGATGAGGTCTTGGCCTTCATCCAGCTCTATGAGCGGCTCACCGCCCATATCCTGGCTACCATGCCGGCCTATGCCGACGCCGCAATCCCGATGACGCGTGAGCGGACTATGACGCCGCCGCGGTGGGCGGCTGGGCTGCGGCCGGGCCTCTGACCTCGTCCTCGGCGGCGAAGTAGCGCACCGTGCCGATCAGGGCGTTGCGTCGGTCATGCACGATCACCTGGGCGTCGCCCCCGGCCGAGGCGATCAGCTGCGCCAAGCTGCGGGCCTTGGCCTCCGCCTGCGCGCCGGAAAAGAACATCAGGGGGTGATCGGCCAGGGATGAGGTCACCGACCATCCGCCCTCCACAGGGGTGACCGTCACCACGTTATCCAACGCTGCTCCAGCCTTCTCCAACCAAGCCATGCGCCACTCCCGTCCAAGTGTCTGCCCGCGCCGGGGGTCATTTTGGTAAAGATTATGACCACCTAGAGACGAGTTCGTCTGTGGCGCAGCCGACAGATCGCGCAAACTTGATCACGGCCGCCGCGAACCCTGCCGCGCCTCTCGGTCGGCGGAAGGCTCGAACAAGGTTCGTCCTCATGCTAAGGTGAAGCTTCTGTGCCGGAGCGATCGAGGTGCGGCGCTCATCCGGCGACCAACGGGCGGAGACGACGGTGAAACGCTTCCTCTTGATCGCGGCGGCGACCCTGACCGCAGCAGTCGTCTGGTGCGGTCTGGTCTTTTTCGGTTTCAGCGAAGGATGGGGGCGCAAGCCGATCGCCGCCTCGCCGGAGCCTGAGGCCTTCATCAGCGCCGCACGGTCGCAGATCGCGGATGCGGGCGTAGGCAACCTCGCCCTGGTGCTTATCGAAGATGGCGCGGTCGCCGGCGATTATTACACGTCGGCTGAGGCGCCGGTGGGGCCGCGAACCCTGTTTCAGGTCGCCTCGCTCAGCAAATGGCTGACGGCGTGGGGCGTCATGGACCTCGTCGAGGACGGCAGGATCGACCTGGACGCCCCGGTGGCCACCTATCTCACCCGCTGGCGACTGCCGGATGGCCCGTTCGACGAAGACGGCGTCACGGTGCGCCGCCTCCTCAGCCACACGGCCGGCCTGGGCGATGGCCTCGGCTATGGGGGCTTCCCCTCCCCCGATGAGGTTCAATCCCTGGAAGAATCGCTGACCCAAGCCCGTGACGCCTCGCCGGGCGCGGACGGCGCGGTGCGTGTCGTGGCCGAACCGGGGAGCGGCTGGGACTATTCGGGGGGCGGCTACACCCTGCTGCAGCTCATTGTGGAAGAGGTCAGCGGCCAGACCTTCACCGACTACATGCAGGCGGAGGTTTTCCAGCCCCTCGGCATGGACGACACCACCTTCGACTTCGACGAGGCGTCGAGGCGCGACCTGGCGCAAAGCTTCACCTTGTCGGGCGAAACAGAGCCGCTTCGGCGGTATACGGCGCTGGGCGCGGCGTCGCTGTTTACGAGCGCTGGCGATATGGCGCGTTTTGTCATCGCCCAGGCGCCCGCCGCTCCTGAACCGGACGCGGTCCTGTCGGCTCAAACACGCGCCGCCATGCGGGAGCCGCATGCTTCGCAGATCGGGGTGGATATCTGGGGGCTGGGCACGATGCTCTACGCCCCCAATGGGCGTGGGGACTTCGTCATCGGCCACGATGGCAACAACGAGCCGGCCATCAACACGGCGGTGCGTCTGGATCCCGCCACGGGCGACGGGATCGTCGTGCTGGAGACCGGCGGCGACCTGACCGCGAGCCGCCTCGCCAGCGAGTGGGTCTACTGGAAGACCGGCAATGTCGACGCCGTGATGTTCATCATGCAGGCTCGGACGATGATCGTCTGGATGCTGGCCGGCAGCGCACTGATCATTCTAGTGGGCGTGGTCGCCGGATGGCGGCTGCGACGCCGGCGCTAGGCCGCTGGCGCGCCCTGCAGGACTCGAACCTGCAACCGTCCGCTTAGAAGGCGGATGCTCTATCCGGTTGA
>CAZERE010000079.1:0-14601 GCA_964515365.1 uncultured Phenylobacterium sp. | reverse complement strand
TGGCGCACCCGACACGATTCGAACGTGTGACCTTTGCCTTCGGAGGGCAACGCTCTATCCAGCTGAGCTACGGGTGCTTGGCGCCTGAGGCGGAGCGGGTTTCTAGCCGAAAGGGGCCGGGACCGCAAACGGGTTTGGCGGCGGCGTCGGGCGCGTTTTACGCCACCTGGGGGGTCTTGTCGGTGGTGAGGTCGACGAAGACGTCCTCCAGGCTCGGATCCTCGGTGGCGATGTCCTTGATGTGCAGGCCAGCGGCCCGGACGGCGGCCAGCACCTGCTCCACGCTGGACTGGCCGGTGCGATAGGTCACCTGGAAGGCGCCGCCATTGCGCAGCTTGGTCTCGAAGCCGGCCAGGGTCGGGGCCTGGATCACCGGCTCTTCCGGCGTCACCAGGACGGCGCGGGTGTCAAGGCGCCCCAGCAGGGTGGCGGTGGATTCACACGCCACCACCTGGCCGCGGTTGACGATGGCGATCTGGTCGCAGAGCTCCTGGGCCTCTTCCAGATAATGGGTGGTCAGCACGATGGTGACGCCCTTGCGGTTCAGCTCGACCACATAGTTCCAGAGCTGGCGGCGCAGCTCCACGTCCACGCCGGCGGTGGGCTCGTCCAGGATCAGCACCGGGGGATTGTGCACCATGGCCTTGGCCACCATCAGGCGGCGCTTCATGCCCCCCGACAGCTGGCGGACGTAAGCATTGGCCTTGTCGGCGAGGCCCAGCGCCGCCAGCAACTCGTCGGTGCGGCGCTCCTTGCGGGGCACGGCGTACATGCCGGCCTGGACCTCCAGCGACTCCCTGGGCGTGAAGAAGGGGTCGGCGGCGATCTCCTGGGGCACCACGCCGATGGCGGCCCGGGCGTCCCGGGGCTGAAGGTCGATGTCGCGGCCCCAGATCTTTACCGTGCCCGAGGTCTTCTTGGTCAGGCCGGCCAGGGTGTTGATGAAGGTCGACTTGCCCGCGCCATTGGGCCCCAGCAGGCCGAAGATCGAACCCCGGGGAATGGCCAGGTCGATCCCGCGCAGGGCGTTGATCTCCGGCGTGGTCTTGGTGGCCGGATAGGTCTTGACCAGGCCCGTGGCCTCGATGGCGAATTCCGGAAGATCCATGCCGTCCCCTTGAGCGGCGCCAGGCAAAGGGTTTGCAGGCGCGATCATTGACGGGCCAAGCCCGCCTCGCATACCTAGGCGCGAGCGGCGCCTGCGCCAAGCTTCTGAGCGGAGATTTCCCCTTATGGCCCGTCCGACCGAAAACCGTGGCGTCCAGGCCCAGAGCGGGCCTGAGCCCATGCCGGCCAAGCCGGCGGTGACGACCCTGACCGCGTCTGCGCGGCCGGCGCCGGAAGTGGTCTATGTGCGCACCGGCCGCATCGCCTGCGACGGCGTCGGCGGGGCGCTGGGCCATCCGCGGGTCTGGCTGGAGATGGGCGAGGCGACCTTCGTCGAATGCCCCTATTGCGACCGCCGCTTCCAGCTGGCGCCCGAGGCCGGCGAAGGCCCGGAGAACGAGCGCCTGGCGCCTGGCGTCTACGAAGGCCCCCACGGGCACTAGCCCCATTCGGCCACGCCCTTCGCGCCGCAGGCGCTTCAAAAAAGACGGGACACAAAGACCACGAAGATCGCCAAGGACACGAAGGAGTCGGCGGCCTCGCCTTCGTGTCCTTCGCGCCCCCTTTGTGTCCTTCGTGTCCCCTCTTTTCTAGCGCTGCGCGCGGCTCAGACCACCGGCGCCACAGCGGCCGGCATGCGGCGCGACGCCCGCCACAGGCCGTAGGCGAAGACGCCGGCCCCGATCCAGATGAACACGAACGACGCCATGTTGAGCGGGGTCAGGGCCTCGCCCTGCAGCACCCCCATGACGAAGGTCATGGACGGGGCCAGGAACTGCATGAAGCCCATGGCCGAGAGCGGCAGGCGCCTTGCGGCCCAGGCGAACAGCACCAGCGGAATGGCCGTCGCCGCGCCCGAGAAGATCAGCCAGGCGGCCGGGGCGACCCCCTGGGTGAAGTGGTCGGCGCCCGCCTGGGCCAGCCAGATGGCGAAGACCGCGCCGGGAATCCCCAGCAGCAGGCACTCGATAAAGAGGCCGGTCTGGGCGTCGGCCGCCACCCGCTTGCGCACGATGCCATAGCCGCAGAACGAGGCCGCGAGCGTCAGCGAGACCCAGGGCAGCCGTCCCAGAGCCAGGGCCTGGAGGGCGACGCCAATGATGGCCAGGCCGATGGCGATCTGGGCCGTGCGGTCGATCCGCTCACGGAACAGCAGGGCGCCGGCGGCCATGTTGAGCAGGGGATTGATGAAATAGCCGAGGCTGGTCTGCAGCACCCGCTCGTTGTTCACCGCCCAGATGAACACCACCCAGTTGGCCGCGATCAGCAGGGACGACAGAGCCAGAAGCCCCAGCACCCGGGGCTTGCGGAAGACGGCCAGGGCCTGCTCCCCCTGGCCGGCCATCCAGACGAACAGGCCGGCGATGGGGATGGCCCAGAAGGTGCGGTGGGCGAGCGTCTCCCAGGGGCCGACGCCGTAGCCGCCGATCACCTGGAAAACCAGCGGAATGAAGCCCCAGATCAGATAGGCCATCAGGCCGGCGGCGAACGCGATCGGCGGCGGGGAAGGCGGCGTCTGGGCCACGGCTCAGGCTTTCAGCTGGGAGGAATCGGCCGTTGCGGCCTGGCCCATAACTAGGCGTTCGGCCGAGCTTCACAAGCGCGCCCTGCCCTCCCTGTCGCGGGAAACGGACGTGCAAATGGGCGACCGCGGACGGCCGCCCATTCGTGCCTGCGCCAGACTTTACGACTAGGCGATGGCCTTGGTCTTGATCAGGCCGCGCTCGTCCAGCAGCTGGGCGATCTGGATGGCGTTCAGCGCCGCGCCCTTGCGCAGATTGTCGGCCACCACCCACAGGTTCAGCCCGTGCTCGACCGTCGGGTCGTTGCGGATGCGGCTGACGAAGACCGGGAATTCGCCCTGGGCCTCCTTGGGCGTCATGTAGCCGGTCTCGTCGCGCTTATCGATCACCACCAGGCCGGGGCTGTCGCGCAGCAGGTCGCGGGCGTCGTCCTCGTCCAGGGGCTCGTGGAACTCGATGTTCACCGCCTCGGCATGACCGACCATGACCGGAACGCGCACGCAGGTGACCGTCAGCTTGATGGCCGGATCGATCATCTTGTGGGTCTCGTTCCACATCTTGGCCTCTTCGTCGGTATAGCCGTCGTCGTTGAAGGCGCCGATGAAGGGGATGACGTTGAAGGCGATCTGCTTGGGGAACTTCTTCGGCGGCGGCGCGCCGAGGACGAAGACGCCCTTGGTCTGATCCCAGAGCTCGTCCATGCCCTCCTTGCCCGCGCCGGAGACCGACTGGTAGGTCGAGACCACCACCCGCTTGATCTTCGCCCGGTCGTGCAGGGGCTTCAGCGCCACGACCAGCTGGGCCGTCGAGCAGTTGGGATTGGCGATGATGTTCTTCTTGTGGGCGTAGGAGACGTCGTCCGGGTTCACCTCCGGCACGATCAGCGGCACGTCCGGGTCCATCCGGAAGGCCGAGGAATTGTCGATGACGATGGGGCCGGCGGCGCCGATCTTGGGCGACCACTCCTTGGAGAAGGCGCCCGACACGCTCATCAGCACCAGGTCGACGGTGGAGAAGTCGAACTGGGCGATATCCTCGCAGGCCACCGTTTCGGAGCCGAAGGACACCTTCACACCGATGGATTTGCGCGAGGCGATCGCGTGAATCTTGTCCACGGGGAATTCCACTTCCTCGAGGATATTCAGCATCTCACGGCCCACATTGCCCGTGGCGCCGACGACGGCCACCCGGTAACCCATCGAAGTCTCTCCTGAAATGTCTTAAGCGGTGCGTTGGTTACGCCGCCGCATGAACGCGCGCAAGCGCGCCGCCGCAGGGCCCGACCGGCCGCGGCTTCGTCCCCCTTCACCTAGGGGCTAGGATGGCCGGGCGCAACCCGGAGGCGAGAGACGCCCGGGGCCGCCTTAAGGGAGAGACATGATGAGCCAGCCCGCCACCGGCATGCCCTTCGCCGACCTTATGGGGCTTCAGATCCAGGAACGGTCGAAAGACAAGGTGGTCGGCGCGCTGACCGTCCGCGACGACCTCTGCACGGCCGGCGGCATCCTGCACGGGGGCGCCTTCATGGCGTTTGCAGACGCGCTCGGCGCCATCGGCGGCTTCCTCAACCTGCCGCCGGGCGCCCGCACCACGACCCTGGAGAGCAAGACCAACTTCCTGGGCTCGGCCAAGGTCGGAACCACCGTCACCGGCGAGGCGACGCCGCTACATATCGGCCGCCGCTCCAGCGTCTGGCAGACCCGCATCACCGACGAGACCGGCAAGCTCCTGGCCCTGGTCATCCAGACCCAGATGACGGTGGAGGGGTAGGCGGTGGACTCAGACGGCGCGGCCGACATCACCCAGGCCAACAGAGCCGCCTGGAACGCCGGACGCTACGCGGCGTGGCAGGAAGCCGTCGGCGCTCCAGCAGACGAGGCCGCCCGCCTGCGGGCCGATCCAGCGCGGACCGCCAGGCGCGTCCTGCCCCACCTCGGCCCGGTCGCTGGGAAGCGGATCTGCAATGTCCAGGGCTCGCACGGACGTCTGGGCGTCAGCCTCGCCCTCCTGGGGGCGCAGGTGACGGTCATTGATTTCGCCGATGAGAACCGACGCTACGCGGCCGAACTGGCCGACGCGGCGGAGGTCAGCCTCGACTATGTCCTGTCCGACATCATGGCGGCGGCCGATCTGGGTCTGGGGGCGTTCGACGCCCTGGTGATGGAGCTCGGCATTCTCCACTATCACCTCGATATCGCAGCCTTCTTCCGGACCATGGGCCGGCTCTGCGGCGAGGGCGCCGCGCTGATCCTCCATGAATTTCACCCCGTCCAGCGCAAGCTGTTTCACGCCTATCCCGGCCAGGCGGCGGACTACTTTTCCGCCGAGCTCGTTCGGGCGCCGGTCCCCGACCCGACGGGGCGAGGCCAAATCCTCGGGGAGTGCCAGTACCGATTCTGGACCCTGGGCGAGGTGTTGGGGGCCGCGCTGGCCGCCGGCTTCCAGGTGACGAGGTTCCAGGAACACCCCGACGGGACCGATCCGCATATTCCCGGGGCCTACACCCTCGTCGCCCACTGGCGGCCAGCCTGATCTCGCAAGGACCCAGCCATGGGCGAACTTCTCCTGATCAAGCATGCGCCGCCGGAGATCACGCCGCAGGTGATCTCGCACCGCTGGGTGCTGTCGGCCGAGGGGCGGGCGCGGTGCGGCTGGCTGGCCGAGGTCTGTCGCTCCAGGGGCGTGAGACGGATCTTCGCCAGCCCGGAGCCCAAGACCCTGGAGACCGCGGCCCTGGTCGCCATGGCGCTGGACCTGCCCGTCCGCCCCCTGGACGGCCTGCAGGAGAACGACCGTACGGGCCTGGGCTTCGTCTCGGCGGGCGCCCTCGAGGCCCGCATCGCGGCCTACTTTGAACACCCCGACGCCGTAGTGATCGGCGCCGAGTCCGCGCGGTCCGTCCTGACGCGGTTCCAGGCCGCGATCGACCTCGCCGCCCGGGGCGCGACGGAGGGCGCCGTCGCCGTCGTCACCCACGGAACGGCCATGAGCGGCTTCATCGCGGCCCATAACGCCGTGACCCCGCTCGAGGTGTGGCGCGACCTGACCCTGCCGGGCGTGGCCGTGGTGGACGCCTCCACCTACCGGCTTCTGGAGCCGCTCATCCCCTTCCCCGACCCCCAGGCGCCTAAAACCTGACCACAGGCGCCCGATCCTCCCGCAGCGCAGCACTGCGATGTTGCGTCGCAAAATTGTGGCTTGTGACCCTGGGGAAAGGGCGGCTAAGACCTGTCTCAAGGCGGCCGACAACGACGCGTATCGACGACGAAGGCCGCCAGAGGAACGCCCCGCAATGTGGTTGTCATCAACCCCCTTTCGGGAACTGAAAAAATGATCGCTCGTATCGCTGCTCTCGCCGCCGTCGCGGCCGTCTCCATCTCGGCCCCCGCCTTCGCGCAAGGCGTCAAGGTCTCCCTCGCCGGCAAGTCGGCCGAGCAAATCCACGCCGACATCCAGGGCGCCGCCCGTTCGGTCTGCCTGCGTGAAACCACCAGCGAAACCTTCCGCCAGGCCGCCCATGCCCGCTGCGTGAAGTCGACGGTGGAAGCCACCCTGCAAAAGGTCGGCGACGCCGAACTGGCCGCCATGGCCGGCATCGAGCTGGCCCAGCGCTAAGCCGACCTGAAAGCTCCCCTCGGGAGCTTCAGCGACCCTCTTGGTCCTCTGGAAAGGCCGACGGCGACGTCGGCCTTTCTTGCGTCCGGGACCCGTGCTTCCTTGGGGCTCAACCCCGTTCCAGGAGCCCCGCCATGGCCGACAGCGACGATCTGCAGGTGATCAACAATACCGACGATGGACGGTTCGAGATCCGCATCGGCGACGATGTGGCCTTCGCCGAATACCGTCTGCTGAAGACCGGCATTCTCTTTCCGCACACCGAGGTGCCGCCGGCCTTCGAGGGCAAGGGCGTCGGCTCCAAGCTGGTCCGCACGGCCCTGGACTACGCCCGCGAGCACCGCCAGGCGGTGATGCCGGTCTGCCCCTTCTTCGCCAGCTATATCAAGCGGCACGAGGAGTATCAGGACCTGCTGCACCCCGACTATCGCAAGAGCCTGGGCCTGGACTGAGGGCCAGGCCAACCGGCACAACGGGGGTTGGCGAGTCCGGGCCACCTATTGTAGGTAGAGCTTCGAGCGTTTCTGTTTTGTTCGGGGCTTGCGTGGGGCGGTTCGTGGGACGATTCTGGGCGAAATGCGTCCTTGCGGGCTGGATTGCTCTGTCGGCGGGAAGCTGCGCGGGGCCTTCGTCTGCGCAGGACGAGCATCCCGATCTGGTGCGGGGCGAGCTGTCCAACGGCCTGGCCTATGTGATCCTGCCCATGGCCGACGCAGAGGGCGTCTCGTTCCGCCTGATGGTTCGCGTCGGCAGTCAGGCCGAGAGCGCGGACAACCGCGGGATCGCCCACTTCGTCGAACACATGGCCTTCCGCTCGACCCGCAACTTCGCCGATGGCGAGATCGACCAGGTGATGGCCCAGGCCGGCGCCACGTCGGGGTGGGATCACAACGCCTTCACCGGCCGCTGGACCACCACCTATCACCTGGACCTGCCGCGCCCCGAGGCGGCCCATGTCGCCCGCGGGCTCGACTGGCTGCGCGATGTCGGCGACGGCCAGGTGTTCCGCCCCGAGGAGGTGAGCGCCGAACGGGGGGTCGTCCTGGCCGAGCGCCTGGACCGGCTGCGCTCGGGCGACGCGACGGACGAACAGGAGACGAGCTTCCACTTCCGGCCCGAGGACAATCTGACCCCCGCCGGTTCGGTGGCCACCCTGACCGCCCTGACGCCGGACGACCTGAGGGCCTTCCACGCCAAATGGTACCGTCCCGACCGCAGCGTCATCATCGTCACCGGCGACATCGACGCCACCGAGATGTCGGCCGAACTGGAGCGCCGCCTCGGCGGTTGGGCCGGCGCCGGGACCCGGCCGCGGATGCCCTCAAGCCCGGCGCCGGAGCCGCCGAAGACGCCCGTCGCCCTGGTCCTGCCCCCCAGCCGCCTGCCGGCCCAGAGCCTGGCCTGTCGCAACACCGCCGTGGCGGAGGATGACGACTATGATCCGGCCGACGAGCTGCGTGAGACCCTCCTGCTCAGCATCGTCAACCAGCGCCTGAGCCGGGCGGCGGCCGCGACCCCGGGGATCTACTATCTCGGGTTCGAGGGACCGAACTGGTACGAAACCCGTCAGGTGGCCTGCGCGCGGGCGACCCACGCCCCGCAGAGGGCGCTGCAGGGCCTGAGCCTGGCGCAGGCGACCTTGCGCAGCTTCGCCGCCGAGGGGCCGACCCAGGCCGAGATCGACGCCGCGGTGGCCAGCCAGCGGGCCTATGTGCGCGGCGCCCAGACCAGCTACGCCAGCGCCACCTCGGCGGAGATGGCCGACGAGCTGGCCTATCACGAAGAATATGGACGGCCCTTCCTCGCGCCCCATCAGAGGATGAGGCAGATCAGTCAGGTCACCTCCCGCCTGACTTCCGATGACCTTGCCGCGGCGTTTGAGGCCCTATGGCCCGAGGCGGCGGCGGCCACCATCTCGATCGAGGACACGGGGGTGACGCCTTCCGTGGCGCTCGCAAGCTGGCAGGCGGGCGCCGCCGCCCCCTTGGCCAGGACGTTTCCGCCGCCCGAGCCGCTGACCTACGACTTCGGCCGCGAGGGCCGGGTGGCGCGCCGGGAGGCCCTGGCCCAGGGCGCGGTGCGGGTGACCTTCGCCAACGGCCTGGTGCTGAAGCACATGGCCACCGACAACGCGCCGGGCTTTGTGCAGATCCTGATCCGCATGGGACCCAGCGCAGGCGAGCTCAGCCCCGCAGCGTTCGTCCTCGCCTCCTCCGCCGCCTCTGTGCTGCCAATGGCCGGCGTGGAGGGCCGCAGCTATGGCGCCCTGCAGGAGCTGAACGCCCAGTGGGATTGGGAATTCGAAGCCACCCTCGCCGACGCCGGCCTGATCGTCGCGGCCCAGAGCTTCGCCAGCCAGACCCCGGCCCAGCTGGCCCTGATCCTGGCCCACCTCATCGCCCCGGGCTTCGACGCCGAACTGGCCGACCCGCTGGCCCTGCTGGCGGCGAGCCTCGAGCAGGAGGCCCGGCTGAACCCGATCGACGCCATCGAGACCGCCTTCTCCAGGACCATCTGGCCCGACACGGCCGGGGCGTCCGTCGATCCGGACACCTATCGGCGTCTGGCCCCCGCGGATCTGCGCGCGGCCCTGACGCCCTTCCTCACCACCGGTCCTGTCGAGCTGACCCTGGTGGGGGACATCAGCGAAGACGACGCGGTTCTGCTGGCCGCCCGCACCCTGGGCGCGCGTCCCGCCCGGCCGCCGCACCGACGGGGGCCTGAACGGCCGCCGCTCGACTATTCGGCTGCGCCGTCCCGCCCGATCGAAGTGACCCACCAGGGTCCGGCGGGTCGCAGCGCCGCCCGCATCTATTGGACCCGCCCGCCGGTCCAGCCCATCGAGGATCAGGCGGCCGCCATGGTCCTGAGCGCCCTCCTGGAGACCGCCGTGGTCGAGGAGACCCGGCGGCGGCAGGGGCGCACCTATTCCCCCACAGCCGACCTGGACGGCAATCTGGACGACCCCCATGACATCGCCCTCTATGTGGAGGTCACGCCTGAAGCCCGCCGTCTGGACGAGGTCGTCGAGACCGTCCAGCGGGCCGCCGCAGCCCTCGTCGCCGCCCCGCCGGCCATGGAGGCCCTGGAGCAGGCCCGCAGGCCCTTGCTCGCCCAGCTGGAGGCGGTGGGCCGGTCCGACGCCTACTGGGCGAGCGCCCTGGCGACTCCCGGCGACTGGGACGCCGAGCGCACGGAGCTGGATCGCCTGAGCCAGGCCGTGGCGAAGATGACGCCCGCCGACGTCCACGCCCTGGCCAGGCCCTGGCTGTCCGCCCCGCCGATCATCGTCCTGGCCCGCCCCGCCGCCGCGCCTTTGGGAGACGCGTCATGACTCTACGACACCCCAAGCTCCGCTCGGCCCTGGCGGCCGGCGCCTTGCTGGTCGGTTTAGCGGCCAGCCCGGCGGCGGCCCAGGATCCGGCGGCGGAAGACCTCGCGCCGCCCCAGGTGCAGGCCTGCTGGGATTCAGACCCCAAGAGCGCCCCTGACGCGACCCTCGCCCTCTGCCGCACAGCCCTGCTGGCGGCGGAGACCGACGAGGCCCGCGCCATGGTCCACCTGTGGACCGCCATCGCCCTGATTGAGAACGGCGACCACGACGCCGCGATCGCCGCCGCCGATCAGGCCGCGGCGATCTTTCCCCTGGCGGAGATCCGTAGCGCCCAGGCTATGACGCGCCTGCACGCCGGCCGCCCTGACGAGGCCCTGGCCTCCGTCGAGGCCGCTCTGCGCCAGGATCCCCAGGCGATAGAACTGAGGCGCACCCGCGCCCAAATTCTCACCGCCATGGGCCGCGGAGCCGAGGGGATCGAAGACCTTGAGCGACTGCACCGGGAATTGCCCGACGACGTAGAGCTGACTTTGAACCTGGTCGCCGCCCTCGACAGCCAGGGACAGACGAGACGGCGGGACCAGATCCTTAACCGCGCCATCGCCCGAGCGCCGGAGGCGGCCGACCTTCTTGTCGAGCGGGCGCTCCTCTTGATGCTGACCCGGCCGGAAAGGTCCGTCACCGACCTCGATGTCGCTATCGCCCAGGCCCCCACCGACGAAGCCTACGCGTTGCGAAGCTTCGCCCGCATCGCCGCCGGTGATGTTGAGGGCGCCAAGCGTGACCTTGCCGCCATAGGCGATCTCGCGACGCTCAGCGTTCCGGCCCTGGTCTATGCCTCCTTCGCCGCCGAGACGGCCGGTGACCTGGACCGGGCCCTCGCCCTCGCCGAACAGCTGGTCGAGAGCGCCAACCCAACCGACCGAGGGACCGCCCTCGCCCGGCGGGGTACGCTGCTGATCCAGCTGGACGACCTGACGCGCGCCAAGGCCGACCTTGAGCGGGCGCTCATCCTGGACCCTGAGGAGGCCATCGCCTGGGGCGGGCTCGGCGCCTTGGCTCTGGAGAACGACCCCGCCCAAGCCGTGGTCTTCTATCGCCGCGCGCACGCCCTCGACCCAAACGATGCAGACTTCGAGTTCGGCGTGGCCGAGGCGCTGTTCTGGAGCGGCGACTATCAAGGGGCCGCAGCCGGCTACGCCAGCCTCCTGAAACGCTATCCGGACGACCCGGAGATGCACGCCTCCCTGGCCGCGACCCTGGTCCGGATGGAGCGCGTCCAGGACGCCGAGCGGCCCAGCGCCCGGGCCGTGGCCCTTGCCCCGGACAACTCGGAATACATGCTGATCCGCGGCGAGGTGCTCTACCTGCTCGGCGAAGGCGACGGCGCCCTGGAGCAGATGGACAGACTGGCCGCCGCGGGCGCCGACACCGCCTATTCCCGCTACCTCGCCGCCGTTATCCGTCGCAACCAGGCCGACTACGAGGCCGCCCTGCGGGAGGCCGATGCGGGCCTGGCGATGGAGCCCGAGGACCCCGACCTGCTGGAGGAAAAGGGGACCATCTACTACATGCTCGACGACCCGCTCAGCGCCCGGGAGTGGCTGGAGAAGGCCCTGGCGATCGATCCGAAGGCCGCCGACGCCCTCTTCGTCCGCGGCCTTGTCCGGGCCGAGCTGGGAGACGCCGAGGGGGCCGCCGCCGATCAGGCCGCGGCCATCGCGCTGGATCCCTCCCTGGCCGAAGAGCTCTAGGCCCGAAGACCTCTAGGCCAAGGCCGCCAGGACGGCGTCGCCCATCTGGACCGTGGTCAGGGCGCCGCCGAGGTCGCGGGTGCGGGCGCCGTCCTCTAGGGCCTGGATCACCGCCGCCTGCAGGCGATCGGCGGCTTCCGCGCGGTCCAGCGACCAGCGCAGGGCCATTTCGAACGACAGGATGGCGGCCAGGGGATTGGCGACCCCTTGCCCAGCGATGTCCGGCGCCGAGCCATGGATCGGCTCATAGAGGCCCGGCTTGCCCGGCGCGCCGAGCGCCGCCGAGGGCAGCATGCCCAGCGATCCGGTCAGCTGGGCCGCGGCGTCCGACAGGATGTCGCCGAACAGGTTGTCGGTGACCATGACGTCGAACTGCTTGGGGTTCTTGACGATCTGCATGGCCGCATTGTCGGCCAGGATGTGCTCCAGCTCGACATCGGCGAATTCGCGGGCGTGCAGTTCGGTGACCACCTCGCGCCAGAGCAGGCCGGAATCCATCACATTGGACTTCTCGGCCGAATGGACCTTGTTGCGCCGGCCCCTCGCCAGCTCGAAGGCCACCCGCGCCACCCGCTCGATCTCGGCGGTCGTATAGACCTGGGTGTCCACCGCCCGTTTGCCGCCGCCGGGCAGGTCCTCGATGAAGCGGGGCTCGCCGTAATAGATGCCGCCGGTCAGCTCGCGCACGATCAGGACGCCGAGGCCTTCGACCAGTTCGCGCTTGAGCGAGGAGGCGTCGGCCAGGGGCCCGAAGCACAGCGCCGGGCGGAGGTTGGCGAACACCTCCATGCCCGCCCGCAGGGCGAGCAAGCCCGCCTCGGGGCGCTTGTCGCGGGGGACACCGGCCCATCTCGGCCCGCCGACCGCGCCCATCAGCACGGCCTTGGACGCCTTGGCCAGCGCCAGGGTCTCGTCGGTCAGGGGCAGGCCCGTCTGGTCATAGCTGATCCCGCCGAAGGGGCGTTCCTCGACCACCAGGTCCGGGGTCAGGACGGCGATCACCCGGCGGACCTCGCCGATCACCTCGGGGCCGATGCCGTCGCCGGGCAGGAGGAGAAGGTCGGTCATGGTCATCGCCCCGTCGCTGGTCACTTGGACGGAGAACTAGACCGCCCGCTCAGAGGCGACCTCGTAGGCGATGAGGCGACGATCGGAAACCCCGAATTCCGGCCAGGCCGCCCGCCAGGCGGCCAGGTGCGGCTTGGCGAAGTGGGCGTCCAGGGCCGCCTGGTCGCGCCAGGCCTCGAACACCCGGATCAGTCCAGGCTCGGCGACGTCCTCGGCATAGGAATACTGCACGCAACCGTCCTCGGCCCGGCTTGCCTCCAGCATGGCGAGCATGTGCGGGCGGAAGGCCGCCAGCCGGTCGGCCGGCACGCGGATGGTCCCGGCGATGACCAGGCTCACGCCCGCTCCAGCCACGGATTGTCCAGGGCGCGGCGGCCCTCATAGACATCGATGTCGGCGGCCCGCTGCAGGGTCTCGCCGATGGCGTCCAGGCCGTTCAGCATCTTGTGCTTGCGGGCCGGGTCGATCTCGAACCGGAAGACCTCCCCGTCCGGCGCGGTGACCGTCTGGGCCTCCAGATCGACGCTGACCACATGGTTGCCGCCCCGGGCCTGGGCCATCAGGGCGTCGACCTCGTGCGCCTTCAGCACCACAGGCAGGAGGCCGTTCTGGAAGCAGTTGTTGTAGAAGATGTCGGCGAAGCTGGTGGAGATCACGCAGGTGATCCCGAAGTCCAGCAGCGCCCAGGGGGCGTGCTCCCGCGAGGAGCCGCAGCCGAAATTGTCGCCGGTCACCAGGACGCCCGCATCCTTATAGGCCGGCTGGTTCAGCACGAAGTCGGTCTTCTCGTTCCCCGCCTCGTCGAACCGGAAGTCGTAGAACAGCCCGCGGGCCAAGCCCTCGCGCTCCACCGTCTTCAGGAACTGCTTGGGGATGATCTGGTCGGTGTCGATGTTGGACAGGGCGAGCGGCGCGGCCTTGGCGTCGATCTTGGTGAAGGGCTTCATCGATCGGTCTCCTGGGACGCCGCGGGCGTCCCCTGCTGGATCATCAGGGCGGGCAGGCCGGGCGCGCCTGAGCGGACGGTGAAGACCTGGGTGCCGGGCTTGCGGCCCCGGCGCAGGTCCGAGACATCCCAGCCGTCGGCGGCCAGGCGGGCATGGACGGCGGCCGGGTCATCGACCCGCCATGCCAGGCCGCCGCTGGTGTCCGGCGCCTCAGAGACCGGCGTCTTCAGGCTGGCCCCGAACTCCACCACGGCCGCGCCGCAGCGGAAGAAAAGCTGGCGGGCGCCCCAGTCGGGATTGGAGCGGTCCAGGCGAAGATCGAGACCGAGCTTGGCGCCATAGACGGCCAGGGCCCGCTCCGGATTGGGGGTGCGGACCACCACATGGTCGAGCTCGGTGACCGCCGCGGCCTCGCCTGCGGTGAGCTCCGACAACGGCCAGGGCTGGCCATCCCGCGGCGGGGCGGTGAGCAGGATGTTCATGCCGCCGGTCGCAGCCGCGTCCAGGGTCGCGGTGGTCCAGTAGCGCTTGCGGCCATCCTCATGGGTAGAGCGCACGGGTCCCGGATCGGTGGCGCCGATCCCGCGCCGGCGCAGCAGGGCGACGGCGGCTTCGATGTCCGGCGTCGTGAAGGCTAGGGCCCAGACGCCCTCGCCATGGGCGTCGAGGTGGGCGCGGATGACGTCGCCGAAGGCGCCTTCTCCGGCTGGGGCGATCACGTCCAGGGCCATGTTGGGCAGCTGGAACCAGGCGTGCCGGGCGCCGCCGTCGCCGCCGACCCAGTTGGGGGCGCGGCCCAGCAGACGGGCATAGGCGGCCTGCGCCTGATCCAGGTCGCGCACGGCCAGCGCGACGTGATCCAGGCCGCTGATCATCAGATGAAGTCGCGCACGTCGGCCAGATGGCCGGCGATGGCGGCGGCCGCGGCCATGGCGGGGCTGAGCAGGTGGGTGCGCCCGCCGCGGCCCTGGCGGCCCTCGAAGTTGCGGTTCGAGGTCGAGGCGCAGCGTTCCCCCGGCGCCAGGCGGTCGGGATTCATGCCCAGGCACATGGAGCAGCCCGGCTCACGCCATTCGAAGCCCGCGGCCTTGAAGATGGCGTCCAGGCCCTCGGACTCGGCCTGTTCCTTTACCAGGCCTGAGCCCGGCACCACCATGGCCCGCACGTGCGGCGCCACCAGCCGGCCCTCCAGGAAGGCCTTCTGGACCACGGCGGCGGCGGCGCGCAGGTCCTCGATCCGGCTGTTGGTGCAC
>CAZERE010000078.1:0-14808 GCA_964515365.1 uncultured Phenylobacterium sp. | reverse complement strand
CCCGAGGCCGACTACTTCCTGACCATCGCCAAGCTGCGCGCCGCCCGGCTGGTCTGGGCCCGGCTCGTCAGCGCCTGCGGCCTGGAGGTTCCGGCGCGGATCGAGGCCCGGTCCTCCCGGCGCATGCTCACCCGCCGCGATCCCTGGACCAATATGCTGCGCCTGACCTCGGCGGGCTTTGGCGCGGCTGTCGGCGGCGCCGACGCCGTCGTCCTGGGCGCCTTCACCGACGCGCTCGGCCTGCCCTCAGCCCTGGCCCGCCGCCAGAGCCGCAACACCCAGCTGGTCCTGATGGAGGAGGCCCATATCGGCCGCGTCGCAGATCCCGCCGCGGGCTCGGGCTATGTGGAGGCCCTCACCGACCAGATCGCCCGGGCCGCCTGGTCGGCCTTCCAGGTCACCGAGGGCCTGGGCGGCGTCGTCTCAGCGCTCACCGCCGGCCACATCGCCGCCGAGGTGGAGACCACCTGCGCAGCCCGCGCCGATCTCGGCCAGCCGGCCATTGTCGGCGTCACCGCCTTTCCGCCGGCCAGGGACGAGCCGGTCGAGATCGACGCCCCGCCCGCCCGCAGCGTCGAAGCGCCCTCGCCCCGCCTCCCCGGCCCCGACGGCCGCTGCCCGCCGCTTGCGCCCGTTCGCATCGCCCAGCCCTTCGAGAGCGAGGCCGCCCGATGAGCGCCTTCCCCGACTATACCGAGGTTCCCTTCGACGCCGAGCGGCCCGCCCCCGCCGCCCCCAAGGCTGAGCCCTGGGCCACCCCCGAAGGCGTCGCCGTGGCGCCCGCCTATGGCCCGGCCGACATCGCAGGCCTGACCGGCCTGGACGGCTATCCCGGCCTCGCGCCCTTCCTGCGCGGCCCCTATCCGACCATGTACGCCACCAATCCGTGGACCATCCGCCAGTATGCGGGCTTCTCCACGGCCGAGGACTCCAACGCCTTCTACCGCCGCAACCGGGCGGCCGGTCAGAAGGGCCTTTCGGTGGCCTTCGACCTCGCCACCCACCGGGGCTATGATTCCGACCATCCGCGGGTGGCCGGCGACGTCGGCATGGCCGGCGTGGCCATCGATTCCATCCTCGACATGCGCACCCTGTTCGACGGCATTCCGCTGGACCAGATGAGCGTGTCCATGACCATGAACGGCGCGGTCCTGCCGATCCTGGCGCTCTATATCGTGGCGGCCGAGGAACAGGGCGTGCCGCCGGCCAAGCTGTCGGGCACCATCCAGAACGACATCCTCAAGGAGTTCCTGGTCCGGAACACCTACATCTATCCGCCAGCGCCTTCGATGCGGATCATTTCCGACATCTTTTCATACACTTCGACGCAGATGCCGAGGTTCAACTCGATCTCGATTTCCGGCTATCACATCCAGGAAGCCGGGGCGACGCTGGACCTGGAGCTGGCCTACACCCTGGCCGACGGGATCGAATATGTCCGCGCGGGCGTGGCCGCCGGCATGAGCGTCGACACGTTCGCCCCGCGCCTCTCCTTCTTCTGGAACGCGGGCATGAACGCCTTCATGGAGATCGCCAAGCAGCGGGCCGGGCGCCTGCTCTGGGCCGAACTCATGCAGGCGGAATTCGCGCCCAAGGATCCCCGCTCGCTCTCCCTGCGGGCCCACACCCAGACCAGCGGCTGGAGCCTGGCGGCCCAGGACGTCTACAACAATGTGGCCCGCACCTGCGTCGAGGCCATGGCGGCGACCGGCGGCCAGACCCAGAGCCTGCACACCAATTCCCTGGACGAGGCGCTGGCCCTGCCGACCGACTTCTCCGCTCGAATCGCGCGCAACACCCAGCTCTTCCTGCAGCTGGAAAGCGGCCAGACCCGGGTCATCGACCCCTGGGGCGGCTCCTATTACGTCGAGCGCCTGACCGCCGACCTCGCCGCCCGCGCCCGCACCCACATCGCCGAGGTCGAGGCCCTCGGCGGCATGGCCAAGGCCATCGAGGATGGCCTGCCCAAGCGCCGCATCGAAGAGGCCAGCGCCCGGACCCAGGCGCGCATCGACTCCGGCCGCCAGAGCGTGGTGGGGGTCAACCGCTACCGCTCCGCCGACCTCGACGAGATCCCGGTGCTCAAGGTCGACAATTCCGCCGTCCGCCAGCGCCAGCTGGAAAAGCTGGCCCGCCTGAAGGCCGACCGCGATCCCGCAGCCGTCCAGGCCGCCCTCGACGCGCTCACCGCCGGCGCGGCCGGGACCGGCAACCTCCTGGCCCTGTCGGTCGACGCCGCCCGCGCCAAGGCCACGGTGGGTGAGATCAGCTACGCCCTGGAAAAGGTGTTCGACCGCCACAAGGCCAAGGCCGACGCGGTCAAGGGCGTCTATCTGCGCGAGGCCGGCGAGACCCCTGCCGCCCAGAAGGCCAAGGCCATGGTCGGCGCCTTCGCCTCGGCCGACGGCCGCAAGCCCCGGGTGCTGATCGCCAAGATGGGCCAGGACGGCCACGACCGCGGCCAGAAGGTGATCGCCTCGGGCTTCGCCGACCTCGGCTTCGAGGTGGAGATCGGCGACCTCTTCCAGACCCCGGCCGAGGCCGCCGCCCTGGCCGTCGAGCGCCAGGTCCATGTGGTGGGAGCCAGCTCGCTCGCGGCCGGCCACCTGACCCTGGTGCCCGAACTCAAGGCCGAGCTCGCCCGCCTGGGCCGCCCCGACATCCTGGTGGTGGTGGGCGGCGTCATTCCGCCGGAGGACTTCGCCGCGCTCACCGACATGGGCGTCGCCGCCATCTTCCCGCCGGGCACGGTGGTGCCCGAATGCGCCATCGAGGTCCTGGAGCGGCTGAACGAAGAACTCGGCTACGCCCAGCTGGACGCCGCCCGCGGCTGACCGGTTAAAGTCCCGGCAGGCCTGCGGCGAGATCCAGTCCCCACCGGGCGTCATAGGCGCGCCAGGCGAAGGTCACGGCCACCGCCCAAAGGACGCTGAACAGCGAGCCGACGAGGAAGTATTCGGCGTTCAACTTCTCCTCGAGGTCCTTGAACCGCGCCACGCTCTTGAGGGCGACCACGGCCACCAGGACCTCCCAAGACCCCAGCAGCAGCCCCCCGGCGATGGTCAGCCGCTCCAGGTCGCCGATCACCCGGCCGACCCTGGGCTCCTTTACGGACGGAGCCGTTTCGGTCGGCGGCGCATCGCCATCGGCGGCGATGCGGGCGGCGTTAAGGCCGCTCCATCTCAAAAGAAGCTTGCACGCCAGGTTGCCGCCCCAGGTCAGCAGCAGCAGGGCGATCACCGCCGCCCCGAGGCTATGGAGAAGCGCCGCGCTCATGCCAGGCCCAGCGCCCGGTCGAGGCGCGCGGCCATGGCCTGGAGCGCCGCCCACTGGCGTTCATAGAGATCGAACTGTCCCGCGCGGCGGATTTTGTAGAGGGTCTGGGCCGACATCCCCAGGCGCGCGGCGAGCGGAGCGGCGGCCTCGCCCTGCAGGGCCAGCACCACCTCTCGCTGGCGAGCGGTCCAGCCGCCTTCGATGTCCGTCAACCCGGCGCCGACCGCCTCCAGCAGGCCCTGGAGCTCCGGCTCTCCCCGTAGCTCGAACCGGTAGGCGTTGGCGTCGCGCTTGTCCGCCAACCGCCGGCGGCTGCCGGCGAGGCCCGGCCCCATCATGTTCCAGGCCCGCGCTGCGTTCACTGGCGTCTCCAGCCGCACCGCCCCCAGCACGAACCGGCAGCCGACCTCTTTGCTGAGCAGCCGCGCCCGCAAGTCGCGCACCACGCGCAGGCCGCCTTCCAGGGTGGCGCAAAGCCCCTGAAACTCATCCCCCAGGGTAACGGTGAGGGGGGAGACAATCATGGCCACGTGCGCGTCATTGGCCCACTGGATCGCAGCATTGAATCGCCCGTGCAACGCCTCCACGGACGCTGCGTCCTCGCTCGAGACGAGGTCGCCCATGACCACCACGTGGGTGGCCCGCGGAAGTATCTCAAATACGGGTTCGGCGAGCGCGACCATGTCGTCACCCTATACCGGGATAATCGGAAATAATATCCCAAAAAAGGGATACTCATCCTGAATATCCCATTTCTGGGCTAACGCCAGCGCCGAACCCACGCCAAGCCCAAAGCCAGGGCGCAGCCGGCGGCGATGCCGGCGATCAGGTCGTGGGCCAGCGTCAGGGCGAGCGTCACCGCCATCACCGCGGCGCCGCCGCGGTTCTCCCGCACCAGATGGGCGATCTCGGCCTTCTCGACCATGTTCCAGGCCACCACCGCCAGCAGCCCCGCCAGGGCGGCCAGCGGGATGTAGGCCGCCAGCGGCGCGGCGATCAGCATGAAGGCCAGCAGATAAAGGGCGTGCAGCATGCCCGCCACCGGCGTTCGCGCGCCGGCCCGGACATTGGTGGCTGTTCGCGCGATCGTCCCGGTGACCGGCATGCCGCCGAACAGGGCGGCGCCGGAATTGGCGATCCCCTGGGCCACCAGCTCCATGTTCGAGCGATGGCGTCGGCCGCTCATCCCATCGGCCACCACCGCCGACAGCAGGCTCTCGATGGCGCCCAGCAGGGTGAAGGCCGCCGCAGCCGGCAGGACGGCCAGGACCTTGGCCGCAGACAGGTCGGGCAGGTGCGGCAGGGGCAGTCCGTTGGGCAGGCCGCCGAACTTCGAGCCGATGGTCTCCACCGGCAGGCCAAGGGTGGCGGCGGCCACGGACGCCAGGCCCACGGCGATCAGCAGGGCCGGCCAGGCCGGCCGCCAGCGCCGCACCGCCAGGATGATCCCGATCACGGCCAAGGCCACCACGGCCGCCGGCGGGCTGAGGCTCGGCAGGGCCTGGACCAGGGCCGCCACCTTGGGTCCGAACTCGGCCGGCTCGCCGCCCGCCAGGGTCAGGCCCAGCAGGTCGCGCACCTGGCTCACCAGGATGATCACGGCGATGCCGGCGGTGAAACCCACCGTCACCGCCGGCGGGATCAGCCGGATCAGGCCGCCCAGGCGCAGCACTCCGCCTGCGGCCAGCATCAGGCCGGACAGGAAGGTCGCCAGGACCAGTCCCTCAATGCCGTGCAGATGCACCGTACTGGCCACCAGCACGATGAAGGCGCCGGCCGGCCCGCCGATCTGGAACCGGCTGCCCCCCAGCATGGAGACCAGAAAGCCGCCGACAATGGCCGTATAGAGCCCGCGCTCAGGTCCGACGCCCGAGGCGATGGCGATGGCCATGGACAGCGGCAGGGCGACGATGGCCACGGTCAGGCCGGCCACCGCGTCGGCCCGCAGGTCGCCCAGCCCATAGCCCGCCCGCAACAGGGTGGCGAGCTTGGGCACATAGAGGTTCGAAGCCTTGGCGGCGTCGGTCATGGGGGTTCAATCGGCCAATGAAGCCGCAATCATCGCGCGGGGCGTCGCCGGTGTCGATGATCTGGCGCAAGCCCGCCGATCAGACCTGATGTCAGATCTTTACGCCCCGGCGGCCGGCCCGCGCCCTGCGCTTGCGGTCCCAGCTCTCCGGCAGGGCCGAGGGGCCATGGCGGGCCTCGATATCCTTCTGCAACGCCTTGGCCGCCATCAGGTGGCCCGGGAACAGGGTGTCCACCGTCCAGCCGACGAAGGGCACGGTGGATGAGGCGGAGTCGACCGCCAGATAGGCCACCATCCGCCCCAGGGTCATGACCGAGGCGCCGCCGCGGAATCCGGCGACCACCAGCATCGCCCCAGCGCCCACGCTATAGACCGTGCCGGCGACCGGCACCCAGGCGAGGATGCCATCGAGCCCCAGGCCAAACGGTCCGATTCCCACCAGCCGGTCGGAGAGCCGCTTGATGCGTTCGGCCGCCCGCCAGGCGTGGTGGGCCTTTTCCTGGGTCGTCGCCATGGGCTCCCTAACGCGGCTGATCGGCGGAAAGCTCCACCCTGGGGGGACGAAGGCTCAAGGCCTGGACCTAGCCCAGAAAGACCACGCGTCGCCGCTCCTTGCCATCCTTGATGCGGGCCAGGATCTCCCGGTACTCGGGCGTATTGACCACATCCTTGCGCGCGCCCTCGAAATAGATGGTCTCTTCCATGTGCTTGAGCATCAGGTCCGCCGCCCATTTGTGGCCGGAGAACAGCACGTCGGCCAGTTTCCCCAGGCCCCCGGGCACCGGCGCAATGCCGATGGCCAGATCGGCGAGCAGCACCATGGTCGCCTCCAGCAGAACCATTGGCGCGCAGCGGCCGCGCACCCCGTCGCTCAGCAGGACGATCCCGGCCCCAAAGCTGTAGAGGCCGCCGGCCCAGGGAATCCAGGTCAGCAGGCCATCCAGCCCGACCCCCACCGGACCGATCTTGATGACGTTGTCCGACAGCCGCTTCGTGCGCTCGATGCTGGCGCGGACATTGTGCAGATCGATGTGCGATCGAGCGAAGAACATGCAGCGCGCCTCCGGCAAGCCTGGCCAGTCTGAACCAAACAAGCGCTACCTTGAAGACATTCGCCGGCTTTTCCCCCAATCATAGACCCGTGTTCGACTAAGGCTCGCCCGCTGCGCGATTCCACATCGCAACCGTCACCCTCTGGTCCTAGAAAGTGAGATCATGGCGCGCGCTCCAGATATCCTCATCGTCACCACCGACTTCATCGAAGGCCGCCCGGCGCGCCAGCACATGGGCATGATCTCAGCCCAGGCGATCCTCGGGGCCAATGTGGTGCTGGACCTGATGTCGGCCATTCGGGACTTCTTCGGCGGCCGCTCCAAGGGCTATGAGCGGGTGCTGGCCCGGGCCCGCGAAGACGCCCTGGCCGCCCTGGCCAAGGAGGCCGAGGCCCTGGGCGCAAACGCGGTGCTGGGGGTCGACCTCGACTACCACGCCATCGGCCCCAATGGTCAGATGCTGATGGTGGCGGTCAACGGCTCGGCGGTGGTGATCTAGGCGGACGCCAGTACGACCTGCTGGGCGCTGGCCTCGGCGATCAGGCGGTCCCGGGGCCTCACATCATGTCGCCGGCGGCGGCGTCGAGCAGCAGGAAGACCCGGCCGGCGTCCGAGGCCAGCAGGGTGGCGACCATGAAGCCTTCCTGGTCGCGGGCCACAGCCTCCTCCAGCATGCCGCGATAGCGCCGCACATAGTCGCTGGCCTCGCCCTTCAGGGCGTCGTCGGTGAACAGCCGTCGCGTCAGGCGCCGCGTGGCCGCCGGCGCCAGGCGTCGGACCACCTGGCGGGCGCCCTCGGCGTCGCCGGTCTGGACCGCCGCGCCGATCTCCTCGATCCGGGTCCGCGGCAGCAGGGCCGAAGGGTCGATGCCCATATCGACGATATCGGCCAGCAACTGGGCCTCGCGGCGCTCGTCCGAGGGCCGGGGCGGCGGCTCGTCGATGGCCGCCAGCAGGTCCTTCCAGGTCAGGCCATCGCCGTCGTCGGTTTCGGCCTGGGGCGCGGGCGGTCCGCCGGCCGACTCGAACAGGTTGGAGAATTCCTCGTCCGTCGCCGTCGGCGTCAGGCGCAGGCGCGGGCGCAGGCCGGCCTCCTCGGCGGTCTGGCGGCGGGGCTCGCGGCCAGGCCGCGGGGCGGGTTCGTTCAGCTCCAGCGGCTCCTCGGCGCGCGGCGACGGCCCCGACCCAGATGCCGCCGCAGACGGCCGCGGACGCTCTTCCCGCACGAAGGGCCGACGCTCCCGGACCGGCGGCAAGCCCGAGCCCAGACCCGCGCCCGGGGCGAGGCCCGCGCTGGCGGTGCTGGCCACCGAGCCCATGAGGCGCACGGCCTCGCTCAGCATTTCGTAGTTGCGGCTGACCCGCTCCTGGAAGGCCGCATCGATGGCCTGGGTCTCCTCGGCGGTCCGCCGGGCCTGGTCCATCAGGTCCTCGATGCTCTCGCCCACCGCCTGGCGGACATCCTGCGCCTGGCGCCGGGCGCTGGCGGGGATGTCGGCGGCCCGGGCGTCGAGATCGGCCATCAGGCCCTGCAGCTCGTTCAGGGTCTGGCGGGCGGAGGCCGCGCCGGCCTCAAGTTTGCGCGCCGTCTGGGCGCCGGCCTCTTCCACCAGGCTGGCCGACTGCTCGATCAGGGCGCGGGCCTCTTCCAGCCGCCCTTCGAACACCTGATCGGCCTTTTGGCCGGCGGCGAAGGCGGCCTCGGACAGCTGGTCCACCTGCTGGCGGGCGGCCTCGGCGTGGCGGGCGGCGGCCAGGCGGGTCTCTTCGGCCGCGTCGGACAGGGCCGCGATCGCCTGACGGGTCTGGGCCTCCAGCTGCGCCCGCTCGCCCGAAGCCGTCTCCGAAAGGCTTCTCCAGGACTGGCGGATGCTTTCGCCGAAGGCGTCGCGCTCGCCCTGGGCGGCGTCGGCCAGATCGCCGAACTGGTCGGCCGCCTGGGCCACCAGCTCGCGCAGCATCTGCGCGCCCTTGATGGCCCGATCGCCCATCTCCACGGCCGAGAGCCGGGCTTCAGACAGGTATTCGGCCAGCTTGGCGGTGTGGGTCTCGGCTTCGGCGGCGAAGGATTCCTGGTCGGCGCGCAGGCCATGGGCCACGGCCACCAGGGCGGCGCGCTGCTCCGACAGCCCCACCTCGGCCGCGCCCACCTGATCGGCCACCCCGGCGCCGGCGCTTTCCAGGCGGGCGATATGGCGGGTCAGGTCTTCGCCGACGATGCGGGCGACATCGCTGGTCTCGCCCGCCGCGGCGGCCAGGTCGGCGGCCCGGGCGGCCAGGGAGGCCTCGGCCTCGCGCAGCTGGGTCTCGGCCAGGTCGGAGGCCTCGGCGACCATGCGCGCCTGGCTGGTGATGGCGTCCATCACGGCGGTGGACTGGGCGTCGAGCCGACCGGCCAGGAGGGTCATCTCCGACCGCTCATGGGACAGGGCCCGCGTCAGGCTTTCAGCGGTGCGGGCCGAGGCCTGGGCCGCATTGACCAGTTGCTCGGTCTCCGCCGCCAGGGCCGCGCGCAGGGCCGCCAGGGTCTCGCGGGCGTCGTGGGCCGCCTCGCCGGCGCGGACGATCTCCTCACGGACATTCTGCACCACCTCGCCGGCCCGACCGGCCGCGACCATGGCCGGTGAAACCAGTTCGTCGGCCAGACGCTGGGTGCGGCGGGCCTCCAGGGCCAGCTTCTGGCCCTGGCGCAGGGCGTAGGCCACGACCCAGACCAGCACCGCCGGCGCCAGGGCCAGCAGGGCGAAGACCGCCAGGGCGAAGGCGTCGTTCTGGAAGGGCACCACATCGCCGCGATAGCCCCAGGCATAGGCGATCGGCGCCAGTGACCAGAGGGCGGAGATGGCGGCCGCCCCGGCATAGATCGGCCAGGCGGGCGGCATCTCGCCCGAGCTGGCTTCGGCGCTCCTGGGGGCCGTCAAAGCGCCGCCGCCGGCGCGGGCGGGGCTGCGGGCGCTGGACCGGGTCAGGTCGCCGCTCGGCGCCGGCTCGGCCAGGCGGAAGGGTTCTTCGGTGGAGGCGTCCTGTGGCTCCGCCGCGGACTCGAACAGCTCGGCGTCGGCCGCCTCGTCCTGAGCCCCGCGGGTCTGGGCCTCATAGGCCTCGACGTCCAAGGCTTGGGCGCCAAAGGATTGCGCGCTTGAGACCGGGGCGTCCTGAGTTTCCGGCGCGCCATAGGTCGCCGCGGACTCGGTCTCTTCGGGCGCGGCGGTGAGTTCCAGATCGTGGTCGGGGCCGGCCTCGGGGGCGTCGGACTCCGGGCGCCCGGCCGAATCCGGCTCTGTCAGGCTTTGGAAATCCAGCGGTTGATGACGCCGGTTCTTGATCTTCATCTGCGGCCCGTTACTGGCGGCCAACACGCCCCGCGCGCGTCGGGCGCTCGTCAGCTGGCCCGCGCCCCAAGTTCCAAGGATTATCTTTGATCGGCCCGCGCGCAAAGCGCCATGCGGCCGATTTGCGCCGTCACCGGCATATTTCCGGCCTTGCGCGTGGCCCTAGACCGCGCTGACGGCGCCCGCATCGTGATGGCAGGGCCCCTCTGGCGCCTGGCCCGCGATGGGGCCCGCCCTCAGGGGCGCGCCCAGGGGCGTGGCGATCGGGGTGTTCACAGACCGGGCCGGCGTCGAGCGGGCCACCTTGCGCGCCGCGGCCACGGGCCGCTCGGGCTGGTGAGGTTCGATGGTCACCCCGAAATGCGAATAGGCCACGGCCGAGGAATGCACGACCACGGCTGCGACAAGTTCGGTCAAGGTTTGCATCGGATCTCTCCCGTGTCCGATACGAGTCTGCGAACGGGGTTATCGGCGAAGCTCAGCCGGCGGGCAACAGGGCGTCACATGAAGTTTCGTTCATGTGACGCCCGTCGCATTCAGACTTCAGTAGCGGCGGCAGACCAGGTCGCGCAGCACGCTGGACGGACCCGTATAGCGCCCCTCCCCGTCGATGGCCTGCTGAGCCCGCTGGCTGGAGTCGTAATAGGCCGACGAGCCCAGGCCCTGGGACCGACAGAAGGCGTTGGCCGAGTCCGAGCCGGCCGCGATGTCGTAGCCTTCCATCGTCGGATACGGGAAGAACACGCTGCGCACGCCCTCATAGGGTCGGAACTGCCCCGGCCCGCTCCACGAGCCGCCGGGACCCCAGGAATTGCCGCCACCCGGCGGGCGGTAGCCACCGCCGCCGCCGCCGCCGCCGCCGCCGCCGGCATAGCCCTGCAGCGAGGTGATCCGTTCGGCCATGCCGAGCCGGTTCAGGTCCGGCACGTCGCCGTTCACATCCTGGCACCGGCCGCGGAAATCCGAATCCTCGCAGATCCGCCAGCGCCCCTGGAAGCGGGCGCTGAGCGCCTTGTCGTTCCAGTCCCGGGGCAGGTTGGTGGCCAGACCGTAGATGGTGGTCTGGCGGCCCTGGAAGTTGGGCTGATCGTAGAGGATGGCCGAAGGCTGGCGGCCGCCACCGCCGCCGCCATAGGGTTGAGCCATGGCCGCGCCCGCGGCCACGGCCAGGGTGGCGATCGCCGCCACCGCCGCCAGTATCATCTTCATCGTGCGTCTTTCCCCTGTCGTCCCTCAAGCTTGAGCCTAGACCGGCCGCGGCCAGGACGAAAGCCGGTTAAGACGCCGCCGAAAACAGGTCGGGCGCCGGCGCGCGGAAGGTCGCGCCCTCATGCCGCAGCAGCCACTGCTTGCGGTCCAGGCCGCCGCCATAGCCGGTCAGGGCGCCGCTGGCCCCGATCACCCGGTGACAGGGCGCCACCAGGCCGACGGGATTGGACCCGTTGGCCAGGCCGACGGCGCGCACGGCCTTGGGCGCCCCCACATGGGCGGCGAGCTGGCCATAGGACCAGGTCTGGCCGGCGGGGATCTCGCAGAGCGCCCGCCAGACCGCCTGCTGGAACGCCGTCCCCCCCGTCGCCCACGGCACCTTGGCCAGGGCGTCGGTCTGGCCCTCGAAATAGGCGGCGAACGGGTCGGACAGCGCCGCGGGCGGCGGCGCCCCGGCCACCCCGGCGGCGGCGGCCGGGCCATAGTGCCGGGTGAGCAGGCGGACCATGCGCGCCTCATGGCTCTCCCAGTCGAAGGCCCGCAGCACCCCCTCGCCGTCAAAGACAATCCGGGCGGGGCCGAGCGGCGTGGGAATATCGGCCTGGAACAGGCGTTCAGGCGGCGTTCTGATCATGACGAGGCTCATTGCGAATGGGCTTGGGCTTTGCAGGGGTCATCCCCTCCGAGGCCCAGAGATGCAGGGCGGCATAGGCGCGCCAGGGCCGCCAGGCCTCGGCGCGCGCGGCCAGTTGCTGGGCTGTGGGGCGCACCCCGTCAGGGCTGGTCAAGGCGCGCATCAGGCCGATGTCCCCGTGGGGGAAGGCGTCAGGCTCGCGCATCTGGCGAAGGGCGATGTATTGCGCCGTCCACTCCCCGATCCCGGGCAGGGCCTTCAGCCGGGCCACGGCGTCCTCCAGCGTCCCGCGCGGCGCAAACAGTTGCGGGTCGGCGGCCGCGGCGGCGGCGAGCGCCACCAGGGCGCGGCCCCGGGCCTGGGGCATGGGCAGGCTGACGGGATCGATCTGCGCCAGCGCCTCGGCTGTTGGAAACAGATGGGTCAGGCCCGGTGAGGCGAGGTTTTCCGGCAGGGCCTCTCCGTAGGCGGCGGCCAGCCGGCCAGCGATGTTGCGGGCGCCGACCACCGTGATCTGCTGGCCGAGCACCGCGCGGACCGCCAGCTCGAAGCCGTCCCAGGCGCCCGGCGCCCTCAGGCCGGGACGCTGCGCCACCAGGGGCGCCAGCGCCGGATCGCGGGACAGATGGGCGTTCACCTGGGTGGGGTCGGCGCCCAGGTCGAAGACCCGGCGCACCCGGGCGATGACCTGCGGCAGCACCTGCAGTCGTGGGAACTGGGCGCGGACCTCCAGGGTCTCGCCGGCCCCCGGCGCGACGCTCACCCGCCCCACATCGCCGCCGATCCGCAAGGTCCGCTCGTAGCGCCCGTCCACAACCTGCTCGACCCCCGGAACGGCGCGCAGGGCCAGGAAGTCCAGCATGGCGGCCCAGTCATAGGGCGCCCGATAGGCCAGCCGCAGGGTGACGGTCCCGCCGCCGGCCCCGCTGACCTCGGTCCGCCGGGCGCGGCGCAGGTCCCCAGGAGGCCGGGCGAACAGCTGTTGAAAGGTCTCGTTGAACCGCCGCACGCTGCCAAAGCCCGCCGCCAGCGCGACCTCGCTCATGGGCAGGGCGGTGTCGTGGATGAGCTGCTTGGCCAGCAGCACCCGCCGGGTCTGGGCCACGGCCACGGGAGACGCCCCCAGGTGGGTCTTGAACAGCCGGCGAAGCTGGCGCCCGCCGACCCCCAGACGATCGGCCAGGGCCTCCACATCTCCATCGTCCAGGGCGCCGTCCTCGATCAGGGCCAGGGCGCGGGCCACCGTGTTCGAGCTGCCCCGCCAGGAGCCGAGGTCCGGCGAGGTCTCCGGTCGGCAGCGCAGGCAGGGCCTGAAGCCCGCCTCCTGGGCTGCGGCGGCGGAGGGATAGAAGCTCACATTGCGCCGGAGCGGCGTCCGCGCCGGGCAGATCGGGCGGCAATAGACCCCGGTGGAGCGCACGCCCACGAAGATCTTCCCGTCCAGGCGGGCGTCGCGCATCGAGAAGGCGCGGTAGCAGGCGTCGTCGTCCAGATCCATGCCCAGACCATCGCGCCGACGCGTCGCCCTGTCTCGCGGTTTTCGGACATGCAGTCCGAAGTTCTGGCGGTTTTCGGACGCCGATCCGTGATCAGGCCGCCCATGACCGGCATCCGCATGGCCATCAGGACCGGGTCGAACCGGCCCCGGCCGCCAGGACGCGCCCAGCATGGGCTTCACCCAGATCGGGCGCCCCCCGTCATGGGATTGTGCGGCGCACGCGCTAAGGGATCCGCGCTGGCCCGGAACTTGAACCGCAGGTTGCGCCTGCGCTTGCCTTGGGCGCCTGGGTCCCTTAACTGACGGTGAAAGGGCCAGTCTGCGTGTCGGGTGCAACCGACGGGCGGATTTTTTTGAGCAACGCACGGACACTCAGGCCCAGATGACTCCCATGCAAGGTTCGACTGTCATGGACGCCCGCCAAGCCGAGGCCGCCAAGAGCGCCCTCACGCCCGGCCTTTCCGCCGAGACTCTCACCCACCTTCAACGTCTGGAGGCGGAGAGCATCCACATCATGCGGGAGGTGGTCGCCGAGGCCGAGCGCCCGGTGATGCTGTACTCGATCGGCAAGGACTCCGCGGTGATGCTTCACCTGGCGGCCAAGGCCTTCTACCCGTCCAAGCCCCCCTTCCCCCTGATGCATGTGGACACGACCTGGAAGTTCCGGGCCATGTACGAGATGCGCGAACGGATGGCCAAGAGCCTCGGCTTCGAGCTGATCGTGCACAAGAATCCGGAAGCCGTGGAGCGGGGCATCAACCCCTTCGACCACGGCTCGGCCCTGCATACCGACATGTGGAAGACCGAGGGCCTGAAGCAGGCCATGGACAAGTACGGCTTCGACGCGGCCTTCGGCGGCGCCCGCCGGGACGAGGAAAAGTCCCGCGCCAAGGAGCGCGTCTTCTCCTTCCGCTCGGCCCAGCACCGTTGGGACCCCAAGAACCAGCGTCCCGAGCTCTGGAACCTCTACAACGCCCGCAAGGCCAAGGGCGAAAGCATCCGGGTCTTCCCGATCTCCAACTGGACCGAGCTGGACATCTGGCAATACATCCACCTGGAGAACATCCCCATCGTGCCCCTCTACTTCTCGGCCGAGCGGCCGGTGGTGGAGCGCGACGGCGCCCTGATCATGGTCGATGACGACCGCATGCCGCTTCGCCCCGGCGAAACCCCGATGATGAAGTCGGTGCGGTTCCGCACGCTCGGCTGCTACCCCCTGACCGGCGCGGTCGAGAGCACGGCGGCCACCCTGCCCGAAATCATCCAGGAAATGCTTCTCACCACCACGTCCGAGCGCCAGGGCCGCATGATCGATCATGACCAGGCCGCCTCGATGGAGAAGAAGAAGCAAGAGGGCTATTTCTGATGTCGCACCAGTCCGCCCTCATCGCCGAAGACATCGAGGCCTATCTCAAGGCCCACGAGCACAAGAGCCTGCTGCGCTTTCTGACCTGCGGCTCGGTGGACGACGGCAAGTCCACCTTGATCGGCCGCCTGCTCTACGACTCGAAGATGATCTTCGAAGACCAGATGGCCGCCCTCGAAGCCGACTCCAAGAAGGTCGGCACCCAAGGGGGCGAGATCGACTTCGCCTTGCTGGTGGACGGCCTGGCCGCCGAGCGCGAACAGGGCATCACCATCGATGTGGCCTACCGCTTCTTCTCCACCGACACGCGCAAGTTCATCGTCGCCGACACCCCGGGCCACGAGCAGTACACCCGCAACATGGTCACCGGCGCCTCGACCGCCGACGCGGCCGTCATCCTGATCGACGCCCG
>CAZERE010000077.1:0-14963 GCA_964515365.1 uncultured Phenylobacterium sp. | reverse complement strand
AGATGGCGACGGCGTCGGCGATGTGATTGAGCGTCTCGTCGTGGGCGGCCACGTGGCGCTTCAGCGCCTCGCGCATCTCCTCGGCCTCGGTGGCGTCCTCGGCCCAGACGCCGACCCCGCCGCCTTCCAGCGGCCGGGCGGTGATGTGAAAGGCGCGGCGGCGCCCGCCGAGCGTCAGCCAGCGGGTGGTCTCCCGCACCTGGGCCAGGTTGGCGGCTTCGCTGGCGATCTCATCAGCGGCCTTGTCCAGGGTCAGGCCCTTGGCCGCGGCCTCGTCCAGGCTTGTGGCGTCCACGGCGGCCAGCCAGGCGGCGTTGACCCAGACCGGCGCGCCGTCGGCCGAGGCGATCCAGGCCGGACCGGGCCGGGCGTCCAGCAGGGCTGCGAACCGCGGGGCGGTGGGCAGGCCGGCGTCCTCGCCGATCACCGCCGAGAGCCGCAGCCAGGCCAGGGCCCCGGCAGCTCGGCCCTCCACCGAAACGACGCCGGCCGGCCCGCGGACCTCGAAGGCGCAGGTCTCGCCGCGCTCGAACAGGGCGCGCAAGCGGCGGGCATGATCGGGATCGGCCCGCATCAGGGCGTTGACCAGGCCCTGGGCGTCGGCGTTCTCCAGGGACAGGGCCGCCGCGCAGACGCAGAGGCTTTCCTCGCCCGAGGCCAACAGGGCGCGGCCGTCCTCGACGGCCAGCAGGGCGGAGTCGAAGGCCTCGGCCGAGGACTGGGCGACCTCGGCGCGCATTTCCAGCTCGGCGACCCGGGTCCTGAGGGCGAGCAGGCGCGCCTGCCCCTGACGCTGTTGGGCTAGCGCCCAGAGCGTCGCGCAGATGGCCAGGCAGACCGCGCCGGCGGCCGCCGCCAGGATCAGTTCATGCGCGTTCATCACCACTCCATCAGCGCCGTCCGCGCCGATGCGAATCACCCTTTTTTCAACATAGAACCCAAAACGGTTCACCGCACCCGCGGCACGTTTCCTCAGGGGGCGGTTTGAGCGACAATGGCCCGATGAGCGCCATTCTCTATCCCGTCGCCCGCGACGCCGAGGCCGCGCTCGCCGCCCCAGTGGGCCGGGCGGCCCGCGCCCGGGAGGCCCAGGCCCTGGCCGGCGGCGAGGCGGTCGAGTTCATCACCCGCCCGGTCGGCCCCGAATTCGCCACCCGGGAGGCCGCCCTGGACGTCTATGCCGGGCGCGTCGAGGACGACCGTCCTGGCAGGCTGCGCAGCCTGCCGCCCGAGGATCGCTATTGCCGGCTGGCCGAACTGGCGGCCCAGGTGGGCGGCCGACGGCGCGTGCTCGCCCAGGCGCAGCCGACCTTGCGCGATGGCCGCCGCTGGCCGACCCCGCCGGACCAGCCGGTGGCCACGGTCTGGCGGCTGCAGATCTCGTTCTGGCGGATCGGGGCTGCGGCGGAAATCCCGCTGGACGGCCCGCAGGCGCGCCGGGTGCGCCGGGGCGGCGCCGAGCCCGATCGCGAAACCCTGGACGCTCTGACCCGACAGCCCCTGCGGCCCTTCCGTCCGCAACAGCCGCTGGACATCGGCCTGTTCGAGGTTCGAACGCCGGAAGCCCCGCACATCGTGATCGCCGACGAATGACACCATCTTCATCGGGGCTGGCCCCCAGCCTGGACGACATGGCCGCCTTGGCCGAGGCTGCGTTTGCGCGGCTGCCCGCCGCCTTCCGCCAGATGACCGGCCACGTCATGTTCCGGGTCGATGACTTCCCCGACGAGGAGACGCTGGCGGCCCTGGAGATCGAGGATCCCTTCGACCTGACCGGCCTCTATCACGGGGTCGATCTGGCTCACCGCTCGGTGCTTGATCCCGAAACCCATCCCTCCATGGTCTTCCTCTATCGCCGGCCGATCCTGGACGAATGGGCCGCCCGGGGCGACGTGACGCTGGAGGAGCTCGTCAGCCATGTGCTGATCCACGAAATCGGCCATCATTTCGGCCTGTCCGACGACCAGATCGACGCCATCGAGGCGGCGGCCGACTGAGGCTGGCGAGCCCGCCCCTCCGAAAGTGACGCCCCCGTCATCTTCTTGACTGAACGATGTTCATGTGGCTGACTGAGCCTCAGACAGATGGGCTGCCCGCGAGGTGCGGAGCCGGGGCCGCAGAGCCTGCCCGATCTTCCTGGAGGACGATTTCATGGCCGCTGACGGCAACATCACCAAGGACATCATCTACGACGCCGTGTCGCCGGACGACTTTGAGTCGATGCTGGAGCTGGACCGCTACAACGCCCGCTCCACGGCCTTCGACAAGATCATCTCGGCCACCCACGACCATTTCTGGGATCCGCTCGACAAGAAGTACATCGACTTCGACGAGCCCTTCGACATGGAAAACCAGATGATCCTGCCGGAGGACATGATCATCTCCATGTCCACCGACTATGTCTCCAACCATCTGAGCGACTGGAAGACCCGGGTCCGCTTCGTGAACCAGTCTGCCCTGCGGTCCTTCTCCTCGATCCTGCACGGCGAGCAGGGCGCGCTGAACCTGTCGGCCAGCCTCTGCCATGTGCTGAAGGACCAGGGGGCGCAGGAATACGCCGCCAACCAGACCCGCGAAGAGGCCCGCCACGTCACCGGCTTCGCCAAGTACATCAAGGCCCGCTGGGGCCGTCCGCGGCCCTGCGGCGCGACGCTTCAGCAGCTGCTGGTGGACATCATCGGCGCGCCGGAGGTCTATAAGAAGATCATCGGCATGCAGATGCTGGTGGAGGGGCTGGCCATGGGCGCCTTCGCCGCCGGATTCCAGTACAACCGCGATCCGCTGGCCAGGAAGCTCTTCCAGCTGGTGATGACCGACGAGGCCTTCCACCACAAGTTCGGGAAGATCTGGGCCGACCGCACCATCCCGAAGATGACGCAGGAAGAGCGCGACATCGTCGAGGACTGGGCCGCCCACTGCTTCCAGTCCCTGCTGTTCAACATGGGTTCGCCCGTGCAGCAGGCGGCCATCTACACCCAGTTCGGGCTGGATCCGGAGCGGGTGGTCGCCGAGATGCGCGCCACCTATCAGAACGACGAGAGCCGGCGCGAGCGCCTGAAGAGCCAGACCAACATCTTCCGGGTGCTCATCAAGACCCTGTTCAACGCCGGCCTGATCACCGACCGCACCCGGGCCTTCTACGCCACCTATGTGGACATGGACGAGCTCAAGGCCGAGGGCGAGAAGATGGTCGGCGACGACATCGCCGAGGAGGGCATCAAGTACCTCCAGGAGATCAACTTCAAGGACCGCTCAGCCGCGCCGGTGACCATCGCCGCCGAGTAGATCCGAAACCTGCGATGGCGCCGCTAGCTGTGCGGCGTCATCGCAGGATTTCCTCGCGCATCATGTCCAGCGCGGTCTCCAGGGCGCCCTGGCGCACGGGACCCCGACCGATATCGCCGAAGCGAACCAGCCTGTGCTGTGCGGCCCGCCCCCGCCGGGCGCTGGCGAAATGGACGAGGCCGGCGTCTTCGCCAGGATTGGGGCCAGCTTCGGTAAAGCCGGTGATGGCCGCGACGATGTCAGCCTGAGAATTGGCGATCGCGCCGTCGGCCAGGGCCAGGGCGACGGCCTCAGAAACCGCCCCATGGGTGTCCAGCATGTCCATCGGCACCTGCAGCAGTTCGTGCTTGGCCGCCTCGGTATAGACGACGAAGCCCCGCTCAAAGGCGTGGCTGCAGCCGGGGATGTCCGTCAGCAAGGAGGCCAGCAGCCCGCCGGTGCAACTCTCCGCGGTCGCCAGCTTCAGGTCCCGGTCGCACGCAAGGGTCAGAACCTCGCGCACCAGGTCGTCCAGGGCGGGGGGGACTGCAAGATCCAAGGCCTCGGCCATCACGTCGGTCCTTCTCGAAGGTGGGGCTTCAACACGACGGCGAAGACGTCGGTTCCCCTTGATTTCCGAGGCCAGGCCCCTTCGTTAGCCCCATGACGAAGGGACTGAGAGTCGCCGTGGCCGGGGGCGGGGTGTTTGGCCTGGCCAGCGCGCTCGCCTTGGCGAGGGCTGGGGCGCAGGTCAGCCTGCATGATCCGGGGCCGGCGGGCGCCAACGCCTCGGCCGTGGCGGCCGGCATGCTGGCGCCGGTGAGCGAGGCCCTGACCGATCCCACCGCCGCGCCGCATCTAGACCTGATGATGGCCGCCCTCGATCTCTGGCCGGACTTCGCCCAGACCTGGAATCTCGCCCTGGATCGCCGCGGCGCGGTCCTGCTGGGGGACGAGGCGCGGCTGGCGGCGCTCACCCAGGCGGCCCGCACGCTTGGCCTCGACCTGCCGGCGCTGAAGGCCGACCGGTCGCCCGCCTTTCCTGGCGGCTATGGCGCGGCCATCAGCGGGGGGCTCTGGGTTCAGGCTGACCAGCGAATCGATGCGGCGAGCCTCGGGGCCTTGGCGAAGAGCGCCGCGGCCCTCGGCGTCCGGTTCAGCCGCGAGCCGCCCTCATCTGACCTCGACTGGCTGGTCGTCGCCACGGGGCCTTCGCGCGACCTCGTCACAGAGGCGCCGGAGCTTGCGGCGCTCAAGCCTATCAAGGGCCATATCCTGCGCTATGGCGGCCTGGCCTATGACGGGCCCGTCCTGCGCGGGCCAGGCGCCTATGCCGCGCCGTCCGCCGGCGGCCTGCTGATCGGCGCGACCATGGAGGCGGGCGTCTCCGACCCCCGGGTGCAGGACGACGTGGCGGCCGCCCTGGCCCGGACAGCCGCGGGCGTCTTCCCGGGGCTGGCGAACCGGCCCTGGAGGGCGGCGACCGGCGTGCGGGCGGCCACCCCCGACGGCCTGCCCTTGGTGGGGCCAAGCCGCGCCCCGGGCGTCATCCTGGCCGCCGGGGCGCGGCGCAATGGCTGGCTGCTGGCCCCCCTGGCAGGCGCCATGGTCTGCGCCTATGCGAAGGGGGAAGACCCCGGGATCTGGGCGGATAGATTGTCTGCCGGCCGCTTCACCGCCTGAGGGCTCGCAAAACGTGGTTAGCGGGCCGTTAACCATGCCGGACGCATTCAGGGGCCATGTCCGTCCAGGGTCTCAGAGGTGTGGTTGAAACCGCCATCCAGCGCGCGTCGAGCGCGACGGGGGTCGATTTCACCTTCCTGAT
The DNA here is from genome assembly GCA_964515365.1 of uncultured Phenylobacterium sp. GTDB lineage: Bacteria > Pseudomonadota > Alphaproteobacteria > Caulobacterales > Caulobacteraceae > Phenylobacterium. The sequence goes on along the minus strand of CAZERE010000077.1, from coordinate 9,874 downwards.
GGGCACGGCGCACCGGGAGAGCGGCTATAATCCCTCGGCCAAGGCGAAGACCTCATCGGCCGCCGGTCTCTTCCAGTTCGTCGAGCAGACCTGGCTGGCCACCCTCAAGCAGCACGGCTCCAAATACGGCTATGCCCGCTATGCCGAGCTGATCCAGAAGGGTTCCGACGGCCGCTACCGGGTGTCGGGCGCCGAGGCCCGCAAGGCGGTGATGGACCTGCGGTTCGACGCCCAGGCCGCCTCCCTGATGGCCGGCGAACTGGCGACCGACCACGCCGCCTATCTGAAGGGCCGGGTCGGCCGCACGCCCACGGCGGGCGAGCTCTACGCCGCCCACTTCCTGGGACCGCAGGGCTCGGCTCGCCTGATCGAGGCGACCCGTTCCCAGCCGGGCGCCAGCGCCGCCAGCCTGTTCCCCGAGGCCGCCCGGGCCAACCGCTCGATCTTCTACAAGGGCGGCCGCCCGGCCACCGTGGCCGAGGTCTACGCCAACCTGACCCGCACCGGCGGGGGCGGGGAGGCCGTCCGCCCGCGGGAGGCTTCGCCGGTGGTTCCCGACGGCGGTTTCATCCAATACGCCTCAGCCCGTCGCGCCGAAGCCATGCGCGAGCAGGAGGTCCTGGTGGACTTCATCCTGCGCGGCTCCCAGCCGGCCGAGGGCGCCGGCGCGGGCCAGCGCCTGGGGGGCTCGCTGTTCTCCAGCGAGATGCTGCGGATGCTGTCCGAGGCCCGCGACGGCAGCTAAACCGCCGCGCCGCTCGCCCGCATCGCCTCGATCTCTTCGGCGCTGTAGCCGATCTCCTGAAGCACTTCGACCGTATGCTGGCCAAGGCCGGGAGGCGGCGGCCGACGCGAAGCTTCGACGCCGGGGAACTGCGCGGGCGCTGCGGGCGAATCGCCAAAGCCCCCGCGGCCATCCTCCACCTCCACCAGGGCGCCGGCGGCGCGCACCTGCGGATCGGCGGCCACCTCGGCCGGGGTCTGCACCGGCGCCCAGACGAGGTCGGCGGAGTCCAGGCGTGCGGTGATCTCGTCCCAGTCCAGGTCCCCAAAGGCTGCGTCGAATTCGGCGGTCAGGGCCGCGGTGTTCTCCTTGCGCAGCCGCCCGCTGGCGAAGCGCGGATCGTCCAGCAGCTCCGGGCGGCCGGCGGCCTTGGTCATCGCCGCCCAGTCCACTGACCCGCCCCGGGGATTGGTGACGAACCAGCGGCCTTCCCGGCTCTGGAAGAAGTTGGCCAGGGGATTCAGCGGCTCGCGCCGGGACCGGTTGGACGACAGCCGGCCGAAGCGAAGTTGGACGGCCAGGTCCGAGCCCACGGTGTAGACGCCGGTGGCCAGGAGCGAGGTCTGCACCATCCGCCCGACGCCGGTCTGCTCGCGCTCATAGAGCGCCGCCAGTATCGCCGAGGTGGTGGCCAGCGAGGTGATGTGGTCGCCAAAGCCGGTGCGCAGCAGGAAGGGGTCTTCCCCCTTGGGCGTGGTCATCCGCGCCACCCCGGCCCTGGACCAGAAGGCGGTGACGTCGAAGCCCGGCTTGTGGGCGTCCGGCCCTTCCATCCCATAGCCGGTGACCAGGGCGTAGATCAGCCGAGGATTGGCGCCTCGCAGGCTGACCTCGTCCAGGCCCGCGCGCTTGAGGGAGGCGGGGCGCACATTGGTCAGGAAGACGTCGGCGCTGGCGGCCAGCCTGGCCACGGCGTCGCGGCCCTCGGGCTTGGAGATGTCCAGCACCACCGAGCGCTTGCCGCGATTGTCCATCTCGAAGGTCGGGTTGGCGCCCAGGTCGCTCTTGGCGTCGGCGAAGACGTGACGCATGTCGTCGCCGCCGGGGCGCTCGATCTTGATCACCTCGGCCCCCCAGTCGCCGAGGATGCCGGCCGCGCCGGGCGCGGCGATATAGGTGGCGAACTCCACCACCTTCAGACCCTTGAGTATCACTGAGCTTCGTCCTCCGCCCTGGCCGCGCCTGGGTCGGCGACGGTCCGCTTGCTCCCATAGTGACCGGGGCGGGCGAGGGGGGAAAGGCGGACTTGGCCCCTGCCGCTGGGGCAGGGCTTCAGGATCAGGCGACCCGGCGTCCGGCGGCCAGGCGGCGGGGGGCCGAGGTGGCGTCGGCCACGGCCCGGGCCACGGCCGTCACGCTGACCGGCTTGCGAAGGACGGCGTCGGCGCCGGCCTCGGTGCAGGCCTGGGCCTCGTCGGCGTCCCCTCCGATCACCGCGATGATCGGCAGGTGGGCGGCAGGCCCATCCAGGGCGCGGATCGCGGCGGTGGCCTCAGGTCCGTCCAGGCCGGGCATGCGGCCGTCGATGAGCGCCAGGTCGAAGTCGCAGACCTTGGCCAGGTCCACGGCCCGGCGGCCGTCCTGGGCGTGGACCACCTGGTGTCCCAGCTGCTCGAGCACGGCGCGCATCATGGCGGCGTTCAGGCTGTCGTCCTCGGCCATCAGGATGCGCAGCTTGCGCCCCTCGGCGGGGTCATCCGTGGCGTCGTGAACGACCAGATCGACCTGCGGGGTGGCGTCCCGATCGAAGGGCAGCTCCAGGCGGAAGCAGCTGCCGACGCCCGGCGCGCTGCTCGCCTTCAGTTCGCCCTGCATGAGCCGGGCGAGTTGCCGTGACAGGGAAAGGCCAAGGCCGGCGCCCGGCACCCCGGCGCTGGTCCGCTCCACCCTGTGGAAGGCCTCGAAGGCCCGGTCCAGCTCCTCGGGCGAGAGGCCAGGGCCGGTGTCGGCGATTTCTATGGCCAGTCGCCCGGATTCGGTCAGCTCCAGCCGCGCCTCGACGCGGCCGCGGACCGTGAACTTGATGGCGTTGCCGAGCAGATTGGCCAGGATCTGGCGCAGGCGGGTCGGGTCCGCCATCGCCGCGCCGACCCGGCCGTTCAGTTCGGGGGCGACGAACACGTTCAGCTCCAGGCCCTTGGCCGCCGCGTGGGGTCGGTTCAGCAGGACCAGATCGCGGACCAGGCCCGCGGCGTCGATGGGCCTGATGTCGATCGCCAGTCGGCCGGCCTCGGCGGTCTCCGAATCGAGGGTGGTGTTGAGCACGCCGATCAGGTCGCTGACGGCGTCCAGGGCCGCCGACAGCTGATCCCGCGAGGGGGCGGCCCGGCCGTTGCGCCCGGCGGCCGCGGCCAGCACATGGGCGACCCCGGTCAGGCCGTTGCGGATCTCATGGCTGAGGGTGGCCACCAGGTCGGACTTGGAGCGGGCCAGGCGGCTGGCCTCCTCGACCTTGCCGGCCCGGTCGGCGATCAGCTCCTCCCGCTCGGCGGCCATGGCGAACTGGCGCCGCAGAATGCGGTTGAGGATCAGGGACAGGGCGAAGGCCAGCGCCACGCCGCCCCAGGCGAGGCTTGCGGCGCTCTGGGTGTGAGGCGTGGCGAACAGGGCGATCAGGGGGCCGGCCGCCGCTGCGGCGCCGACGATCAGCAGGCTGGGCAGCCAGGGGGCGGTGAAGAAGATGCAGACCACCGAGGCGGCGGTCGCCATCAGCAGCAGGGCCTCGCGCATCGGTCCGGCATGGTCGGCGAAGGCGGCGATCTGGGCCACGCACCCGGCCCACACCAGGCCTGTGATGACATGAACCCGGCCGCGCTTCACCAGGTCCTGGGCGGCCGGGGTGCGCAGCCAGCCGACGGCGGCGTAGGTGGTGGCGCAGGCGATGGCGAACAGGGCGAAGCTGGCCGTCATCCAGGCCGCGTTCGGGGCGAAGGAGCCGGCCCAGACGAAGACCGGCAGGCTGACCAGGAAGGCCACCAGAGCGTAGGGCAGAAGCGCCGCCTGGGCGTCCAGAGCCTGAAGCGTCAGCGACGTTGCGCCACGGGGGGCAAACCGCACAGAATCGGCTTTGGATGACACAGGCTTATCCTTTGCGGCGACGCCCGCGAAGGTAGAGGCTCAGGGTTGGCGGGACGTTACGCGATAGCGTTAATCCACAGGCGCGTGCGAAACCGTCCGTTAAGCCTAACCAATCATTGTCGACGCACGGGATGGAAGTCTCGACGGAGGGGGACGGGTCCTATGACGACCACGCGGGCGGCGCTGACCGAGGATGACATCCGCACCCTGGTGAAGGGCGCGACCCCCGACGAGCGCGCCCTGGTCGCCCACAAGCTTTGCCGCCGCATCGACACCTTGCCCCTGACGCCCGAGGAACAGGTGCTGGCGCAGGATATTCTGCGGGTCATGGCCGCCGACGCCGCCGAGCTGGTGCGCCGCGCCCTGGCGGTCACCCTCAAGAGCTCGCCCCTGATCCCGCACGACGTGGCCCTGACCCTGGCCCGGGACGTGGAAAGCGTCTGCCAGCCGATTCTCAGCTTCTCGCCGGTCTTCACCGATGAGGAACTGGCCGAGATCGTGCGCCTGGGCGGCCCCGTCCGCCAGGTGGCCATCGCCAAGCGCCCGCGCCTGTCGCGCCGGGTCACCGACGTCCTGGTGGAAACCGGCGCCGAGCGGGCCGTCGAAGTGGCCTGCGCCAACGACAACGCCGATTTCGCCGACGCCACCCTGATGAACGTCCTGGCGCGGTTCGAGCGGTCCGAGCGGGTGCTGGCCGCCGTGGCCTACCGCCAGACCCTGCCCCTGTCGGTGACCGAGAAGCTGATCGACATGGTCAGCGATCAGGTCCGCGACCACCTGCTGACCCACCATCCGGTGTCGCCGGAACTGGCCCTGCAGATCGCCACCGGCGCCAAGGAGCGCGCCACCCTCGATCTGGTGGACCAGGCCGGGCGATCGGCCGACCTCAAGGCCTTCGTGGCCCACCTCCATCGCAACGAACGCCTGACCGCCTCCCTGCTGCTGCGCGGCCTGGCGCACGGGCACATGGCCTTCTTCGAGTGGGGACTGGCCGAGCTCGCCGGCGTGCCCCACCACCGCACCTGGCTGATGATCCACGACGCCGGTCCGCTGGGGCTCAAGGCCATCTATGAGCGCGCGGGCCTGCCGGCGCGCCTGCTGCCGGCCTTCCGCGCCGGCGTCGACACCTTCCACGCCATGGAGTTCGAGGGCGGCGCCCGGGATCGCGACAAGTTCCAGAAGAAGATGCTCGAACGCTTCCTGACCCAGCCCCATGTGGGCGCCCGGGACGACGCCGACTATCTCCTCGACCGCATGGACCGCCTCGCCGAGCGCGCTGCGCCGGCCATGCAGACCGCCTGAACCCCGGCCGCGCGAGCTTTGTCTTGGCGATCTGGGCTCCAGCGCCCAGATTTGGCCGATGAGCCTCACCCCCGAAAGCGGCGAAATCCGGCCGGCCTCCACCCTTCTGCTCCTGCGGGATGATCCGGCCTTCGAAGTGCTGATGGTCGAGCGCCATCACCAGATCGACTTCGCCTCCGGCGCCCTCGTCTTTCCGGGCGGCAAGTCCCATCCGGGCGACCATGAGGAGGCCTGGGGCGATCACGTCTCCGGCTGGGCGGCCCATGACGGGGAGCAGCGGGGGCTGCGCATCGCGGCCATTCGGGAGGTCTTCGAAGAGGCGGGCCTGCTGCTGGCCACGCGCCGTGATGGCGGCCCGCTCGAGATCGAGCCCGCGCCGCTGGAGCTTCGCCAGTCGGTCGATCGCGGCGAGACCCCGTTCCTCGACGTGGTGCGGGCGGCCGGCGCGCGGCTCGACCTGTCGGCCCTGACCGTCTTCGCCCGCTGGATCACCCCGCCGGTGTCGCCCAAGCGGTTCGACACCTGGTTCTACGCCGCCCACGCCCCGGCGGGGCAGCTGGCGGTCTGCGATGGACGAGAGACGGTGGACGCCTGCTGGCTTTCACCCCAGGCGGCCCTGGAGGCCGGGGCGCGGGGGGACCGGAAGCTGGTCTTTCCCACACGCATGAATCTGGGCCGTCTGGCGAGTTCGGCCAGCGCAGCGGCGGCCATCGCCGCGGCCCAGGCGCGGCCCCTGGTCGCCGTGCAGCCGGAAATTCACAGAGGCCCTGAAGGCGCGCTGCTGGTGCTGCCGGAAAGCGCCGGCTATGGCGCTGTCAGCGAGCGTTTCGTACCGGGAATGTAGGTGTTCAGACGAGGCCCGAGGCGGCGACCCGACGCTCGAGTTCTTCCACCAGGATCTTGCCCACCGGATGGTCGTCGGTCTTGATGCTGTCGCGGACCGCAGCCTTGACCCCGTCGATATGGGCGTCGATCAGGACCATCGGCGCCTGCATGCGCTTGTCCTTGTCGTCGATCAGCTTGCAGAGCGAGGCGGCCATGCGGGTGATCAGCGGAAATTCGTAGGTGGTCCCCAGGCCCTTCAGGTCGTGGGCGCGCAGATAGAGCGCTTCGAGCGTCTCGGCCGTGGCGCCCTCGGCCTTCACCTGCTGGCGGGCGGCCTCGAGCTTGGTGACCTCGTCCTGCAACCAGGCGCCGAAATTGCCCGACAGGCTTTTCAGAGCCGCTTCGGCCTTGGCGATCGCGCTGGCGTCGACCGCGCCGAACCGGCCGCCGACCTTGAGGCGGAGCGTGTTGGGGACCTGGATCACCTGACCCGTATTCTGCTGACTCACGGCCATCTCCTCGGGGGACGCACGACGCCACCGTAGTGAGTGAACCTTAACAACGAATGAGACGGGCCGTCAGGCGGAAAACTGCTCGGCCAGCACGCGTTCCTCGAGGCTGCGGCCCGCGTCGAACAACATGGTCAGGCTGATGTCGCGGTTCTCGGCCACATGCACCTCGACTACGTCGCGCACCTCGAAATTGTCGGCCACGGCGCTGACCGGGCGCTTGTCGGCCTCGAGGATCTCAAAGGTGACCCTGGCGGCGTGGGACAGCAGCGCCCCGCGCCAGCGGCGGGGGCGGAAGGCGCTGATCGGCGTCAGGGCCATGACCTTGGCGTCCAGGGGAATGATCGGGCCATGGGCTGAGAGATTATAGGCCGTCGAGCCGGCCGGGGTGGCCACCAGGGCCCCGTCGCAGGACAGCTCGTTCAGCCGCACCTTGCCGTCCACCGAGATGCGCAGCTTGGCCGTCTGCCGTGTCTGGCGCAGCAGGGAGACCTCGTTGATCGCCAGGGCCCGGTGCTGGCGGCGACGGGCGTCCACCGCCACCATGCTCAGGGGATGGATAAGCGCCCGCTCGGCGGCGTTGATCCGGTCGAGCAGGCCGTCGGCGCTGTATTCGTTCATCAGGAAGCCGACCGAGCCGCGGTTCATCCCATAGATCGGCTTGGGCGCGCCCATATTGCCGTGCAGGGTCTCCAGCATGAAGCCGTCGCCGCCCAGGGCGACGATCACCTGCGCCTGGTCCTGGGGCACCTGGCCATAGCGGGCGGTCAGGTCCTTCAGGGCGTCCTGCGCCTCGGGGCGGTCGCTGGCGGCGAAGGCCACCCGGGTCACGAAGGGTTCGGCTTTGAACATGGGCGTGCAAAAGCCGCCAGGGCAGGCGCCTTGTCAAACGCCGATCGCACAGCCGATCAGGCCTGACGCAAACTCATGGTCTGGCGGAAGGCCGCGGCGGCCAGGTCCGGCGCGAACGGGCCAAAGGCGGCCAGGGCGCGGCGGGCGCCCTCGGCGCCGCCGCCTGGCCTGTTGTCGTTCAGGCCGCGGACCAGCTCCAGGATCGTCGGAAAGGCGCTGCGGTCGATGCTCACCGCCGCGCAGGCCAGGGCCAGGTGCTCGGGCTGTTCGCTGTCCATCGCCTTGCGCAGCATCTCCGAGGGGAAGTCGCCGAGGGTTGAGAGGACGCCGACGAACAGCGAGAGTTTGCCCTCTCGCAAGGCGCGCAGCAGGTAGCCCGGCCTCAGTTGGCCGGCCGCCACCAGCTTGCTGATCAGGCGCTTCTCCATCTCCTCGCGCTCGTCGTCCTGTTGCCAGACGATGGCGTCGCCGTTCTCGACAAGGGCGCCAGCATGGGCCTCGCCCACCGCCTGGCCCAGGGCGGTGTCCAGGGCTTCGGTGTCGAGGCGGAACCGGAGGGTGAGCGCCTGGCGCAGGGCCTGGCCGACCCAGGCATAGAGCTCCTGGGCCAGGTCCTCGGTCAGTTCACTGCGTCGGGCGAGGGGGGAGCGCAGGGCCGCCACCCGACGCGAGGCCTTGACCAGCAGGGCCATGTCTTCAGGTCCGAGCGCGGTCTGGGTGTTGCCGGCCAGGGCGGTGAGCACGGCGGGCTCGGCCTGCCGCAGGATGGCGGTGACCACAGGCGCGCCAAGGCCCGGGCGGCGGGCGACTTCGATCTGGTGTTCGACGGTGGCTTCGATGAGCAGGCGGATCAGGTCATGATCCTGAAGGATCGGGCTGGCGGCGATGATCGGCCGGGCGATTTCGATATCGTCCAGGGCCAGGACATTGATCAGGGCGATGGGCGCCCAGTCGACGCCGGCCAGCTTTTCGGCGAGACGCTTACGGATGTCCCGCTCGGCCTCGACCACCAGGCTCATGAAGATGGAGTTCAGCAGGTCCTGGACGGCCGGCGCAGACATGATCTGGCCGCTGTCGGCGACGTCGCATAGATCCACTACGGCCAGAAGCAGCCGTTCACGGTCCCCGGGTGTTCGGCTCTTGGCCAGACTCAGGATCTCTTCGGTCCTCGCGAGCGCGCTCAAGGCGACCTCCGGCTACGAGTCGTTCGTTGGGGCGAATCTGATGGCTGCAAATGAAAACATGCTTAAACCGGCGCCAACCAAATCGCCGCAGTTTCCAAAGACAGTGACGTGAGGAGCAGATCGACATGGCCCACCCCCTGATCCTGGCCCTGGACCAGGGCACCACCAGCACCCGGGCTATTCTCTTCGATCTGGCAGGTCAGGCTTTAGGGGAGGCGTCCCGTCCCCTGGCCCAACACTACCCGGCCGACGGCTGGGTGGAGCACGACGCCCAGGAAATCTATGACGCCGCAGTCATGGTGATGAACGAGGCCGTGGCCAATGCCGGCGCCGAGATGGCGCAGGTCGCCGCCATCGGCATCACCAACCAGCGGGAAACGGTGGTGCTGTGGGACCGGGCCACCGGCGCGCCCGTCCACCGCGCCATCGTCTGGCAGGACCGTCGCACCGCAAGCCTGTGCGAGGCCCTGCGGCGCCAGGGCGCCGAGGCCCATGTGACCGAGGTCACCGGCCTGCTGATTGACCCGTACTTCACCGGCACCAAGCTCGCCTGGATGCTGGACAATGTGCCGGGCGCCCGCGCCCGGGCCGAGGCCGGAGAGCTGCTGGCCGGGACCATCGATTCCTGGCTGATCTGGAAGCTGACCGGCGGCAAGGCCCACGTCACCGACGCCACCAACGCCTCGCGCACCCTGCTGTTCGACATCCGGGTTCAGGCCTGGTCCGAGGCCATGCTCGATCTGTTCAAGGTGCCCCGGGCGATCCTGCCGGAGGTGCGCGACTGCGCCGGGCTGTTTGGCGAGACCGACGCCGGCCTGCTCGGTCGCGCCATCCCCATCTGCGGCGTGGCCGGCGACCAGCAGGCCGCGCTGATGGGGCAGGGATGCGTGGCGCCGGGCCAGATGAAGGCCACCTATGGCACCGGCTGCTTTCTGCTGGTGAACACCGGGGAGGCCGCCCCGGTCTCCCAGGCCCGCCTGCTGACCACGGTCGCCGCCCGGATCGATGGGCGCACCACCTATGCGCTGGAAGGCGCCATCTTCATCGCCGGGGCGGCCATCCAGTGGCTGGTGGAGGGGCTTGGCGTCGAGTCCCCGGCCGCGGCCGAAGCCCTGGCCCGCCGGGCGCGGCCGGATCACGGGGTGGTGCTGGTTCCCGCCTTCACCGGCCTTGGGGCGCCCTGGTGGGACGCCGAGGCCCGCGGCGCCCTGAGCGGCCTGACCCGGGACGCCGGCCTGCCCGAGATCGCCGCCGCCGCCTATGAGGCCAGCGCCTATCAGACCGCCGACCTGATCGAGGCCATGGCCTCGGACGCCCCGGAGGCCTTTGGCGAAGGCTCG
>CAZERE010000076.1:9390-15030 GCA_964515365.1 uncultured Phenylobacterium sp. | reverse complement strand
TCGCCCGCCGCCTTGAAGGCGGTGGGACGGACGGTGATGACCTTCTTGGCCTCGGACGACTGCACGGTTTCGAGCGCGTTGCCCGCATAGATCGGGCGCACGAAGGTCGAGGCGTCGACCACTTCGACCACGTCGGAGATGTGCGAGACATCGAGCTTGGCCGCGATGCGGGGCGAGAAGTTCTTGCCCTGCGAGGTGGCGGGCGTCAGCACGGCGTCGTAGCCGGCCATCAGCGGAACCACCACGGCCTCGATGGCCTCGGCCAGGCCGTGGCCCAGGTCGTCGCTCTGGGCCAGCAGGACCTTGCGGACGCCGTCGATCTTGGCGGCGGCCTCGGCGGCGGACTTGGCGTCCTTGCCGACGACCAGGATGTCGATGTCGCCGCCGATGGCCTGGGCGGCCGAGACGGTCTTATGGGTGTTGTCGCTGAGCGCGCCGGCGTTCAGGTCGGCGATGACGAGTACGGCCATTAGAGCACCCCCGCTTCATTCTTGAGCTTGGCGACCAGATCGGCCGCGGTTTCGACCTTGATGCCGCCGCCACGTTTCGGCGGCTCGGCCACCTTGATCACCTTCAGGCGCGGCGCCGTATCGATGCCGAAAGACGCGATGTCCTTGGTGTCGAGGGGCTTTTTCTTGGCCTTCATGATGTTGGGCAGAGAAGCGTAGCGCGGCTCGTTCAGGCGCAGGTCGGCGGTGACGATCACCGGCAGCGGCGCCTCGATGGTCTGCAGGCCGCCGTCCACCTCGCGGGTGACGGTCGCCTTGTCGCCGGCGATCTCCAGCTTGGAGGCGAAGCTGGCCTGGGGCCAGCCCAGCAGGGCCGAGAGCATCTGGCCGGTGGCGTTGTTGTCGCCGTCGATGGCCTGCTTGCCCATGACCACCAGGTTCGGGGCCTCTTCGTCGATGACGGCCTTCAGCACCTTGGCCACGGCCAGGGGCTCCAGGTCGGCGTCGGTCTGGACCAGGATGGCGCGGTCGGCGCCCATGGCCAGGGCCGTGCGCAGGGTTTCCTGCGCCTGGGCCGGGCCGATGGACACGGCCACCACTTCGGTGACCACGCCCTTTTCCTTAAGACGCACCGCCTCTTCGACGGCGATCTCGCAGAAGGGGTTCATGGACATTTTGACGTTGGCGAGGTCGACGCCGGTCTCGTCCGACTTAACCCGCGGCTTGACGTTGTAATCGATTACCCGTTTGACCGGGACCAACACCTTCATGAGGGCCTCAAATTCGCTTTGGGGAAGAATGGGTCGCATGGGGCATAACGTTTCCCGCGCGCATTGCAAGTCGGGCGGATGAGGCGATTTGCGCCCCAGTCGGCCCTAGCCAGAGGAAAAAAGCCCGAATATGAGGCTGCCTATGAGCCGTATCATTGACCGCCTGAAGCTGGTTTTCCTCGGGGCGTTCGTCCTCTCCCTGATCGCCATCTTCGGCTACCACGGATATTATGTCTGGCCGGCCGAGCGCTGCGAGGCGCAGGGCGACTGGTGGGATCCGGACGGCCGCGTCTGCGCCCGCCCCGTGCTGATCTCCGACATCACGGGCCGGACCATTCCCGAACGCAAGGCCGCCGAGGCCGCCAAGGCGCGGGCCGAAGCCGCGGAGACTCCGGCGCCCTAGACGCTGCGCTTCAGCCACGGTTGGCGCCGGGGACCCAGAGCACATCGCCTTCGCCGTCGTCATTGGCCCGCCGGCTGGCGACGAACAGCAGGTCCGACAGGCGGTTGAGATATTTGAGCGCCGGCGCGCCGACGGGCTCGGTTGCGGCAAGGGCCACGGCCGCCCGCTCGGCCCGCCGACAGACCGTGCGCGCCTGATGGAGCGCCGCCGCCGCCGCCGAGCCGCCCGGCAGCACGAAGGAGGTCAGGGGCGCCAGGGTCGCATTCATGCCGTCGATCTCCCGTTCCAGGCGCTCCACCTGGCTGTCGCTGATCCGCAGCACCCGCGCCGGGTCCTCGTCGGGCGAGGGCGGATTGGCCAGGTCGGCGCCCAGGTCGAAGAGGTCGTTCTGGATGCGGCCCAGGATGCGATCCAGATCGGCGTCGTCGGTCGTATGCAGCCGGGCCAGGCCCAGGCAGGCGTTGGTCTCGTCCACCGTCCCATAGGCCTCGACCCGCAGGTCGGTCTTGGCCACCTGGGCGCCATTGGCCAGGCGCGTGGCGCCGCCGTCGCCGGTGCGGGTGTAGATGCGGTTCAGAACGACCATCTGGCTTCGCCTATCCCCCGCCTATCCGTTGTGCCGCCACCAGACCGCGGTGACCAGGATGAGCACGGCGGCGGCCTGCAGGACGACCCGCAGGCGCATCAGCTTGTTGGAATAGGAGCGGCCGAAATCGCCGCCGCGGAACAGGGCGAAGATCCCGACGCCCAGGGCCAGGGTCACGGCCAACAGGCTGGCGGGGATCAAAAAGGCGAATAGCTGGTTCATGAGTCTCGGGCTCGAGCGCTTGCGGAGCGCTATTATGTAGGCATTTCCAGGGTTGCGCGCGAATCTGATTGCGCGTCGCAATCGCGCAACTGGTTGATCCTATTCAACGAGTCCGGTTCATTCCCGGGCGGCGGTCCGCGCCGGCGCCCGATATGGTGAATAAACCCTTGTAGAGCTTGAAAAAGTGCTGCGACGGTCGGTCGCGCCGCACCCCTGCCTCATTTCAGGTATGGCGTGTGCGAACTTTGCTATAACGCGGGTAATTGAACGCGCTCGCTGAACGCTCCGGCTTGTGGTGCGGCTCGGCGCAGCGCTAAGAGGATCCCATATCAGCGTTCAGTTATCTCGCCCGGCTTGTGTGGCGAGGGGGCTGCGCGAGCGCCGTCGGTCTCCCCCGCCACGGCCATCGGAGTATCGAACCATGAAGCACGTCGCCGCCGTGGAAGGTCAGAGCGAGACTCGCGTCCGGATGCCCACCCGCCGGGCCCTGGCCAAACAGCAGACGCGGGCCAAGGTGCTCGCCGCCGCCCGGGAACTGTTCAGCACCGAAGGCTACGAAGGCGCGACGATCCGCGACATCGCTGCGGCCGCCGGCATGTCCACGGGCGCCGTCTTCGCCAACTTCGCCGACAAGTCCGAGCTGTTCCGTGAGATCATGACCGCCGACCTGGCCGCCGTGGTCGAGGCCATGACCGAAGCCGCCGGCCGCGGCCGCACGGTGGACGACGCCCTGCTCAAGGCCTTCAGCGCCGGCTATGGCTTCTACAAGTCGCAAATGCCCCTGGCCCGCGCCGCGCTCGGCCTGTCGTGGTCGTGGCAGGATGGCCAGGCCCTGCGGGCCCTGTCGTCGATCCAGGAGATCATCGACCTCTTTGGCGAGCAGCTCGCCCTGGGCGTCGAACGCGGTGAGCTGTCGCAGGAATGCGAGATCAAGCTCCGCAGCCAGATGCTGTTCGACAACTATCTGGCCAACTATCCGCAGGCGATCTTCGGCGGCTGGAGCCTCGAGGCGCTGCAGGCCCGCTCGCGGGATCAGATTCGCGTCATCCTGGCCGGCGCCCGCCGCGGCTGATCGACTCAGCCGACCCCCGCACAACTTAAAGTTCCTTGCCGGATAAGCCGTCGGCGCGTCTGCTAGAGACGGGCTCTAGTTCAGGACGCGCCGATAGAGCGCGCTTGGGGGGAAAATTTGAATCTGCGTCAGACTCAGAAAGAGGCGACGCGGCGTCGTGTGTTGGACGCCGCGCGGGACCTGTTCGAAACCGTCGGCTACGAAGAGACGACGGTCCGCGAGATCGCCAGCCAGGCGGGCGTGGCGGTCGGCAGCGTCTTCACCTGCTTCTCGTCCAAGGCCGAGGTGCTGAGCCAGGTGATGCAGGAACGCCTGGACGACCTCTATGGCGAGTTGGACCGGGTCACGCCGCACCTGCGCGGCTCCACGGCCGACCGGCTCTCGTCGATCTTCGCCCTGCACTTCGCCTTCGAAACCCGGCGGACCCAGCTGTTCCTGGCCCATATCGCGGCGGCCTATAGCTGGCGTCCGGGGGGCTCCAGCATCCCCTATGGCCGCAATCCCCGTCTCCGCGGCACGATCCGCGACTGTGTCGCCGAGGGGCGCGAACGGGGCGATGTCGATCCCGCCATCGACCTCGAGATGATCGTCGACACGCTGATGGCCGCCTATGCCTGGAACTATCGTCTGGCCGCCTGGGAGAACGCCGGGCCGGAGCGGATGAGCGCCAATATGGAGCAGCAGATCGCCCTGGTGGCCCGCGGCTTCTCGCCCATCCCCAACTAGTTGCCGCCGTCCAGCAGGCGCCGGGCGATGACCTGGGCCTGGATCTCGCCGGCGCCTTCGAAGATGTTGAGGATGCGGGCGTCAGCCAGCAGGCGGCTGACCGGTTGTTCGACGGCGAAGCCTGTCCCGCCATGGATCTGCAGGGCGTTGTCGGCGCAGGCCCAGGCGATTCGGGCGGCGATCAGCTTGGCCATGCCGGCCTCCAGGTCGCAGCGCCGGCCGGCGTCCTTGGTCCGGGCCGCGAACCAGGCCAGCCGGCGGGCGCCGAGGATTTCCGCGGCCATCATGGCCAGCTTGTCGGCCACCCGGGGGAAGGCGGCCAGGGGCTGTCCGAACTGCCGGCGGGCCAGGGCGTAATCCAGGGCCAGGTCCAGAGCGTTCTGCGCCACGCCGAGGGCCCGGGCGGCGGTCTGGATACGGGCTGATTCGAAGGTCGCCATGAGCTGCACGAAGCCCTGGCCCTCCTGGCCGCCCAGCAGGGCGTCTTCCGGCACGGCGAAATCGTCGAAGGCGATCTCATATTCCTTCATGCCGCGATAGCCGATCACCGCGATCTCGCCGCCGTCCATGCCGGGCGCCGGGAAGGGATCGCCGTCGTCGCCCCGCGGCTTCTCGGCCAGCAGCATGGAGAGGCCGCGGTGGTCGGCGCTGGCCGGATCGGAGCGCACCAGCAGGGTCATCAGGTCGGCCCGGGCGGCGTGGGTGATCCAGGTCTTGGCGCCGGTGACCCGCCAGGCCCCGTCCTGGCGAACCGCCCGGGTGCGCAGGGACGCCAGATCCGACCCCGCCTCCGGCTCGGTGAACACCGCGGTGGGCAGCATGGCGCCCGAGGCGATCGCCGGCAGCAGCCGGGCCTTCTGATCGGCCGTGCCGTGGGCCAGGATCAGCTCGGCGGCGATCTCGGCGCGCGTGCCCAGGGAGCCGACGCCGATATAACCCCGCGACAGGGCCTCGGAGACCACGCACATGGCCACCTTGCCCAGGCCCGCCCCGCCATGGGCCTCGGGCAGGGTGAGGCCGAAGACGCCGAGGCCGGCGAGCTCGTCGATCAGGGCCAGGGGGATCAGCTGGTCAGCCAGGTGCCAGCCGTGGGCGAAGGGGGCGATCTTCGCGGCGGTGAAGGCGGTGAACTGCGCGAAGATCGCCTGATGCGTCTCGTCCAGGCCGCTCGCCTCGAGGGACGGCCGCCCCCGGGCCTGCGCCAGCAGTTCGACAATGCGATGGCGCGCCTTGGGCGTGGCGTCGGGCGCCAGGGCCGCGATGGCGGGCCAGAGCCTGGCGGGATCGAACCCCAGATCGACCGGCCGCGCCATCTCCCCCTGGCTCATGGGCAGGCCGCCGGCTAGCTGGCTGAGATATTCGTGCGCCAGCAGCAGGGCACCCGCGACCGCCGCCAGCGCCAGCTGTTCCTC
>CAZERE010000076.1:4929-9380 GCA_964515365.1 uncultured Phenylobacterium sp. | reverse complement strand
AAAATCGAGCGCTTTCAAGATCGACGAACAGATAACCGTCACCTTGCTCCATGATCTGATGTAGAGAATTCCCGGCCCCTGTAACTCCACCTTTAAGATTCATTCGGCCACTTATTTCGCGCTCAAACTTCTTCGCCGCCGGCAGCAGGGCCGGCCGGGCGCTTGCCTCGTCCCGGGTCCCGGCCCGCTCCAGTTCGGCCGCCCAGTCGGCTGTCTGGCGCAGGGTCTCGGCATAGGCCGCCGCCCAGGCCAGGCCATGGGCGGCCCGCTGTTCGGCGTCGAGGATGCGCCGGTCCAGGCGGCCGTCCGGCGCGATCCTGGCGGCCAGGCTCACCCGGGCCTCAGCCAAGCAGGCCTCGGCGACCTCGGCGGCGGCCAGGAGGCGGGTGGGGGCGTCGGCGAGGCGGTCGGGGACGGGATCAGTGGTCATGGGATCACTATAGGCCCAGCTTGCCGCGGGTCACGCCCGACGCCTATACGATGTAAGCCGAACCCGGGAGCCGCCATGATCGTCGTCCATCACCTCAACGAGTCGCGCTCGCAGCGCATCCTCTGGCTGCTCGAGGAGCTGGGGGTCGAATACGAGATCAAGGCCTATGAGCGCGACGCCAAGACGCGGCTCGCCCCGGATGAGCTTCGCGCGGTCCATCCGCTGGGCAAGTCGCCGGTGGTCACCGACGGCCAGGCCACGGTGCACGAGTCCGGGGCCATCATCGACTACATCATCCGTCATCACGGGGCGGGCAAGCTGCAGCCGGCCGTCAGCGACCCCGACTACGAATCCTATCTGCAATGGCTGCACTATGCCGAAGGCTCGGCCATGCTGCCGCTGATGCTGCAGATGTACGTCATGCGCCTGGGCGAGGCCGGCGCGCCCCTGCATCCGCGCATCGAGAGCGAGGTGGACAACCATCTCGCCTATCTCGACCAGGCCCTGGCCGGTCGTGACTATCTGATGGGCCAGGCCCTGACCGGCGCCGACATCCAGATGAGCTTCGTGGGCGAGGTCGCCCGGGCCTTCGGCAAGCTGCCGACCTATCCCAACGCCGAGGCCTGGCTGAACCGCCTGCACGACCGGCCGGCCTATAAGGCGGCCATCGAACGGGGCGGTCCCTACGCCCTGGGCCGCTAGGATCTAGAAGCGATCGCCGAAGGGATCATCGAGCAGCCCGTCGAGAAAGTCGAAGGCCGCCGCCTTGGTGAGCGCGTGGGGGATGGCCGAGAAGTGGTCGCAGCCCACCACGGTGATGCCCCGGCCCTCGGGAAAGGCCCGGGCCAGGCCGTCGGGATCGCCGGCGCCCTCGTCCCGTTGGCCCGCGATCACCAGCACTGGCACGGCCAGGCGGCCCATGGCGTCCACGTCCAGGGGCGGGTTCTCGGCGCGCACGAAGGCCGCCAGCGCGCGGCGGTCCTCCCCCTGTTCGTCGGCGAAGTGGCGGAAGCTGCGCAGCATGGGGTGACTGATCGTCTCCGGGTCCTCGGCCAGCATGGCCTGGGCCATGGCGTCGGCCAGCGAGCCCGGGGCGCGGGGCTCCAGCAGGCGCTCGCCCACCCCGCCCAGGATCAGATTGCCGATGCGGTCGGGCGCCGCCAGGGCGGCGGCGAGCGCCGTGCGCGCGCCCATGGAATAGCCGAACAGGTCGACCTGGCCGAGCTCCAGATGGTCCAGCAGGGCGATGATGTCGCCGGCCAGGGCCTCGCGCTGATAGGCCTCGGGTTCGTAGAGCTTCTGGCTTTCCCCGTGGCCCCGCTGGTCGAGGGCCACGCACCGCGCCCCCCGGCGCTCCAGGGCGGCATACCAGCCGGTGCGCCGCCAGCCCTCCTTGCGGTTGGAGGTGAAGCCATGGACCAGCACCATGGTCCGCTGGGCTTCCCCCTGGGGCGGGTGGTCATCAAAGGCGATCTCGACGCCGCTGCTGGTGAAGGTGGCCATGGGACGCTCGACAAATGGGGGACTGAAAAATGAGCCCGGATCCGCCGGTCTGGCGGCTGGCGGCGGGGGGTCGTCCGGGCGAAATGCGCCCGGCTGGTGCGCCGACACCATGGACCGGATCGACGACGAGGCAAAGCCGGGGCGGCGTCAGCCTGGGCCGGTCAGCTGCGCCAACGCAGGCGGGTCGGCTCCACGGGATTGACGAAGGCGCGGCCCTCCCGGCGGCTCAGGACCCATTCCCGCTTGAGCTGCTGGTACCACTTGGCCTGGCGGTCGGCGTCGTCGATCCACAGCAGGCTGGGATCGTAGCGCAGGCCCTCGTTCTGCAGGTTCACCATGTCGCCGTCCTGGCGCAGGAAGGCCCGGGCGCCGGCGGCGATCAGCGGCTTCAGCAGCCAGAAGGCCGGATGATCGGACCAGATGATCTGGGTGATCTTCGTCTTCGTCGCCGACAGGGGCGTCAGGCAGGTCAGCGACAGGACCTGCCGTTCGCCCACCGTGACGTGCTCCCAGCGCAGGCCTGGAATCTGGAAGGTGATCTCGGTCAGGGGCTGGCCGCCGAGGATCGCATAGGCGCGGCTGTTTTTGGACGGCTCGTGGCGGACCATGGCGAAGCCGGCCTTGCGCGGCTCGAAGGGCTTGGACTTTTCGTGCTGGCTCTTGGCCGAGCGCCACCACCACTGCTGGTGCACATAGGGGCCGTGGGCCGGGTCCATCAGGCCCACCACCGCGTGGTCGATATGGGCGTCGAACTCCATGCGGTCGACCAGCTTGGGCTTGCCGCCCACCACGCCGGGAAAGACCGGCGGATCGATGTCGGGCTCGCCATCGAAGCGCGGATCGGCGCTGATCCAGATGAAGACCAGGCCCTGGCTCTCGCGCACCGGAAAACGGCGGACCTTGATCTTGCTGACATCCATGGCCTGGTCGGCGACCAGGGACGGAATGGCCGTGCAGGCGCCGTCGAGACCAAAGCGCCAGCCGTGATAGGGGCATTCGACGCTTTCGCGGCCGTCGGCCTCGGCGGTCAGCTTGCCGGCGGAAAGCGGCGCGGCCCGGTGCGGACAGATATCGCGCACCGCATAGGCCTCGCCCTTGCGGCCCCGGCCGATCAGGATCGGCTCGCCCAGGATCTCGAAGCGCTGCAGCTTGCCGGGCTTCAGGTCCGAGGACAGGGCGGCGAAATACCAGATGTCGGTGAGGAAGCCCTCGCCGAAGCGGGGCGCCTTTGCGGAGGGGGTCTTGCTGTCGCCTTCGGCCATGGCGTCTTTTATCGGGGCCTTGCGGTCCCCGCACCTGTCATCAGGGGAGTTTCAGGAAGCGGCAGGCGAAGGCGCCGAGCGCCAGGCCGCCGGGGAGGGGCTCGGCTGCGCCCGAACTCACCGGCAGCATCTCGGCGCCCTTGAGGGCGGAGTGTTCGGCCCGGGCGGTGCGGCCGCTCATATTGAACACGCAGGCCACGGCCTGGCCCTCGTGGCGGCGGACAAAGGCCAGGATGGGTTCGGGCGTGTCCAGGAACTCGATCTCACCATGGGTCAGGGCGCGGGAGGCCTTGCGCAGGGTGATCATCTGCCGGGTGAAGGCCAGGGTGGACTTGGGGTCGAGCTCCTGGCGGTCGACGGCCAGGGGGCGGTGGCTTTCGGCCGCCGGCAGCCAGGCCGAGCCGTTGGAGAAGCCCAGATGGGCGGCTTCGGCCTGCCAGGGCATAGGGGTGCGCGCCCCGTCGCGGCCCTTGGCGATGGGCCAGTAGAGATCGCCCACGGGATCGCGCAGCTCGCCCCGGGACAGTTCGGCCTCCGGCAGGCCCAGCTCTTCGCCCTGATAGAGCAGGATGGTGCCGCGCAGGGCCATCAACAGGGCCAGCATCAGCCGGGCCACCGGCGGGCCGGCGTCAGCGCCGCCAAACCGGCTCACCGTGCGGGCCACGTCGTGGTTGCAGAAGGAGATGGTCGGCCAGTGGTCGGGGTGGGCGGCCAGGGTGTCGTAATGGTCGCGGAACACCTCGGCGGCCATCCGGCGGGCCTTCAGCAGCACGAAAGTATAGGCCGAGTGCAGGCCCTCATCGGGGGCGCAATAGGCGCCGCAGCGCTCTTCCTCTTCGGAGAACTCGCCGAACACGAAGCGGTCGGCCCCGTGGGCCTCCACCCGACGGCGGACCTCGTCCAGCAGGGGGATGTTCTCCGGCAGGTTGGAGTCGAACAGGTGCCGCTGCATGTCGCTGGCGTGCGCCCAGGCGGCGCGGTCGCGCTCAGCGGCGGGGATGGCTGGGTTTGGCCGCAGCTCGCCGTCGTGGAGGAAGGCGTTGGCCACATCCAGGCGGAAGCCGTCGGCCCCGCGGGAAAGCCAGGTGTCGAGCACCTTCAGGGCGGCGTCCCGCGCCTGCGGCTGGCGCCAGTTCAGCTTGGGCTGCTGGCGCAGGAACTTGTGGTGATAGTGCTGGCGCCGCGCCGGCTGATAGGCCCAGGCCGGGCCGCCGAAGACGCTCAGCCAGTTGTTGGGGGCGGTCCCGTCGTCGGCC
>CAZERE010000076.1:0-4919 GCA_964515365.1 uncultured Phenylobacterium sp. | reverse complement strand
GACATACCAGTCGGCCTTGTCGCCGCCTTCGCCCCCGTCGCGGCTGGCGGCGAACCAGGGGTGCTCGTCGGAGGTGTGCGACAGCACCTCGTCCAGCAGCACCTTCAGGCCCCGGGCGTGGGCGGCCTCCGTCAGGGCCTGGAAGTCGGCCACCGAGCCATAGTCGGGGTGGACGTCGTCATAGTCGGAGACGTCATAGCCCCAGTCGCGATTGGGCGAGGGGTGGATGGGGGAGAGCCAGATCGCATCCACGCCGAGGCTCTGCAGATAGTCCAGCTTGGCCATGACGCCCGCAAGGTCGCCATGGCCGTCGCCGTCACTGTCGAAGAAGCTGCGGACGTAGATGTGGTAGACCACCGCCCCCTTCCACCAGGGGGCCATGTCAGACCGCCGTCGCGTTCTCGATGACCTTCGAGACCAGACCGTACTCGATGGCCTTCTCGGCGTTCATCCAGAAGTTCCGCTCGGTGTCTGTGACCACCTTCTCGTAGGGCTGGCCGGTTTCGCGAGCGATGATGCGGTTGACCCGCTCACGCATCTTCACGATCTCCTCGGCCTCGATCTGGATGTCCGACGCCTGGCCCCGCACGCCGCCCATGGGCTGGTGCAGCAGGAACCGGGTGTTGGGCAGGCAGAAGCGGTTTTCCTTGGTGGCGCCCAGGAAGATGTGCGCCCCGGCGCTGGCCACCCAGCCGGTGCCGATCACCTTCACCTGCGGCCCGCAATAGCGGATCATGTCGTGGACGGTGTCGCCGCTCTCGACGTGGCCGCCGGGGGAATTGACGAAGACCTTGATGTCGCCCTTGCCGTCCGAGGCCAGGGCCAGAAGCTGGGCCGAGACGCGCTCGGCCAGCCGCATGTCGATCTCGCCGAAGATGAGGACCGTGCGCGACTTGAACAGGGCGTTCTGCACCGGCCCGGCGCTCATCGGCATGTCGGGAAGGCGGCCCTTTTCGTCGTCGTCTTCATCTTCGAGACGGAAACCCATTACGCTCTCCTAAAATCTGCAGTGAGGCGGAACGTGCGTCTTGCAGCGCCCCGCCGCAAGGGGTCAGCGCGCTGCTGTCGCGATCAGCCGCGCATAGAACTGCACCATTCGTTCCAGATTGGGCAAAGTCATGCGCTCATCGACCCCATGGATCATGGCGGTTTCGGCCATGCTGAGCGTGATCGGCTGGAAACGATAGGTGTCCTGCGCCACCTCGGCGAGAAAGCGGCTGTCTGTGCCGGCGGTCACCAGGCCCGGCGCCACGGGGGCGCCGGTCACATCGGCGGCCAGGGCCGAAATCACCTTCCAGCCGTCCGAGTCCGTGGACGAGATCGCCGAGGGCTCCTGCGGCGGGCGCGCCCAGGCGAAGGTCACCGGCAGATCGCCCACGGCGGCCTGGGCCGCCTTCAGGACGTCCTCGGAGCTGTCGCCCGGCGCGATGCGGTAGTTGATCCAGGCCTTGGCGTCCCGGGGCAGGACATTCTCCTTCGGGCTGCCCTGCAGCATGGTCGGCGCGATGGTGGTGTGCAGCAGGGCCGCGCCGGCCGGCGTGGCGGCCATCTGGCCGACGATCAGCGGCTCGGTGGCCCAGGTGTTGGCCAGCGCCGCGCGCATGGGCAGGCCGGACTCCGCCCCCAGCACATGCAGCATGTCCGCCCCGGGGCCCTGGAGCCGCATGGGGAAGGGGTTTTCGGTGATCTCGGTCACCGCCCGGGCCAGGGTGGAGACGCCGGTCTGCGGCGGTGGGGCTGATGAATGTCCGCCCTCGGACGATGCGGTCACGACCAGGGTCGCATAGCCCTTTTCCGCCACCCCGATCAGGGCCGCCGGGCCGCCGGTCAGGGGGTTGTCGGCCACCACCAGCAGGCCCTCGTCCAGGACGAACTGGGCCGAGAGACCGCGGGCCTTCAGCAGGTCGTTGGCGGCCGTCGCGCCGCCGCCGCCCACCTCCTCGTCATGGCCGCTGACCAGGATCACCGTCCGGCGGGGCTGGAAGCCGGCCCCGGCCAGGGCTTCGACGGCCTCGAACAGGCCGATCAGCGAGCCCTTGTCGTCCACCGCCCCGCGGCCCCAGACGGCGCCGTCGGCGATCACCCCGTCAAAGGGCGGATGGGTCCAGCCGTCAGCGGCGTCGGCCGGCACCACGTCCTGGTGGGCCATCAGGACGATGGGGTCGAGGGCGGGCTCTGAGCCGTCCCAGGTGTAGACCAGGGTGTGGCCGGCGACGACGTCGCGGCGCATGGCGGCATGGGCGCGGGGGTAGGTCGCCTGCAGCCAGGCGTGCAGGGCGTCCCATTGGGCCAGCTGGTTGTCGGCGGCGTCCTGGTGGCTGACGGTCTGGAAGGTGATGGCCTGGGCCAGGCGCCCGGCGGCGGCGGTCAAGTCGAAGGTGGGCGCCGGGGCAAGTTCGAGATCGGCGGCGACCAGGCGCGGCGGCTCATAGAGGGCGGTCCGCACCGCCACGACGCCGACCAGCGCCACCACGGCGACCCCGGCGCCCAGGGCGATCTTGCTCAGAATTCCCATGGTCTTTCCCCTTCTCGACGGCGGGACCATAGCTTGGCCCTGAGGCTTTGGGCGCCGATTTCACGCCGCCATAGGTGAACCTG
Source organism: uncultured Phenylobacterium sp. (assembly GCA_964515365.1). GTDB lineage: Bacteria > Pseudomonadota > Alphaproteobacteria > Caulobacterales > Caulobacteraceae > Phenylobacterium. The sequence continues at coordinate 2,321 of CAZERE010000076.1, read as the reverse complement.
GGCCATTCCCGACCGTTGGTCAGACCGTGACCCTCCCCCCTTGGATACCCTCGCTCAAGCCGGCCTCGGCCGAGGCCCTGGCCTTCGGGGGGTTCTGGGCCTTCCTGCTGGACGCCGCCCTGGTGGCGATCGCGCTCGCCTGGGCCATCGACGCCTTCGCCCCGCCGCAGGACCTGCCCTGGAAGCCCCTGCGGCTGGCCGATCCGCCGGGCCTGGCCACGGCGGTGAAGTTCCAGCGGGCGGCCGGCGATCCTGAGCTGTGCCGCGCGGTGCTGGAGGCCGGCGGGGTGGACTTCACCCATGTGCCGGACCAGCCGACAGGGGATTGTCCGCTGAGCAATACGGTGCGCCTGCGCGGCGGAGTGACGCCGCTGGCGCCCGCCGCCCCGGTGATGACCTGTCCCACCGCCCTCGCCTACGCCTTCTGGGACCGTCATGTGCTCGGCCCCGCCGCCCGCCGGGTGATGGACGCCGATGTGGCCCGGGTGGAGCACTACGGCGTCTTCGCCTGCCGCAATGTCTATGGCCGCAGCGAGGGGCGGCGGAGCGAACACGCCAGCGCCAATGCGCTGGATGTGTCGGCGATCGTGCTGGAGGACGGCCAGCGGCTCAGCGTGATCGGCGACTTCAACGATGACAATGACGGGGGAACCCTGATGCGGGCGTTGCGGACCGGGGCCTGCGACTATTTCCGCGCTGTCCTCAGCCCCGACTACAACGCCGCCCACGCCGACCATCTGCACCTGGACTATGGGCGTTTCGGCCTCTGTCGATAGGGCGTTAACCATAGCTCGCCTGGCCCCGAGGTCCCGGCTAAGCTCCAGGCCTCCCTGCGGCGTCCTTCCTTAGAGTTCATGGCCGGCTATCGCGCTCCCCGTCACCCGCAGGTCGAAGACCATGCGCGCCGCCAGACCCTGATCGCCCGCCTCGTCGGCCTGGGGCTGATCTGGATTCTGGTGGCGATCATGGCCCTGGTGGCCGAGCGGGCCATTCCTGACCAGCACCTGCCCTGGAAGCCCCTCAGCGTCATCGATCCGGTGGGCGCCGCCACCCGGGCAAAGGCCGCCCGCACCGGCCAGGACGTGGCCGCCTGCCGGGGCGTGCTGGCCAAGGGCGGCCTGACCTATGTGATCGCCCCGGAGGCTGAGGAGGGCTTCTGTTCGGTCAAGGACGCGATCCTGATCACCGGCGGCATGGCGCCCCTGACGCCGGCCGATGCGGTGATGACCTGCAAGGAGGCCCTGGCCGTGGCCATCTGGGAGCGGCAGGTGGTCCAGCCCGCCGCCTTCGAGGCCTTTGGCCACGCGGTGGTGGCCGTCGAGCATTACGGCGCCTTTTCCTGTCGGCGGATCTACGGCCAGGCGGCCGGTCCCCCCAGCGAGCACGCCAGCGCCAACGCCCTGGACGTGGCCGGCTTCCGGCTGGCCAATGGCGAGGTGGTGTGGGTCAAGGACCACTGGGACGACGCCGGCGCCAAGGGACGCTTCCTGCGAGAGATCCGCGACGGCGCCTGCAAGGTCTTCGTCACCACCCTGTCGCCGGACTATAACGAGGCCCACGCCGACCACTTCCACCTGGACATGGGCGGGCGGCCGCTCTGCGCCTGAGGCAGGCCGGGCTCGCCTTGACCTGGGGTCGGCGGGCGCCGCAAATGGCGCCATTCAAACAAGCATTTCAATTCAGGGAAGACGCGCCATGGAACTGTTCGATCTCACCGGCAAGGTCGCCGTGATCACCGGATCCTCGCGGGGCATCGGCAAGGCGATCGCCGAGCGCATGGCCGAACATGGCGCCAAGGTGGTGATCTCCTCGCGCAAGGCCGGGCCCTGCGACGAGGTGGCCGCGGCCATCAATGAGAAGCATCCCGGCGCGGCGATCTCCGTTCCGGCCTCGATCTCGTCGAAGGAGGACCTGCAGCGCCTGGTGGACGAGACCAATAAGGCGTTCGGGAAGATCGACATCGTCGTCTGCAACGCCGCCACCAATCCCTATTTCGGCCCCATGGCCAAGATCGAGGACGACGCCTTCCGCAAGATCCTCGACAACAACATCATCGCCAACAACTGGCTGATCCAGATGGCCGCGCCGCAGATGCGCGAGCGCCGCGACGGGGCGGTGATCATCATCTCGTCGATCGGCGGCCTGCGCGGCTCCACCGGCATCGGCGCCTACAACATCTCCAAGGCCGCCGACTTCCAGCTGGCCCGCAACCTCGCCGTCGAGCTCGGCCCGGACAATATCCGCGTCAACTGCATCGCGCCGGGCCTGGTCAAGACCGACTTCGCCAAGGCCCTGTGGGACACGCCCGAAGCCGAGAAGCG
>CAZERE010000075.1:14912-15172 GCA_964515365.1 uncultured Phenylobacterium sp. | reverse complement strand
ACATGGTCACCGGCGCCTCGACCGCCGACGCGGCCGTCATCCTGATCGACGCCCGCAAGGGCGTGCTGACCCAGACGCGGCGCCACTCCTATCTCGTCTCGCTGCTGGGCATCCGCCACGTGGTCCTGGCCATCAACAAGATGGACCTGGTGGGCTGGAGCCAGGAGGTGTTCGACACCATCCTGGCCGAGTATCACGACTTCGCCGCCCAGATCGGCATCCGCGACTTCACCGCCATCCCGATGTCGGCGCTGAAGGGC
>CAZERE010000075.1:0-14902 GCA_964515365.1 uncultured Phenylobacterium sp. | reverse complement strand
GGCGACAACATCACCGAGCAGAGCGACAAGGCCCCCTGGTACAAGGGCCCGGCCCTGCTGCCGCACCTGGAAGCCCTCGATGTCGAGGACGACCTGCGGGAGAAGCCCTTCCGCATGCCGATCCAGTGGGTGAACCGGCCGGATCTCGACTTCCGCGGCTTCGCCGGCCTGATCGCCACCGGAACCATCGCGCCTGGCGACAAGGTCAAGGCCCTGCCCTCGGGGCGCGAAAGCACCGTGGCCCGCATCGTCACCATGACCGGCGACCTGCCGCGCGCTGTGGCGGGCCAGTCGGTGACCATCACCCTGACCGACGAGATCGACGTCAGCCGTGGGGATGTGCTGTCCATCGCCGGCCAGCCGCCGGAAGTGGCCGACCAGTTCGAGAGCACCATCGTCTGGATGGACGACGAGGGCATGCTGCCCGGCCGCCCCTATCTGATGAAGATCGGAACCCGGGTCGTCGGCGCCAGCATCACCGAGCCCAAGTACAAGGTGAATGTGAACACCCTCGAACAGCTGGCCGCCAAGCGGCTGGAGCTGAACGAGATCGGCGTCTGCAACATCTCGCTGGACGCCCCCATCGCCTTCGACGCCTACAAGGACAACCACACCCTTGGCGGCTTCATCCTCATCGACCGGATCTCCAACCGGACCGTCGGCGCGGGCATGCTGCACTTCGCCCTGCGCCGCAGCCAGAACATCCACTGGCAGGCCCTCGACGTCTCCAAGGCCTCCCGCGCCGCCCAGAAGGGCCAGAAGGGCCGCGTGGTCTGGCTCACCGGCCTCTCGGGCGCCGGCAAGTCGACCATCGCCAACCTGGTCGAAAAGCGCATGCAGGCCGACGGCCGCCACACCTATCTGCTGGACGGCGACAATGTCCGCCACGGCCTGAACAAGGACCTGGGCTTCACCGAGGAGGACCGGGTCGAAAACATCCGCCGGGTCGCCGAGGTCTCCAAGCTGATGGTCGACGCCGGCCTGATCGTGCTGGTCTCCTTCATCTCCCCCTTCCGGGCCGAGCGCCGCATGGCCCGCGAGCTGATGGAGGACGGGGAGTTCGTCGAGGTCTACGTCGCCACCCCGCTCGCGGTGGCCGAGCAGCGCGACGTCAAGGGCCTCTACGCCAAGGCCCGGGCCGGCGAGCTGAAGAACTTCACCGGCATCGACTCCCCCTATGAGGAGCCCGAGAACGCCGAGATCACCGTCGACACCACCACGCTCTCGCCCGAACAGGCGGCTGAGGACATCGTCGCCTGGCTGGCCAAGAACTAGGGTCGGACGATGTGAGACACGAGAAGGGCCGGACGCCGCATGGCGCCCGGCCCTTTTTCGGTTCAGGCCACGCTCAAGGCTCGCGGACGGCTGGCGTGTCCAGACCTTCGCTGGCCCGCGCCATGCGTCGGTCGAAGGTGACGAAGGCTTCGCAGTCGGCGGCGGCGCCAAGATGCAGGGCGTCGGCGAAATCCATTCCGCCTTCAGCCCAGCGCAGGGCCGCAGCCACACGCTCGGGCTCCTGCAGCGTCACATTGGGCAGCCCTGCGAAGGCGCGCAACGCCGGAATCACATCGTCTCGCGCCAAGCCATAGGCGCCGCGAAGCACCCACTCGCTCTCCAGCACGACGGTCGTCGGCACAAGGACCCTGTGGCTTTCGATCAAGCTCCGCGCCCGGGCCGACTGATCGGGATGATCACCGGCGAGCAGGCGGACGATGACATTGGTGTCAATCGCCAGCACGGCGGGCGGCCTCCGCGAGGATGGCCTGGTCCATGTCCTCAAGCGAGACCGCCACGCCGGACCGCTTCAGCACCGCGAACACGTCATCCATGGAGGTCGGCTCGAACAGCGGCGCTCGCCTGAGAAGAAGTCCATCCTCCGTCTCCTCGACCTGCAGGCACACCCCCGGCGTCCAATTGCGCCGGTCGCGCAGAACCTTGGGAAGAATGACCTGCCCCTTGGTGGACAGCATGGTGGTCAGAGGTTTCGACACGGCAGGGACCTTATGTAAGGCGGAGGTAAGATAAGCGCCTCAGCCGGCCGGGGCAAGACCGTAGACCTACCGACCATCGCCTCCCTCTCCACACCTCGAAAGGATCTCATCGACAACGCGGCCGACGGGCGCGGCGGCGTCGATGATCACCGCGGTCTTGGGAAGGTCCTCTTTCGTGGCGTGCAGTTGGGCGATCAACCGGCGCTCGCTCGGCTTGCCGCCGAACTCGTCCTCCGGGCGCGCCGACAGTCGCCGGCGCAACGTGTCGGCGTCGATGTCGAGAACGAAGACTTCGTCGAACAGCTCAAGGAAGTGGCGGTGGTTTCTCGATCCCCCACAGAAGAAGGACCGCGCAGCGCTCTGGTCGGCGACCGCGCGCCTGACGTCGGCCACCTTCCAGATCCAGTGCGCGTGGCGCCACCTGGCGCTGTCGGTTCGGCTATCCGGCGTCGGCGGCTCCAGGGCGTCGCCCGTCTCTGGGTCGCCGAGATAGGCCAAGGTCCTGTCACCATGGATGACGTGGCAGCCCCGCCGCTGCAGTTCCTCGGCGACCGTGGTCTTGCCCGCCCCGGAAACGCCTTCGATCAGATAATTTCTGACACCCATGACCGCCTCCCCCAGGTGTGAGCCATCAGGACGCCCTAGCGCCTGGCCTCCCATTCGGCGGTGTCATGATCGGGATGCTGATACGACTCGATGCCCGCCAGGTAGGCCGCCGCCTCGGGTTCATCGGACGGGTGAACCGGGAGGGTCGCGAGGTCTTCGAAATAGGGCAGTTGCGAGGGCGAGGCGAGTTGCTCGGTCAGCCGCACCTCGCCGGGCCGATCGAGGGCGCCGATGGCCAGGCTGACGTGCCGGTCGCCATATTCGAAGGTCAGCGGCGTGCCGCAGTCGCCACAGAATCCGCGGCGGACCTTGTTTGAGCTCTGGAAACGCCTGGGCTCGCCGCGGGTCCAGACCAGGGCCTCGAACGGCGCCTCCACGAACGGGCCGAACAGTCCCCCCATGGCCTTCTGGCACATGCGGCAATGGCATATGGAGGCCTCGCCAAGCTCGCCCTCGACGCGGAACCGCACAGCCCCGCACTGGCATCCACCTGTCGCGCTCATCACGCCGTCTCCATCCCGGATTAGTCAGGCCTCACCGCTGCACAGCATGCCAACCTGCGATCGACGAATGGTCTTTCGGTTTTCCGCCAAACTCAAGCGGCGGCGACGGTCGGGGCGATACGCTCAAGCCCCGCGGAAATGCCCCAGGGCCGCCAGGACGCGGTCTTGCACCGCCGGCGCGGGCCGGGGCGGCTCGAAGGCGCGGCCGGTGATCCGCTCATGGGCCTCGACATAGGTCAGCGCGGTCTTCCAGATCAGCTCCGGGGGAATTTCCGGGACGTCCTCGGTGTACGGGTCGCACCGCGCGGCGACCCAGGCGCGGATCACGTCCTTGTCGAAGCTCTCCGGGCTCTCGCCGGCGGCGAGACGGCGCGGGTAGGTGTCGGCCCGCCAATAGCGGCTGGAATCGGGGGTATGAATCTCGTCGGCGAGGCGGAGGGTTCCCTCAGAGTCGATGCCGAATTCGTACTTGGTGTCGGCTAGGATCAGACCGCGCTCGGCGGCCAGGGCCTGGCCCCGGGCGAACAGCGCCAGGGCGGTTTCGCTGACCTGTCGCCACTGGGCTTCGCTCAGCAGGCCGCGGCCGGTGATCTCGTCGGCCGTTAACGGCGTGTCATGAGCCCCATCCACCGCCTTGCTGGTCGGCGTGATCATCGGCGCCTCCAGCGCCTGATTGGCGGCCAGGCCATCGGGCAGCCGATGGCCGTACATCTCCCGCTGCCCGGCCCGGTACATGGTCAGGATCGAGGTGCTGGTCGTCCCCGCCAGATAGCCGCGCACGACGATCTCCACCGGCAGGATCTCGAGGCGCCGGCCGACGACGATGTTGGGGTCCGGATAGTCCAGCACGTGGTTGGGGCAGAGGTCGGCGGTCTGCTCGAAGGCCCAGCGGGCGACGCTGTTCAGCACCTGGCCCTTGAAGGGCACGCAGCACAGCACCCGGTCGAAGGCCGACAGCCGATCGGAGGTGACCAGGATCCGCCGCCCGTCCGGCAGGTCGTAGTTGTCGCGCACCTTGCCGCGATAGAGGCCGGGCAGGTCCGGATCGATCGCGTCGCGCAACACCTGGTGGGCGCTGGCCGCCAGCCTGGCTTCATCCATGGTGGACATGGTCGTCTCCCTAACAAGGTCAATGAGGTTTTCCAGGGAGAGCCGCCCGTCACGCGATATCGTCGCCCGCGCGGCCTGAACCGCGTTGCGCGCACGCTGCAGGTCGTTGATCCGCGTGGTGAGCACATCTTCCTGCAGGGCGAGCAGGGCCGGCAGATCCGGCGCCCGGCCGCCGAGGATCTGGGTGATGCGGGCCAAGGACAGGCCGAGCGACTTCAGCGTCAGCACGTGGTGCAGGCGCTCTATGTCCCCCGGCCCATAGACCCGCCAGCCCGAGGCTGTCCGTCCGGGACGGACCAGGCCCTTCCGTTCATAGAGCCGCAAGGCCCGCACACCGACGCCGAGGCGCCGCGCGGTTTCACTGGGACTCAGGAAGCGTTCGCTCATCCTCTGGCGTCTCCATGGGATGCGCCCACCTATGGGGCCGGACCCAGGTTCCGGCTCAAGCCCTATTTCCACCCTTTCGCGCCTTGGTCGAGCTGATCAGCCGCGCCGCCTGTCCGACGCCTTCGCCTCGCTTGCGCCCTGATCGCGACGGAAAGAGCGGGCTGGTCCGTGAGACCAGACAAGGGCGGCCTCCCCGCCGCCCAGTCAGCATCAGGATACTGCGTTTTGCGTCTCGCTCCTCAACCTCGCCCCGCCGCGCGCCTGCGGGCAAGCCTTCTCGCCGGTGTGGCCATCGCCAGCCTGTCGGCCGCCGCCCTCGCCCAGGAGGTCGACGACTATGGCGATGTGGAGGTCGAGGAACTGGTGGTCAGCGGCTCACGGCCGGCTGGTTCGGTGATCGGCGACATCACCCCGGAACTCACCCTCTCGCCGCAGGAAATCCGCGCCTATGGGGCGGCCAGCGTCACCGAGCTGCTGGAGGCGCTCGCCCCCCAGATCGGCAGCGGCCAGGGGGGCGGGCGTCCCGTCATCCTGATCAATGGCGGCCGTATTTCGGGCTTCTCCGAGATCCGAGACCTGCCCACCGAGGCCATCGCCCGGGTGGAGATCCTGCCTGAAGAACTTTCCCTGAAGTACGGCTACCCGGCCACGCAGAAGGTGGTGAACATGGTGCTGCGGCCCCGGTTCCGCGCCACCCTGGCCGAAGGCTCGGTGACCACGCCCACCCAGGCCGGCGGCGGCGAGACGCTCGGCGCCCACGGCGCCCGCCTCGACATCCTGGAAGGCCGGCGGCTGACCCTGGACGCCAAGGCCAACACCACCGACTCCATCGAGGAGAGCGACCGCGACATCACCGGCGGCGAAGGCGCCTTCCGCTCCCTCCAGGCGCAGTCCAACGATGTGAGCCTCAACGCCGTCTACGCCAAGCCCCTGGACAACGGCGTCTCCTTCTCGGTGAACGGCCTGTTCGAGGCCAGCGAGAGCGAGTCCCGCCAGGGGCTGTCGCCCTTCGGCCCCGAGGCCCAGCTGCGGAACACCCAGTCCCAGACCGGCAGGCTCGCCGCCTCGGCCGCCGGCGCCCTGGCCGGCTGGCAATGGTCGACCACCGGGGAGATCGAGCGCGGCGAGACCGAGACCGACACTGACCGGGCCTCGGGCGGCGCAGCCTTCCTCGACACCTCCCGCACGCTCAGCACCTCGGCCCAGGCCGATCTGGTGCTGAACCGCGCGCTCTGGGAGCTACCGGCCGGCCAAGTCAGCACGGCGCTCACCGCCCGGGCCTCGGCGATCGAGCTGGAGAGCGAGGCCACCCGCCTGGGCGTCGACCAGTCCAGCGACCTGTCGCGGACCGTCGGCGAGTTGCGGAGCAATTTCGATATCCCCCTCACCCGCGCCGGCGAAGGCCTGGGCGAACGGATCGGCCGCCTGTCCGGCAATGTGAATTTCGGCGTCGAACAGGTCTCCGACTTCGGCGCCCTGGAGACCTATGGCTACGGCCTGAACTGGCGGCCGACGCCGGAAATCCGCGTACTGGGCTCGTTCAGCCGCACCGGCGAGGCGCCGACGATCAATCAGCTGGGCGACCCGGTGACGGTGACGACGGGGGTGCGGGTCTTCGATCTTGTCAGGGGCGAAACCGCCGAGGTCACCCGCACCACCGGCGGCGTCGCCGACCTCGACGCCGGGCGCAAGGACGTCTTCAAGCTGGGCGCCACCTACGAGCCCTTTGACGACATCAATCTGCGTTTCCAGGCCAACTACGTCTCCAGCCGCACCCACGACGCCATCGTCGCCTTCCCGTCGGCCTCGACCCAGGTGGAGGCCGCCTTCCCCGACCGCTTCACCCGCGACACCTCGGGCGCCCTTATGACCATCGACGCCCGGCCGGTGAACTTCGCCCTGCAGGCGCGGGACGAGGTGCGCTGGGGGCTGACCTATTCGCGGCAGGTGGGCGCGACGCCCACCGACGACCAGCGCGCAGAGATGCGCCGCCGCTTCGAAGCGGCGCGTCCCGCAGCGGCCAGCGCCCCGGCCGAAGGGGCGCAAGGCGGCGCACAGACGCCCCCCGCAGGCGCGCCCAATGGCGAAAGCCCCCCCAATGGCCCGCCGCCCGCCCAACGGGCGGAGTCCGGCGGCCCTCCTCCCGGCGGCGGCGGTCCGCCCATGGGCGGCGGACGTGGCGGACCGGGCGGCGGCGGCGGCTTCGGCGGCTTTGGCGGCGGTGGTCCCCGCAGCGGCGTCTTCCAGGTCGGCCTCTATCACACCTACGCCTTCCGCGATGAGGTGCAGATCGCCCCTGGCCTGCCGACCCTCGACCTCCTGGATGGCGCAGCCCTCGGCTCAGGCGGCGGCTCGCCGCGCCATGAGGTGGAGTTGCAGGCCAACTATTCGAAGTCCGGCCTCGGCGTCTCCATGGACGCCAACTGGCAGAGCGCCACCCGGATCGACGGCGGCGCGACCGGCGACGACCTGGAGTTCTCCGACTTCGCCACGGTGGATCTGCGCCTGTTCGCCGATCCCGGAATGCAGCGCTGGGCGCGGCAGCACACCTGGCTGCGCGGGGCCCGCGCGACCCTGTCGATCGAAAACATCTTCGACAGCCGCCAGGAGGTGCGCACCGCCGATGGCGTGGTTCCCATCACCTATCAGCCCGACCTGATGGACCCGGTGGGGCGGACCGTCCGCCTGACCATCCGCAAGCTGATCTTCTGAGGTCTCGTCGTCTAAGGTCTCGGCGGCCGGCGACGACGCCGGCCGCCCCGGGCCCCTAGAACTGCAGGACGATCTTGCCGAAGTGCTCGCCGCCGGCCATGGCGGCGAAGGCGGCCTTGGCCTCGGTCCAGGGGAAGACCTTGTCCACCACCGGCTCGATTCGATGCAGTTCGATGGCCTTGCACATGGCCTCGAACATGTCGCGGGAGCCGACGAAGACGCCCTGCATCCGCGCCGCATTGCCGATCAGCACGGCCGGATTAATGCCCGCTCCGCCCTGGGCGACCACGCCGATGATGGCGATATGGCCGCCGATGCGCACAGCCTTGAGGCTCTGGTCGATGGTGCCCTGGCCGCCCACCTCCATGATGAAGTCGGCGCCGACGCCGCCGGTGGCCTCCCGCACGGGCTTGGACCATTCGGGCGTCTGGCGATAGTTCACCAGGTGGTCGGCGCCCATCGCCTTGGCCCGGGCCAGCTTGTCATCCGAGGACGAGGTGATCAGGGCGCGCAGACCGGCGGCCTTGGCGAACTGCAGGCCGAAGATCGACACCCCGCCGGTCCCCTGCAGCACCACCGTGTCGCCGGGCGACAGGTCGCCGTCCTCGAACATGGCCCGCCAGGCGGTCAGGGCCGCGCAGGGCAGGGTCGCCACCTGCTGGTCGGTGAGGAAGTCCGGGACCTTCGACACCCCCTCCTGGCTGAACACCGCCAGTTCGCGGCCGGCGCCGGGAATGGGCGAGCCCAGGGCGGTCAGCGCCTTCTCCAGGGTCGGCGGTCCCGAGGTCCAGCCCTGGAAGAACATGGTCGCCACCCGGTCGCCCACCTTCACCCGGGTGACGCCCTCGCCGACGGCCTCGATCACGCCGCAGCCGTCGGAGAACGGGGTCAGGGTCTCGGCCTTGGCTGAGCCGCGCCCGTACATGCCGTTGATCATCATCAGGTCGCGATAGTTCAGCGACACGGCCTTCATCCGCACCAGGACCTCCCCATGGCCCGGCGTCGGCTCGGGCGCCTCGATGATGGTCAGATGGTCCGGACCCCAGGGTGCGGCGGCTTGCAGGGCGCGCATCGTTTTCAAACTCCTATGTTTTCTCCAGTCTCTTCTCCCGACCCTGGGTCATTCAAGGGCGCTTGGGATATAAGGGGGCATGACCTCCCCTCGCCTGCTGCTCTGCGGCTTCGGCAGCTTTCCAGCCGCGCCGCTCAATCCGTCCGCCGCCGTCATCGCCACCCTGGCCCGCGAGGCCTGGGCCCCGCCGGGCGCGGCGATCGACTATCTTACCCTGCCCGTTCAATGGCAGGGCGCGGCCGAGACCATCCTTCGGCAATTGCAGAGCACGCCGGCAGACGGCGTGCTGGTGGTCGGCGTGGCGGTGGCGGCCGAGGCCTTCCGCGTCGACACCCTGGGCCGCAACTGCGCCAGCCGCGACCGTCCCGACCAGGCCGGTCGGGTCTGGGGCTCGCCCCTCGTGGCCGATACGGGCGAGGATGTGATCGCCTCGACCGCGCCCTGCCAGGCCATGGCCTCGGCCCTGGAGACCGAGGGCCTGCCCGTCGCCCTGTCCGACGACGCCGGCGACTATCTGTGCAACTTCACCCTCTACCGGCTGCTGCACGCCAAGGCCGCCCCGCGGGTGGGCTTCCTGCATGTGCCCCAGGCCCGGGAGTGCGCCGAGACCGCCGCCTTCGACCTCGCCCAGATCCAGCAGGCGGTCACCGCCGCCGCAGCCGCCTTCTGCGCCGAACTCACCCGTCCAGTCGCCGAACCCCATACAGCCTGAGGGCGCCGGCCAGGCCGAGCGCCGACATGGCGGCCATGGCGAAATAGCCGTAGGCGCCCACTGCATCGTAGAGCGCGCCCGAGCCGATGGTCGCCAGGCCGATCAGCAGGCCGCCGGAAAAGGCCGAGTTCACCGTCTGGGCCGCCGAGGCGTTGCCGGGCAGGGACAGCCGCTCCACCAGCTGCAGCGAGGCCATGAAGGTGGCGGCGAAGGACAGTGCGTGCAGCGCCTGGATCGGGAACAGCAGCCAGAGCGGCGGCGAGAGGGCCAGCGTGCCCCAGCGCACCACCGCGGCGACCCCGCCGATCACCAGCAGCCGCCGGGGCCCCACCGATCGGCGCCAGGGCTCCATGAACCACAGGAAGCCGATCTCCACGGCCACGCCGAAGCCCCACAACACGCCGGTCAGGCTCTCGGGAATCCCCTGCGCCTTCCAGACCAGGGCCGAGAAACCGTAATAGAAGGCGTGGGCCGACTGGATCAGCCCCACCGACACCACCGCCAGCATGAAGCCGCCATCGGTGAGCAGGCCCTTCAGCCCGGCCATGCGCTCGGCCAGGGGCGCGCGGCCGCCCCCTTCGCGCACGGGGTCGGGCGGCAGCAGGAACCGGGCGCTCACCGCCGTCAGCCCGGCCGCGGCGATGATCCAGAGCAGCACCAGGTCGGCCGGCCCCTGGACCAGCAGGATCCCCATGGTGACATTGGCCAGGATGAAGGCGGCTGAGCCGATCCCCCGCGGCCAGCCATAGTTGAAGCCGTCGCGTCTGGCCCTCGCCAGCACGATCACATCGGTGAGCGGCGAGATGGTCGACAGGGCCGAGGCGGCCACGAACCAGACGGCGAACCACCACCAGAATCCGAAGGGCGCGGTCAGCAGCACATAGGCGCAGGCCGCCACCGCCCCCATGACGATCAGCGGCGTGCGGCGCAGGGAAAAGCTGTCGGCCCAGACCCCGATGGCCGGCGCCGTGATCATCCGGGCCATCATCGGCGCCGAGAGGATCAGGCCGATCTCGGCGCCTGACAGGCCATGCCGGGCGAACCAGACGGGGATATAGGGCGCGCTGGCGCCCAGCCCCACGAAGATGGCCGAATAGAACAGGCCCAGGCGCACGGGCAGCGACGGCATGGCGGAGCCTGCGGAATGAGGAGCCTGACCGCTCTAGCCCGAGTCTAGCGCGACCGGTAGCTGACCGGCCAATACTCCGACGTCACCCCCTGGCAGTCGGGCATCAGGGTCTGGTGGACCATGACGAATTCGGTCCCAGTCCACACCCAGCTGGTCAGGGCGCCACAATCCCCCGGGCCTCTGCCCTTGTCGAAATTGCTCAGGGTCTGGGTTTCGGGATCGAAGTCGATGTTCATCAGCTCGGCGACCCGCTCGCCGTCCGCATAGGGGACGTTCAGGGCCTGCACGTTCCCACCCGCCTCGTCGGTGAGAAAGAGGCTGTAGATGACATTGTAGGCCCCGCGGCTGCAGACGGCGCCCCAGAAGATCTTGCCAGGCGCCAGGCGGGCGACCTGCGGGTCGATGCCCAGATCGGCGATGTCCTCGTCGCAGTCGCTCAGCCGGGCCTGAAGGGCGGCCGACGGCTCGGACGGCAGATTGTCCTGGCTGACCCGCCTGGCCGCCGTCACCTTGGGCAGGGCCGGCGGGGCGGGCAGGCTGGAGGCCGGCACGGCCCCGCGGGCGACCAGGGCCGTCGTCGTCCCGGCCCGTTTCTGGCGGTCGTCCATGAAGCGCAGGGCCGCCGATGAGCCCGTCAGCGAGATGGTGGTCGCCGGATTGCGCCCCTCCTTGAGGGTCAGGTCGGAGCCATTGGCCAGCACCGCCAGCAGGGCAGCGCTCTGCTCCGGCGTCAGCTCGGTCAGCCGCCGCTCGGGGTCGTTCTCGATCGGCGTCGCGGGCACGGCGGCGAGGCCCCTGGGCGTCACCCCATCCACCGCCAGCGCCAGGCTGGTGGCCGCCGTGCCGGCGGTGACCAGGTCGATGGCCGGCGCCTCGGCAGGGCCTGCGCCGCGGGTCACCCGCAGAAAGCCCGAACTGCCGATCTCCCCCAGCTCGCCAAAGCCGAAGGCGGTGCAGACGCGGGCGTTGTCGCAGACCACGCTCCAGGCGCCGAAGCTGCCGCTGTCGGCCAGGGCCGTCCCGCCGCCTGCGCCCAAGGCGAGCGCCGCAGCTCCAACGGCGATTGTCCGCAAGCCCATGGTCGATCTCCTGGCGTAGCCGTACGATTCGCCTGCAGGGTGGCGCCGGACGATCGGGGCGTCACCCTATGATGGCGCCGCTGGTAACGCAGGAGCATGACATGGGTGTCGAACGCATCTGGCTGGGTCTGGCCGCCCTCGGGGGCCTGCTGGCCGTGGCCATCGGGGCGTTCGGCGCGCACGGGGTGGCCGATCCGCAGGCCAAGGCCTGGATGGACACCGGCGCCACCTATCTGATGGTCCACAGCCTGGCGGTCTTCGCCGCCGCCCTGGTGGCGAGCCAGGGGGGCTGGCTGGCGCGCATTGCGCCGCCCTTCTTCCTGGGGGGCGGGGCGATCTTCTGTGGGACCCTGACGGCCATGGCGTTGGGCGCCCCGCCCATCCTCGGCGCCGTCACCCCCATTGGCGGGCTGCTGTTCCTGGTCGGCTGGATGGTCCTGGCCGTAGCCGCCTTTCGCCTGAAACCCGCAGCCTAGCCCCGCTGCGGCAGGGCCATGAACCGCAGCACCAGGGCTGAACCCGCCAGGGCCAGCGCCATGGTCACCGCCATGGGCGCGGGCGTGCCGTCATAGGCCAGGCCCGTCAGGCTGGCGGCCACCGCGCCGACCCCGAAGGAGGCGCCGCCCATCAGGGCCGAGACCGACCCCGAGCGGCTGGGATCGACGCTGAGCGCCCCGGCCATGGTGTTGCCCTGGATGAAGCCATAGGTGGACAGGATCAGGAACAGCAGCGGCAGCACGGTCCAGCGCTCGCCAAACCCGGTCACCGCCGCCAGGGCCAGCAGGGCGCCGAAGCCCACGGCGATCAGGCTGGCGCGGGCCAGCACCTGATCGGGGCCGGCATATTTCAGCAGGTAGCGATTGGCCTGGCTGGCGCCGATCACACCCGCGGCGTTCAGGCCGAAGACCCAGCCGAAATTGGCCGAGGAGATGCCATAGACCTCGATCAGCAAGACCGGCGAGGCGGCGATATAGGTGAACAGCGTCGCCCCGTTCAGCGCGCCGGCCAGGGCGTAGCCCACCAGCCGCCGCTGCCGCAGCAGGGCGCGGAAGGCCGCAAAAGGGTTCTCGGCCCGGGCCTGGGCCGCCGTCATCTCCGAACGGCTCTCCTCCAGGCGGAACAGGGCGAAGGCGCCGACCACCAGGGCGAAGACCACCAGCACCCAGAAGATGGCCCGCCAGCCGGCCACCTGCAGGATCAGTCCGCCCAGCAGGGGCGCGACGATGGGCGCTATGCCCATGATCAGCATCAGCAGCGACAGCATCCGGGCCGTCTCGGTGTGGTCGAAGCGGTCGCGCACGATGGCCCGGGCCACCACCCCGCCGGCGCAGCCGCCCAGGGCCTGGACGAAGCGGGCGGCGATCAGCATTTCCGGCGTGGTCGACAGCGCGCAGGCCACTGTCGCCGCCAGATAGACTGCGATGCCCGCCAGGATCGGCCCGCGCCGCCCGAACCGGTCCGACGCCGGCCCATAGATGAACTGGCCGATGGCCATGCCGGCGAAAAACGCCGCCACCGTGGTCTGGGTCTGGGCCGCGCTGGCCCCCAGCGACTGACCGATCGCCGGCAGGCTGGGCAGGTACATGTCGATGGACATGGGCGCGAACGCCGTCAGCGCGCCCAACAGGATCACGAGCCCCCAGGGCGTGGGGACCGGGGCGGCGGCTTGGACTTTGGTCATGCCCCTATCTAAGGGATGGCGCCCATAGGGAAAGCCCCGGCCTTGCCTTCCGCCGGGTTATCGGACCACTTTTCGCGAAATCTCGATCGCCCTGGAGCCCCCCATGTCCCCTGCCCTGCCGCCGGCCCTGAAGACCCTGATGCCGCCTGTGCAGACCGCGCAGGTGAACGGGATCGAGATGGCCTATTACGAAGCCGGTCCCAAGGACGGCCCGGCCATCGTCCTGTGCCACGGCTTTCCGGAGACCGCTTTCTCCTGGCGTCACCAGATCCCGGCGCTGGCGGCGGCGGGCTATCACGTCATCGCGCCGGACCAGCGGGGCTATGGCCTGACCAGCGGCCCTGAGGCCGTGGCCGACTAT
Source organism: uncultured Phenylobacterium sp. (assembly GCA_964515365.1). Classification (GTDB taxonomy): domain Bacteria; phylum Pseudomonadota; class Alphaproteobacteria; order Caulobacterales; family Caulobacteraceae; genus Phenylobacterium. The sequence continues at coordinate 1,559 of CAZERE010000075.1, read as the reverse complement.
GATATGGCGCACCTGACCGGCGACCTGGTGGGCCTGCTCGATCATCTGGGCCTGGAGAAGGCGGTGTTCTGCGGCCACGACTGGGGCGGCTTCGTGGTCTGGCAGATGCCGCTGATGCACCCTGACCGCTGCGCCGGGGTCATCGGCCTCAACACCCCCTTCCTGCCCCGCTATCCGGCCGAGCCCATCTCGCTCTTCCGCCAGATCTATGGGCCGGACATGTACATCGTCTGGTTCCAGACCCCCGACGAGCCCGACCGGGTCCTGGCCGCCGACGTGGCCAAGACCATGGCCTTCTTCATGCGCAAGCCCGCCGCCCTGCGCGAGGCCGGCGAGAAGAAGGAGGGCGGGTCGAGCTTCGCCTTCGCCCAGGCGCTAGCCGCCTATGATCCGGCGACGGACGCCAGCCAGTACCTGACGGCCGACGCGGTGTCATTCTTCGTCGCCCTGTTCGAACACAGCGGCTTCACCGGCGGCATCAACTGGTATCGCAACTTCACCCGCAACTGGGAGAACGGCGCCGACCTGCCCACCCGGATCGACGGAATCCCCTGCCTGATGATCATGGCCGAGAAGGATGCGGTCCTTCCCCCCTCCATGGCTGACAAGATGGGCGACCATATTTCGGACCTGGAGAAGGTTCTGGTGACCGACTCCGGGCATTGGACTCAGCAGGAGCAGCCGCAGGCGGTAAACGGGCACATCCTCGACTGGATGCGGCGGCGTTTCCCGGCGTAAATAGCCGCATGGATCGCCCTTCCCCCAGCACCGCCGTCTCCGCCCATGGCCAACGTCGCGGCCTCTATCCGGAAAATGAGCCCTTCGCCCACGGCTGGCTCAAGACCGAGAGCGAGCACGAGGTCTATTACGAGGAATGCGGCGCCCCGGACGGCAAGCCCTGCGTGATCCTGCACGGCGGCCCCGGCGGGGCGATCAACCCGACCATGCGGCGGTTCTTCGATCCGGCCAAATGGCGCATGGCCCTGTTCGACCAGCGGGGCTGCGGCCGCTCGCACCCCAATGCGCGGCTGGAGCACAACACCACCTGGACCCTGATCGCCGACATCGAGCGCCTGCGGGTCAAGCTGGGGGTGGAGAAGTGGACCGTGTTCGGCGGCTCCTGGGGCTCGACCCTGGCGCTGGCCTACGCCATCACCCATCCCGACCGGGTCGAGGGTCTGGTCCTGCGCGGGGTCTTCCTCCTGACGCAGCGCGAACTGGGCTGGTTCTACCAGAACGGCGCCTCGATGCTGTTCCCCGACGCCTGGGAGCGGTTCCTGGCCCCCATCCCCGAGGATGAGCGCCATGATCTGATGAGCGCCTATCACCGGCGCCTGGTCCATGCTGACCGGCGGGTGCAGTCCGAGGCCGCCACCGCCTGGAGCCAGTGGGAGGGAGACACCATCTCCATCCGTGGCCCCGAAGCCCGGCCGTCCAAGTTCAACGAGGTGGACTTCGCCATCGCCTTTGCGCGGATCGAGTGCCACTTCTTCGTCAACAAGGGCTTCTTCCCGGAAGACGACTGGATCCTGAAGAATGTCGCCAAGATCCGCGCCATT
>CAZERE010000074.1:0-15233 GCA_964515365.1 uncultured Phenylobacterium sp. | reverse complement strand
TCAGCTCGCCCAGGGTCTCCAGCTCGGCGAACTGCGCGGCGTCGTTGGCGTCGGCGATGGAGCCGGGGCGCAGGCCGTCGCCCAGGCTGAAGCTGATGTCATAGGCCCGCATGATCTCGCAGATGTCTTCGAAGTGCTCGTAGAGGAAGCTCTCCTGGTGGTGGGCCAGGCACCACTTGGCCATGATCGAGCCGCCGCGGGAGACAATGCCGGTCACCCGGTTGGCGGTCAGCGGCACATAGGGCAGGCGCACGCCCGCATGGATGGTGAAATAGTCCACCCCCTGCTCGGCCTGCTCGATCAGGGTGTCGCGGAACACCTCCCAGTTCAGGTCCTCGGCGACGCCGTTCACCTTCTCCAGGGCCTGGTAGATGGGCACGGTGCCGATGGGCACGGGGCTGTTGCGGATGACCCAGTCGCGGATGTTGTGGATGTTGCGGCCGGTGGACAGGTCCATGACCGTGTCGGCGCCCCAGCGGATGGCCCAGACCATCTTGTCCACCTCGTCGGCGACGGTGGAGAGGACGGCGGAATTGCCGATATTGGCGTTGATCTTGACCAGGAAGTTCCGGCCGATCGCCATGGGCTCCAGCTCGGTGTGGTTGATATTGGCCGGGATGATGGCCCGGCCCCGGGCCACCTCGTCGCGGACGAATTCGGGGGTCACCAGGTCGGGGATCGAGGCGCCGAAATCCTCGCCGTCGCGGATGAAGGCCTCGCCCTCCTTGCGCCGCAGGTTCTCGCGGATGGCGACATATTCCATCTCGGGCGTGACGATGCCGCGGCGGGCATAGTCCATCTGGGTGACGCTGGCGCCCGGGCGGGCGCGGTAGATCCGGCGGGGCTGGCTGAACTCTGGCGCCAGGTGGGCGCCCCGGGCGAAGCCATTGTCCTCGGGCTTGACGTTGCGGGGGTCGGAGACGAGTTCGACATCGCCGCGGGAGACGACCCAGGGCTCACGGGTGCGAGGCAGGCCCTTGTCGATGTCGATGCTGGCGGTGGGATCGGTATAGGGGCCCGATGGATCATAGAGGGTCACCGGCGGCTCGCCGGCGCTCTCATGGACGGCCACCTCCCGGAACGGCACGCGGATGTCCGGCCAGAGCCGGCCGGCCTCATAGACCTTGCGCGAGCCCGGCCGTTCGCCTGTGGGGATGGCGTCGGCGTCGAGGGTTGGCGTGAGCGGCTTGTTCATGGGCGAACCTTGAGGAGAAACATCTGGGGTTGGAGCGGCCTAGCCGGCCGCGCGGCGATAGCCGACCAGGGTCAGCCAGACCCCGACGCCCACGGCGGCGAGGCCCAGGGCCACCACAAGCGGCGCCCTGGCCATGACATTGTCGGCCAGGTCGAAGATGATGCTGGGGGCGAAGATCAGAAACGCGCCGCGCAGGGTCAGGAGCCAGATGGTCAGGCTGAGCGCGATCTCGGCGGGCGTGCGCCAGCGCTGGTGGACCGCCATCAGGGCCAGCCCCGCCAGGACCAGCAGCATGCCGGTGACGAAGGTCAGGGCCGGGTCGCCCTGAAAGCCTTCGATCAGGGCGATGAGGTCGTCACGGCGCAGCACCGCGGCCGCGCCGGCCACGGCCAGAAACGGCCCGAGAATCCGGGCGGTCAGTCGTGTCGAATCCAACACCCGCGCCATGGCGCTCTCCCTTCCCTTCGCCGGCATGACCCGGATCAGGTTCTACGGGTCGCGGGCTCACCCCGCCTCTCAGCCGCCCAAGCGCGGCCCCCCGAGGACGAACCGAAGTCTAGTCGCGACGTCGCGTCGCGCCAAGGGGCTGCGCGGACGCCCCGGTTTGGCCGCAATGGCTCGCAAAACCGGTATGGAACATCGGACGACCGCGGGGGTTGTGGGTGGAAGGAGCCATCATGAGCATCAAACTGAACATCGCGGCGCCGATCGGCGCCCTCGGGGTCCTGGCGCTCGCCGGCTGTGCGGCCGGCGGATCCAGTCCCCAGGCGGCTACGGGGCCGGGCGCCATGGCTCCGGCCGGCGCCTCCAGCGAGCGGGCCTGCTTCCGGGTCAGCAGCATCCGCGGCCAGAAGATCGTCGATCGCAGCACCGTGCTGTTTCGCACCAGCGTGGGTCCGCAGGACGTCTTCCGCATGGACATGCGCAACGCCTGCCTGAGCACAGCCAGCTCCGACCCGTTGGTGCTGATCCCGGCCGGGGGTTCTGACGTCGTCTGCGACCGCATGGACCTGGACATCAAGGTGTCCACCCCGATCGGCGCCACGCCCTGCCTGATCCAGGAGGTGCGCAAGCTGACCGTGGCCGAGGTCGCCGCCCTGCCGAACGATCAGCGCCCCTGATCGTCGATACCTATCCCGGCCGCCTCGAGGGCTGAGCGCAGAGGCGCCAGGCCCGGTCCGTATCTGCGCCAGCGGCCGATGGAGCTGGCGTAGATCGGGTTGCGCACCTGCACGGAGCTGGCCGTGGCTACGGGGGCCGTGTTCTCGTGGAAGGCCAGGCAGCGCGGCTCGAAATCCAGGCCGCAGAAGTCGAGGATGCGCCGGGTCTCCCCCTCCTGGTCGGCCACCAGGTCCTCATAGGCGAGCTCGGTGAACCGGTCGGGGGGAAGGACCGCGCGCCAGTGGGCCGCCAGCCGGTCGAACTCGGCATAATAGGCCCCGATGTCGGCCAGGTCGTAGGCGTAGTCGTAATAGGAAAATCCGGTGGCGAAGAGCTGCCGGAAGTTCGACAGGCCCGCGTCCATGGGATGGCGTCGCAGGCAGATGATCCGCGCATGGGGCAGGGCGCGGTGGATCAGGCCGGCATAGACGAAATTCAGCGGCATCTTGTCGACGAACCGGCCCTCACCCGCCACCAGCGGCGCCACGCTCTGCAGATAGGCCGCGCCGGCCTTTCGGAGATCGATCTCACAGGCCGCCTCCAGGGTGGTCTCGTCCAGCACGAAGGCGCCGGGCGAGCCGGTCATCCGCTTGAGGATCAGGCCGAAATTGGTGAGCTCGCCGGCCGAGGTCACCTGGGAATGGCTGGAGAGGATGCGGTCCGCCAGAGTGGTGCCGGTGCGGGGCAGGCCGACCACGAAGATCGGCCTGTCTGAGGGATCGCCTGTGGCCACGTCGCCGGGCCCGAAGGTCGCCTTGGCCGCCGCGAAGAGATCCGCGTCGGCCCGGCGGTCATAGCCGACCTGCCGGCGCTTGGCGGACTTGGCCTTGATCAGCCAGTCCAGCGCGATCTCATGCTGCCCCAGGTCCTCATAGGTCTTGGCCAGGGCGTGGCCCAGGTGCAGGCGCCGGTCGGCGTCCGCGCCGGCGGCGGCGAACTGCGCCTCCAGTTCCGGAATGAAGTTGGCCTCTGGCGTCTGGCGCCGCAGCTGCACCCGGGACGACCAGGCCCGGTGCAGGCCGGGATCGATGGCCAGCGCCTGGGCGTAGGCCGCCTCGGCGCCCTCGAAGTCGCCGGAGAACTGACGCGACGCCGCCAGATTGTAGGCGAAGCTGGCGTTGCGGGCCTCACGGGCGAAGGCCGCCTCGAAGAAGCCGATGGCGCGCCCATGCAGGCCCGCCCGGCTGTAGACCACGCCAAGGGTGTCGAGGGTCAGCGCGTCGGCCGGGCCGCGGCCGGCGGCCGCCTGGGCCTGGGTCAGGGCCTCGTCCCGGCGATTGAGCGCGATCAGGCAGCGGGCCAACTGGGCCGGCGCCCGGGGATCGTCGAGGTCGAGGGCCGCGGCGCGGGCGAACAGTTCGGCGGCCTTGCCGGGATTGTCGTGATCGGCCGCCAGGACGCCCAGCAGGAACCAGGCGCGCGCCGCGCCGGGGTCGGCCGAGAGGGCCTCCATGCACAGGGCGTGGGCCGGTTCATAGGCCTTGTCGGCCATCAGCCGCTCGGCCCGGGCGAGGCGCTGGGCGTTGGTCTCGGAAGACTGTGCGGTCATGGGGCGCCGTCAAACCAATGCATACGCGCTCATATTTTCGTCATACTGAATAATTGCGTTCTGCGGCGCAACAACACCCTTGAGAGCCGGTCGCGGCCATCCCCAGCCTGCCTATCAGCAAAGCCGAGGGGAACAATCATGCGTCTCAACCTGTCTCCGCGAGCGGCCCTGCTGACCTCGATCAGCGCGCTCGCCGTTACTGTCGCCACGCCCACCGTCGTCTCCGCCCAGGCCGTCGAGGTCGAGGAACTGATCATCACCGCCACCCGGCGGAACTCCACCGTTCAGGACGCCCCCATCAACATCGCCGCGGTCGGCGCGGTGGAAATGCAGAAGCAGGGCCTGACCGACCTCTCCGACGTGGCCAAGTGGGTGCCCGGCATCCACATCGTCGACCAGGGGTCGCGATCGGACAACCGGATCATCGTCCGCGGCCTCAACGCCGACCCGCTGGGTTCGGACGAGGGCGTGACCGCCGGCGGCGGCACGGTGGCCACCTATGTGGGCGAAATCCCGCTCTATGTGGACCTGAAGACCAACGACCTGGAGCGGGTGGAAATCCTGCTGGGTCCCCAGGGCACCCTCTATGGCGCCGGCACCCTGGGCGGCGCGATCCGCTACATCCCCAACAAGCCCGACTTCTCCGCGCCGATGATGGAGGTCCGGGCCGACACCTATCAGTACAGCGAGGCCGCCTCGCTCTCGACCGATCTCGGCGTCACCTTCAATGCGCCGCTCACCGACACGTTCGCCCTGCGGGCCTCGTTCGACCGGCTGTATGACAGCGGCTTCATCGACTACAATTTCCTGGTCCAGCAGCCGGGCATCTCCGATCCCGATCCCGACTTCAGCGACCCCAGCGCCGTGTCCCAGAACCTGAGGCACGAGAAGGATGCGAACTACGAGCAGGTCACCTCCGGCCGGCTGGCGGCGCGCTGGGCGCCCACCGACTGGCTCGACTCCACCCTGACCTATCACTTCCAGGAAAAGGATGTCGGCGCCCGCCAAGTCAGCCATCGCCGCAGCACGCTGGCGACCGGCGACTATGAGTCGGCCGAGCGGGTTCTGGAGCCCAACAAGCGCTGGAACGAGCTTCTGGCCCTTGAAGTGACCGCCGACCTCGGCTTCGCCCAGTTGACCTCGTCCACCGGCAAGTCGCGCTATACCGAGCGCGGCCAGCGCGACCAGACCGACCTGCTGATCAGCCTGGAATACAGCTACGAGGCCTTTCCGACCTTCACCGCCTACACCCAGGAGGAAGCGGGCCAGCAGGTCCTGAGCCAGGAGGTGCGGCTGGTGTCGGACCACGAGGGGCCGTTCAGCTGGATCCTCGGCGGCTTCTATTACGAGCTCGACTCCAACTCCTCGAGCAAGGAGTTCACGCCGGGCTATGCCGAGTGGCTGGGCGGTGAGCGCCCCGACGCCCTGGAATACTACAACGTCAATCTCAACGACCTGAAGGAACAGGCCGTCTATGGCGAGGTCTCCTACGAGATCACGCCGGCCTGGCAGGTGACGGTGGGGGCGCGGCGCTATTCCTATGAGCTGGAGACCTTCCAGGCCGTCGACTTCCCGCTGCTGAACAGCGTGTTCTTCGGCGCGGCGCCGGACGAGATCAACCTGGCCTTCGAGCCCGGCGGCCAGGAGGACGACGGCTGGCTCTACAAGTTCAACACCTCCTACCAGTTCACCGACGACATCCTCGGCTATCTGACGGTCAGCGAAGGCTATCGGATCGGCAATTCCAACGGCGTCGGCCCCTGCCCCGACCCGCTGCCCAGCAACCAGATCAGCTGCGCCCTGCCCAACGAGCTGGCCTATCAGCCCGACAAGACCCTGAACTATGAGGTCGGCCTGAAGACCCAGCTGTTCGATGACCGCCTGACCCTGAATGGCTCGGCCTATTTCATCGAATGGAGCGATCCGCAGGTCTCCTCCGCGACGGAAAACGGCCTGATCCCCATCACCAAGAACGGCGCGGCAGCCGAGTCCAAGGGGGTGGAGATCAATTTCATCGGCCAGGTCACCGGCGATCTGACCGTCCGCGGGAGCTATTCCTACAACACCTCCGAGCTGACCGAGGTCACGCCAAACCTGGTGCCGCGGTTCAACCCGCCAGGCTTCCAGGGCACCATCACCTACGAGGACGGCATGCCCGGCGACCGCCTGCCCGGTTCGCCCGAGCACCAGGGCAGCCTGTTCGTCGACTATGAGCGGCCGCTCTCCAATGGCATGGACTTCGGCGTCAACTATGGCGTCACGGCGCTCGGCGACGTCCTGACCCGGACCGGCGGCCGGGCCGAGAGCCTGACCCTCGAAGGCTATCAGGTGCACAACGCCGCAGTGTCGCTCAGCACCGACGTGTGGACCGCCACCCTCTATGTGAAGAACCTGTTCAACGAGTTCGCCGAGACCGGCGCCCGGTCCACAAGCCAGTACAACCAGCCGGTCTTCGACGGGAATGGCGACCCGGTCTATGTGCGCAGCTACTACACCTATGTGCTGCCGCCCCGGGCGATCGGGGTGCGGTTCACCCGCAAGTTCGGCGGCTGATCGCACGGAAACGCCGTCGAGGCTGACGCTGGGTCGTCCTTGACGGCGGCCCGCCCGTGAGCGTCCCCTGGGCCGAAGGACCGCAGCCTGCGGCCCGCAAGCCTGGGGGACGTCACTTGACCATCGAACTCGTCATGCTGGCCTGGACACTGGTCCTGGCCTTTGTCCAGATCCTGCTCTTCGACATGGCCCGCACGTCGCAATACGGGCTGAAGTGGAACACCGGCGCCCGGGACGAGGAGATGCCGCCCCTCAACCCCCGCGCCAACCGGCTGCAGCGGGCCCAGGCCAATCTGTTCGAGACCCTGCCCCTGTTCATCGGCGCGGTGCTGATCGTCCATGTCACCGGCCGCGCCTCGGAGCTGACCGCCATCGGGGCCCAGGTCTATTTCTGGGCCAGGGTCGCCTATGTGCCGCTGTACGCCTTCGGGGTCCGGGGCGTCCGCTCCCTGGCCTGGCTGGTGAGCATCGTGGGGCTGGGGCTGGTCGCCGCGCCGATCCTCATCCCCTGACCGCTTGACCCCGGCTGGGGCGGAGACGCGCGGGGAGGCGCGTGCTCGAGCGCGTCCCGTAAAAGTGGAATCCGGTTTTACGGATGAGATGCGCTCAAGCTTTTGAAGCTAGAGCATGATTCAACGATCAGACGGTTTCGTCTGATCGCATCATGCTCTACGGCAGGCTCCAGTTCATCGAGGAGCCCGATCATGCACCTGGCCCGTTATCCCCGCGCCCGTTTCGCCCATCTGCCGACCCCGCTGGAGGGCGCGCCCCGTCTGGGCGAGGCGCTCGGCGGCCTGAGCCTGTTCATCAAGCGCGACGACGCCACGGGCCTGGCCGGCGGCGGCAACAAGACGCGCAAGCTGGAGTTCCTGGTCGGCGAGGCCCGCGCCCGCGGCGCCGACACCCTGGTCACCCAGGGCGCCATCCAGTCCAACCATGTCCGCCAGACGGCCGCGGCCGCCGCGCGCATGGGCATGGCCTGCGAGATCATCCTGGAGGCCCGCACCGGGTCGGAGGCCGTCGACTACAACGGCTCGGGCAATGTCCTGCTCGACCGCCTGCTGGGCGCGGCCATCCGCACCCTGCCCGGCGGCAGCGACATGAACGCCGCCCTGGAGGAAACCGCCCAGGCGGTGCGCGACCGCGGCGGCCGCCCCTATGTGATCCCCGGCGGCGGCTCCAACGCCGTCGGCGCCCTGGGCTACGCCGACTGCGCGCGGGAGCTGGTGGTCCAGGCCGACGCCATGGGCCTGAAGATCGACCGCATCGTCACGGCCACCGGCAGCGCCGGCACCCAGGCTGGCCTGGTGGCGGGCCTGGCGGTGATCGGCGCCGACATCCCGGTCCTGGGGATCGGGGTCCGCGCGCCCCAGGCGATGCAGGAGGCCAATGTGTTCAAGCTGGCCCAGGAAACCTGCGCCCTGCTGGGCCAGGAGGGCCGGGTGACCCGCGAGATGGTGGCGGCCAATTGCGACTATGTCGGCGCGGGCTATGGCCTGATCGACCAGGCGGTGATCGACGCCCTGAAGCTGGCGGCCCGCACCGAGGCCCTGATCCTCGACCCTGTCTATAGCGGCAAGGCGATGAAGGGGCTGATCGACCTCTGCGCCAAGGGCGCCTTCAAGGGCGAGACCGTCGTCTTCCTGCACACCGGCGGCGCCCAGGGCCTGTTCGGCTATCAGAGCGAACTGGAAGGCAAGCTGGCATGAGCCTGATCCTCGGGGTTCTGGGCGGCATGGGACCGGCCGCCACCCTGGACTTTCTCGGCAAGCTGCAGGCCTACACCCCGGCCCAGCGGGATCAGGACCACATCCGCGTCCTGATGGACCTCAACCCCCAGGTCCCCGACCGGAACGCCCCCAGTCCCGGCGCCGGCGCCGGGGCCGGGGATGTCCTGGCCGAGATGGCCGGCGCCCTGGCGGGCGGCGGGGCCGAGGTTCTGGCCATGCCCTGCAACACCGCCCACGCCCATGCCGACCTGATCGTGCGGGCGAGCGGCCTGCCGCTGATCGACATGATCGGTGGGGCCGCCAAGGCCGCCGCCGACACCGGCGCCCATCGGGTGGGCGTGCTGGGCACCAAGGGCGCCCTGAAGCTCTATCGGGAATATCTCGCCGCCCGGGGCCTGGGCCTGGTGACCCTGGCCGGCGAGCGGCAGGAGGCCTTCATGGCCCTGCTCTATCGCATCAAGGGCGGGGACCTTTCGCCCCGCGTCCGGGCCGAGATGGCCAGCATGGCGGGCGACCTGGTGGCCGCGGGCGCCGAGACGCTGATCGCCGGCTGCACCGAGGCCCCGCTGGTGCTCTCGCCGGACGACGTCCAGGTCCCCTTCCTCGACGCGGGCGACCTCTTGGCGCGGCGCTGCGTGGACGTCTGCCTTGAGCTTGAGCCGCCGCCGCCGATCTGAGCGGGTCAGAGCCGGGCGGCGCTGAAGGTGTCGCAGGCGTTGGGATCGCCGGTCTGCGCGCCCGTCCTGAACCAGGCCATCCGCTGGGCGCTGGAGCCATGGGTGAAGGCGTCGGGCACGACGCGGCCCTGGCTCTGCTTCTGCAGGGTGTCGTCGCCGATGGCCGAGGCGGCCGCCAGCCCCTGGGCGATGTCGTCCGGGCCCAGAGCCACCGCCCCGCCCGAGGCGCGCTCGGCCCGGGCGGCCCAGACGCCGGCATAGCAGTCGGCCTGCAGCTCCAGGCGCACCGCCCCGCTCTCGGCGCCCTGCGCGCCCAGGCGCTGGGCCTTGTCCATCTGGCCGGTGAGGTTCTGGACGTGGTGGGCGATCTCGTGGGCGATCACATAGGCCCGGGCCGCCTCCCCCTCCGCGCCGAAGCGGTTCTCCAGATCATCCCAGAAGGACAGGTCCAGATAGACCATGCGGTCGGCCGGGCAATAGAAGGGGCCCATGGCCGCCTGTCCGGTCCCGCAGCGGGTGTTGGTGGACTGCTCATAGAGCACCACGGCGGCCGGGGGTTCATAGGTCTGGCCGGCCTGGGCGAACACCTCGGTCCAGACCTCGGCGGTGGAGGTCTCGATCACATCGACGAACTGGCCGGCCTCGTCGTCCGGCGCGCCGCGCACGCCCGAACTCGCCGCGGCCGGCTCGCCGGCGCCGTTGACGACGCTGAGCGTGGTGGTGGGATCGATACCGAAGACGAAATAGCCGATCAGGGCCAGGACGACGCCGCCCACGCCCAAGCCGCCGGCCACCGGACCCATGCCCCGACGATCGCTGATGTTCCCAGAACGCCGTCCGCCCCGCCAACGCATGTGGTCGCCTCCGAATTCGTCTCAGGGCGCGACCATGACGTGATCGCGGGCGCGCGCCTACTTCGAACCGTCCAGGATCGCCTTCACCCGCGCATTGGAGGCGTCCAGACGGGCGTCCGGCGTGGTCGGCAGGTCGAGGGCGGGTTGTTCGGCGACCTCCCCCGCCGGCCGGGGCAGGATCGACGGGATGGCCGGCGACTGGCCTTGGGCGCGCAAGGTGCGGAGCGCCTGTTCCGTCTGGACCTGGGCGCTCAGGGCGTTGACCTCGTTCTCCAACGCGATCGCCCGCTGGCGCTCCATCTGCTGCTGGGCCTGAAGAACGCCCAGCTGGTGATCATGATAGGCGTCCTGGGCGGCGGCCGGCGCGGCCGACATGGCGGCCATGCCGGCGAAGGCGGCGGCGAACACGGCAGGGCGCATGGCGAGGTCTCCGTTGAGGGTCTTGATCCTCAACGCGCCATCGCGCCGGCGGCTCCGTTCAGTTCGCCTGCGCCCGGGTCGTGACGGTGAAGCGGGCCAGCTGTTCGGCGGGGGCGCTCCAGCCCGGCGCCAGTTCGATGGCCTTCTGATAGTCGAAATAGGCGGACTTGGCGTCCTCCAGGCCCTCATAGGCCAGGGCGCGGTTGTAATAGGCCTTGGCCGGCTCCTCGACGCCGAGCTCCAGGCCGCGATTGATCTGCGCCAGGCTCTCGGCATAGCGCTCCTGGCCGATAAAGGCCGCGCCGCGGTTCACATAGCCCTCGCCCAGGTCCGGCTTCATCTTCACCGCCATGTCGAAGTCCTTCACCGCCTCCTCATAGGCCGTGCGCCGCAGGCGCAGGACGCCACGGTTCACATAGGTGCCGGCCCGGTCGCGGGAATTGAGGAACTCGGTCTCCAGGGCGATGTCGCAGAATTCCTCGAACCTCTCGTCGGACTCGCCATTGACGGCGGCGCGGGAGCAGGCCTCGGCCATGCCGCCGCCGATGACGGTCACCGCCCCTTGCGCCGCGCCGGCGCAGAAGGTCAGGGCGGTGGCAGCCGCCAGAATTGAAAGTCCACGGCGCATGGCGGGACCTCCTTCAAAGAGATTCGCCGACCCAGCGCCGACGAGGGTCGCAGGGTCTTCCCGTATCGACGTTCCGTCAATGCAACGATGCCGCCGCCCGCGCAACTTGTCGTGTAAAATCAACTTCCGGAAGACTTAAGGCCGAGGTTCGCGACGGCGGATGGTCTCGCGATAGAGGATGTAGATCCCGCTGGCGGCGACGACGCCGGCCCCGACCAGGGTCAGCGGCCGGGGCAGCTCGTCCCAGACGATGAAGGCGAACAGACTGGCCCAGATGAGCTGGGTGTAGTCGAACGGCGCCACGACGGTGACCGGCGCCACGCGGATCGCCTCGGTCAGCAGAAGCTGGCCGACACCGCCCAGCAGGCCCATGACCACCAGCAGGGCGAAGGTTTCCCGATCCGGCATGATCCAGCCGAAGGGCAGGCTGGCCAGGCCCCCCACGGCGCCGGCCAGGGTGAAGTAGAAGACGATCCGGGGGCCTGGCTCGGTCATGCTGATCTGGCGGATGGTGATCATGGCCCCGGCCGAGCCCACGGCGCCGATCAGGGCGAAGATCACCCCGATATTGGCCATGTGGGCGGGATCGGGCCGGATCATGATCAGCACGCCGACAAAGCCGACGGCGACGGCCGCCCAGCGGTGCGGTCCCACCGCCTCTTTGAGCAACGGGACCGACAGGGCGGTCATGAACAGGGGCGCGGAGAAGGAGAGCGCCGTGGCCTCGGTGAGCGGCAGGTGCGAAACCGCCATGAAGCCGCCGATCATGCCGGTCAGCCCGACCATGGCGCGCGCCGCATGGGCGCCGGGCCGGCTGGTGCGCAGGACGCCGAACCCGCTGGTGCGCAGGATGTAGATGGCGATGGGGATGAAGGCGAAGGCGTTGCGGAAGAAGAGCGTCTCGAAGATCGGGACGCCGCGCTCGGACGCCACCTTCACCAGCCCAAACAGGCCCGCCAGACAGGCCATGGCCGCCACGCGGAGCATCACGCCCAGGCCGATCTTGGAAGCCGGGCGTTCGGGCGCGGGACGCGGGGGGGAGGCCATGGTCACGATGGACAGCCCATGGCCCCTGACCACGACGGCGTCAATCACGCCGAGGCCGCAGAGACCTCTTTGCCCCCACGGGCCGCCGATCGGTCAGTCGAAGGTCACCCCCAGGCGCGCCATGGCGCCGAACACCCGCTGGATATCCCCCAGATGACCGGTCAGCACCTCGCGGGCCAGCCGTGTCTGGAAGGCCTGGGCGGGAACGATGATTCCCTTGGGGGTCCGGATGCAGCGCCGGGTCCGGATCAGGACGTTCACATTGCGGCGGGTGGTCTCGAACGGCTGCTTCAGGGCGTTGGAGAGGGCCAGGACGCTGATGGGCGCCAGCAGCTCGTCGGGGGGCGGCCGCTGGACCGACGCATAGCGCCGCGCCACCTCCAGGTCCTCGCGCAGCGGCTGGTAGTTCGCCTCGAGGATGGCCAGAAGGATCATGCCCCGGCCGAAGTCCGCGGTCGTGCGGGTCAGGCGCTCGGCGAACCGCAGGACGTACTCGGCGGTGAAGCGGGCGGCCAGCCGCTCCTGGGAGACCGGCGGCGTGATGCCGGGCACGGGCTTTGCGCCGCCCGTCAGGTCAAAGTCCGGGGCGGCGGCGTGGATATCGGCGGCCAGGGCGCGCACCGTCGCCAGGCTGCGCCCCAGCGCCCGGCGGTTGGCCTCGGTCTCAAGGGCGATGGCGGGAATATAGACCCCCCGGGTGGTCCGCCGGCAAAGGCCACGGGCTTCGAGATCGGCGACCCGACGCCGCGCGGCGTCGTAGGGAATGCTGAACGAGGCGGCCAGGGCCCCGACGCTGATCGGCCGGCGGATATCATCGGGGGGCGGGTTGTCCACGCCGGCGTAGCGGAGGGCCAGGACGGGATCACGGATGATATGCCGGACATTGGCCTCGATGATCGAGAGCGCCAGCACGCCGGTGAGGGGGTCTCCGCCGCCGAAGTGCTCCAGGGTCGCCACCCCCTGGACGAAGTGGGGAATCGCGCACTGGAGAATCAGCCGAGACACGTCCTTGCCGTCGAAGTCCTGGGTCGTGCCGGCCGTATCGGAGATTTCGTCCATTTCGCCTCGTGAGGATCGCGTCAGGGCGCCGCCAGCCTAGGGTGACAGATTAGCACGATGCCGGCGAAGGTGGCGCGGAGGCCGGCCCCCCTGGCGTCACAGGTGCGGCATAGACCATATTGACGGTGTTTCAGGTCGCCAGGCGTGCGGCCGAGCGGGGGGAACACAGGTGGACTCTGGGGCGAGCGATGAGGCGGCGGGTCAGGCGCGCCGACGGACGGCTGGGCTGATCCTGGGACTCTGCGCCTTCGGGGCGATCCTGATGGCGCCGGACTTCGGTCCAGCCCCGGCGGTGCGCCCCGTGGCGGCGGTCACCGTCCTGATGGCCATTCTCTGGATCACCGAGGCCGCGCCTCTGGTGGCCACCGCGCTGCTGCCCATCGTCCTTTTTCCGGCCCTCGGCGTCAGCGACATCCGCGACGCCGCCGCCCCCTATGCCGACCCGGTGATCTTCCTGTTCCTGGGCGGTTTCGTCCTGGGGGCGGCCATGGAGCGCTGCGGCCTGCACAAACGTGTGGGCCTGGGCTGCGCCGCCGCCGCCGGGGCCACGCCCCGCCGGCTGGTGGCCGGCATGCTGGGCGCCACGGCCCTGGTCTCCATGTGGGTCAGCAACTCCGCCGCCGCCGTCCTTATGATGCCCGTCGCCATGGCCGTCCTGGCCCTGGCCGAGGACCATGGCGGGCGCGAGGATCCTGTCTCCTATCGCAATCTCGGCGTCGCCCTGCTGCTGGCGGTGGCCTATGGCGCCAGCATCGGCGGGGTCGCCACCCTGATCGGCACCCCGCCCAATGCCCTGTTGGCCGGCTATATGGCCCGGGAGCACGGGGTCGAGATCGGCTTTGGCCAATGGATGATCATCGGCGTCCCCGTGGCGCTCATCCTGCTGGGCGCCGCCTGGGTCGTGCTGACGGCGCTCAACCCCGTGAAGCTGGTCCTGCCCGAGGCCGGGGTGCTGTTCCGCGAGGAACGGGCGAGGCTCGGCCGGATGACCGGGCCGGAAAAGCGGGTCTCGGTCATCTTCGCCCTGGCGGCGGCGGCATGGATCTTCCGCCCCCTGCTCACCCCCTTCGCCCCCTGGCTGACGGACACCGGGATCGCCATCGCCGCGGCCATGGCCCTGGCCTTCATCCCCGCCGGAGGCTTCCGCAGCGAGCGGCTGGTCACCGACGCCGAGCTCAAGCGCCTGCCCTGGGGGGTGCTGACCCTGTTCGGTGGGGGCCTGAGCCTGGCCGACGCCATCTCCGACAGCGGCCTGGCCGCCTGGCTGGGTCAGCTGCTTGGGGTGCTGGGCGCCTGGCCTGTGGCGGCCCTGGTGGTCATGGTCACCCTGGCGATGATCTTCCTGACCGAACTGACCAGCAACACCGCCTCGGCCGCGACCTTCCTGCCGATCGGCGGGGCCCTGGCGCTGGCCATCGGCGCCGACCCGCTGCTGTTCGCCATTCCGCTGGCCCTGGCGGCGTCCTGCGCCTTCATGCTGCCGGTGGCGACGCCCCCCAACGCCATCGTCTATGGGGGCGGCCTGATCAGCATCGGGCAGATGAGCCGGGCGGGCCTGTGGCTGAACATCATCGGCGTGGTCGCGATCTCGGCCATCGCCCTGATCGCCGTCCCGCTGATCTTTGCGGCGGGGAGCTAGCCGCCGATCACGCGCAAGGCCTGGTGCCCCCGGTCGGACTCGAACCGACACACCTTGCGGTACCGCATTTTGAGTGCGGCGCGTCTACCAATTCCACCACAGGGGCCCGCGGGCAGCGCAATCTAGCGGCGCGCGCCGTCGCGTCAATGTGGGCTGCGGGCGCGGTGAATCGTCCTGACAGGGCGACAGGGCTTGCATCGCCGACGGGTCATCCGTAACTGATAATCGTTCGCAGACGCGGCGCCGTGCGCGCCGTCCTTCGCCTCAGGCCCTGGAATTTGCTTATGGACCACCTCACGCCCGCCTCGGCCCTGCTGGCCGCCGATCCCCAGCCCGACCGCGGCGAGGTGCGGCTGAGCCAGGCCCGGCTCGGGGACCGCGGGGTCATCGGCAGCGTGCATGTGCGCACCGATGTCGATCACCATGGCCTGAGCCCCGAGGAGCTGGAGCGCCGCCTGCTGGCGCTGGGCTTCGTCGAAGGGGCCGCCATCGAGGTCATCCACGAAGGCGCCATCGGCCGGGACCCGATCGCGGTGCGCCTGGACGACATGCGCGTGGCGCTGCGCCGCCACGACGCCGCCGACGTCGTCATCCGCCTGGACGCACGGAGCGCCGGCCGATGAGCACAGCCAGCGCCCGCATCGCCCTGGTCGGCAATCCCAATTCCGGCAAGACGGCCCTGTTCAACGCCCTGACCGGCGGCCGCCAGAAGGTGGCCAAC
>CAZERE010000073.1:0-16013 GCA_964515365.1 uncultured Phenylobacterium sp. | reverse complement strand
GTCCGACCCTCAGATTCGTAGTCTGATGCTCTATCCAGCTGAGCTACGGGCGCGCAGTGCCTTGCGGCAAGGGCGCGGAACCTAGTCGGCCTTTTGGGAAAGTTCAAGCGGGGGAATCGGGGGATGGGCGATTCTTCTTGCGGCCCCTCAGGCGAGGTCGCGCCAGCAGGGGACCGGGGCGTCCGGCCAGGGGGCGGCGGCGTAGACCCCGCGGGCCACGGCCCGGGCCAGGACGTCGGCGGCCAGGGCGCCCAGGCGGGCGATCTGGAAGTCGGGGCGCTCGCCCAGGGGACGCTGGGCCGTGGACAGGGCGAAGACCACATCCCCGTCGAAGGGAGCGTGGACGGGGCGGATGGCGCGGGCCAGGCCGTCCTGGGCCATCACCGCCACGCGGCGGGCCTGGGCGGGCGTCAGGACGGCGTCGGTGGCCACGCAGGCGAGGGTGGTGTTGGTCCTGGCCTGGGGATCGGCCTTGGCCAGGCCCCAGTCGTCGCCGGCGCCCGCCAGGCCGGCTGAGCCGAGGCCGCCGAACTCGCCGTCCATCTCGTAGGGGGCGGCCCAGAAGGTCCGTCCGCCCGGCGCTGTCACCGAGCCGAAGCTGTTGACCGCCACCACGGCGCCCACGGCGAAGCCATCGGCGGTGATCGCCGAGGCCGAGCCCAGGCCGCCCTTGAGCCGGCCAGCCATGGCGCCATAGCCGGCCCCGGCCGTGCCGAGGTCGAAGACCTCGCCGGCCGCCAGCGCCGCCTGGCGGCCCAGGGCGCGATAGGGCGGATCCTCGCCCCAGGCCTTGTCGCCGCCATTGGCCAGGTCGAACAGGATGGCGGCGGGCACCACCGGCGAGGGCGGCACGGCGGAATCGGCCACAAGGCCATAGCCGCGCCCCTGGGCGCCCAGCCAGGCGGTCACCCCGTCCGGGGCGGCCAGGCCATAGACCGAGCCGCCCGACAGAACGATGGCGTCGATGGCGTCGACCAGGTTGTGGGCATCCAGCGCATCGGTCTCGCGGGTGCCGGGGCCGCCGCCGCGGACGTCGCAGGCGGCCACGGCGCGGGCGTCGGGCAGGATCACCGTCACGCCGGTGCGGGCGCGGGCATCATGGGCCTGGCCGACCTTCAGCCCCGGAACGTCGGTGATCAGGTTGCGCGGGCCCGGGCGGGCGATCAAAGACGTCATGTTGGCGGGTCTCCCTTCTGGCTGGGTGACACAGCCAGACGGTTGTTGTCCACGCCATCGCCGCTAAGGTGCCGCCATGATCCAGACCAGTCCCCGGAGCGCCGTGTCCTCCTCCCTCCCGCGTCCCATCGCCCGCCTCGCCCGTTCCCTCGTCCGCCCCCTGGCGCCGGCCCTGCTTCTGCTGGCCGCCGCCTGTGCGCCGATGTCCCAGACCACCGAGGGTCCCGCCGGGCCGCCCCCGGCCTCGGCCGCCCAGGGCCAGGTGATGGTGACCGCCGCCAATCCCCTGGCGGTGGAGGCCGGTCTGGAGGTCCTGCGGGCCGGGGGCTCGGCGGTGGACGCGGCCGTCGCCGTCCAGGCCGTGCTGGGCCTGGTGGAGCCGCAGAGCTCGGGCCTGGGGGGCGGCGCCTTCATGGTGCACTACGACGCCGAGACCGGGGTGGTCAGCGCCTATAACGGCCGGGAAACCGCGCCGGCCGCGGCCACGCCGAACATGTTCCTGAACGATGAGGGCAAGCCCCTGCCCTTCTTCGACGTCCTGCTCAGCGGCCGCTCCACCGGCGTCCCCGGCGCGGTGGCCATGCTGCACATGGCCCAGGCCGAGCACGGCAATCTGGAATGGAACCAGCTGTTTGGCTCGGCCGAACGGCTGGCCGACGAGGGCTTCATTGTCAGCCCCCGCCTGGCCGGCATGATCACCAGCCAGGCGCCCCAGGCCAAGGCGCCCGACGCCGTGGCCTATTTCACCAAGCCTGACGGGACTCGCTATGGCGCGGGCGACCGGCTGCGCAACCCGGCCTACGCCGCCACGGTGCGCAAGATCGCCGCCGAGGGTCCCGACGCCCTGCTGGAGGGCGAGATCGCTCAGGCCATCGTCGCCCGCGTCGGCCAGGGCGAGCTGCCCGGCGTCATGACCCTGGCCGATCTGGCGGCCTATGCGCCGAAGAAGACCGAGGCCCTGTGCCGGCCCTATCGCGTCTATGTGGTCTGCACGCCGCCGGCGCCGTCCGGCGGCCCGGCCGTGCTGGAGGGTCTCGGCATCCTCGAGCACACCGCCATCGCCGATCACCCCAACGACGCCCAGGGCTGGTACCTGTTCACCCAGGCCAGCCGGCTGATGTACGCCGACCGCGACCGCTATATGGGCGATCCCGACTTCGTCGCCGTGCCCACCGAGGGCCTGCTGGACAAGACCTATCTCGCCGCCCGCGCGCAACTGATCGGGCCGAGCGCCGGGGCCGCGCCTGCGCCCGGGACGCCGGCCGGCGCCGGGGTCCGCGCCCCGGACGCCACCCGGGAGGTTTCCGGCACGTCGCATTTCGTGATCGTCGACGCCGCCGGCGATGCGGTCTCCATGACCACCACGGTGGAGAGCATCTTCGGCTCGGGCCGCATGGTGGGGGGCTTCTTCCTCAACAACCAGCTGACCGACTTCGCCTTCGCCCCGGTCAATCCCGACGGGGCGCCGGCGGCCAACGCCATCGCCGGCGGCAAGCGGCCCCGGTCGTCCATGGCCCCGGCCGTCGTGCTGGAAGACGGCAAGCTCGCCGCCGCCATCGGCTCGCCGGGCGGCACCTCGATCCTGGCCTATAATCTGAAGGCCCTGGTGGGGATGCTGGACTGGAAGATGCCGGTGGCCGAGGCCATCGCCCTGCCCAACCTGATCGCCCGGGGCTCGTCCTACGCCGCCGAAGGGGACAAGTTCGCGCCTGACGTGGTGGCCGGCCTCGCCGAGCGCGGCGTGACCTTCACCGCCGTCGGCGGCGAGGGCTCGGGCCTGCATGGGGTGCGGGTGACGCCGCAGGGCCTGGACGGCGGCGCCGATCCCCGCCGCGAAGGGGTCGCCCGGGGCTTCTAGAGCCCCCGTCAGGCCTTGGGCGCGGCCGGGGCGGCCTTGCGCCGCGTCCGGCCGGTCTTCGCCTGTGGAGGCGGCGCCAGGGCCGCAGGCGCGCCGGGCAGGCGAAGCTCGAAGGTGGTGCCGGCCGCGCGGCTCTCCCCCAGGTTCAGATCGCCGCCATGGCCCTGGGCCAGCTCCCGGGCGCTGGCCAGGCCCAGGCCCGCCCCATCGGCCCGGCCCGACCCGGTGAAGGGCAGGAACAGCCGCTCGCGGACCTTGGCGGGCACGCCGGGGCCGTCGTCGCTCAGCCGCACGCGGCTCTGGCCCTCGTCCTGCTGCAGGCTCAGGGTGATGACGCCGCGCCCATCCTGCCCCTGCTGCTCGATGGCCTCGCGGGCGTTGCGCATCAGATTGACCAGGATCCGGTGCAGCTGGTCGGGATCGGCCAGCACCTGGTCGGCGGCGGCGACCTGCAGGTCCAGCCGCACCCCGTCCGGCGTCAGGCGCGCCTCTTCGGCGGCCATCTCGGCGGCCTCGGCCAGGCCCACCGTGCGCGCCTCCGGCGGCGCCTCCTGGGTCTTGCCATAGGTCAGCACGTGGGAGGCCAGCTTCACCGCCCGATCGAGCGCCCGCTCCAGCCGCGGCAGGGCGCGGCCCACGTCGGGGTCGGCCGAGGCGGCCAGACGTTCGGAGGCGATCTGGGCGCTGGTCAGCATGTTGCGCAGGTCGTGATTGATCTTGGCCACGGCCTCGCCCAGGGCCGCCAGGCGGGCCCGGGCGTTGAGGGCGGCGCGCAGATCCCCCTGCATCAGGGCCAGCTCCACCTCGGCGCGGCCGATCTCGTCCCGGCGGCCCGACAGCTTGACCGTCGCCCGGGGATCGTCGGGATCGGTGCGGAACAGCTCCATCCCGCGGGTGATCCGCTGCATGGGCCGAACGAGGAAGAGATTGAGCGACAGATAGACCAGCCCGCCCGCCATGGCCGAGACGAAGGCGGTCACCGCGATCAGCCGCCAGAGATAGGCGGTCAGCTCCTGGCGCAGTTCGGCGTCTGGGGCGACGATCTCGATGAACTCGGCGTCGCGGAACCGGGGCTCGGCCACCACGCGGACCATGCGCCCCTCGCCGCCGAACATGGTCTGGAAGGGCGCCGCCAGCCAGGAGGCGACGGCCTGATCGCGCAGGTCCACCAGATAGGGGGTGCGGCTCATATTGTTGCCGCGCAGGACGAGGCGGCGGACCCCATCGCTCTGGATGGCCACCCACTCGACGCCGGCCACCTCCAGCAGTTCGGAGGACAGCTGTTCGCTGACCACCACATCGGGCGCCACTTCGGTGGCCAGAGAGGCCAGTTCGGCCGCCCGGACCCGGTCCAGCAGCCACTGCTCCTCGAAGGCCGCCAGGGTCGGCGGCACGATCAGGGCGCCGCCGAAAAGGACGAACAGGCTGGTCAGGATGAGCAGGCGAGCAGAAAGGCCGCCCGGCCAGAAGAAGCCGCGCCTGTCAGGCCCCGAGGGCCTCAGTGGCGAGGGGGGCTCCGCCATGCCTGTCCGTTAATGCACCCCGCCCGATTGGGCAACGCGCCTCATGGCCGGTCGGGCGGGCAAGGGCCTCAACGCCTCAGCTTGCGGCGACCGCCTCGGCCGTCGAGGTGAAACCGTCGGCCCGCAGGCGGGCGGCCAGATCGCGCTTGATCCGTGTCACCAGGCCCGGCCCGTGAAAGACCAGGGCGGAGTAGAGCTGAACCACGCAGGCGCCGGCCCGGATCTTGGCGTAGGCGTCCGCGCCCGAGGCCACGCCCCCGGCGCCGGCCAGGGGGAAGCGGCCGTCGGCCGCATCGTGGAACTGGCGAAGCACCCGGGTGGATGGCGTGAGCAGCGGCGCGCCGGACAGGCCGCCGGCCTCGCTGGCGTGGGGCGAGCCCAGGTTGGCCGGCCGATCGATCGTGGTGTTGGAGACGATCACGGCGTTGAGCCCCGCCTGCGCCACCACGTCGCATATGGCCTCCACCTCGGCGGCCTCCAGGTCCGGCGCCACCTTCAGGAACATCGGCGCCGCGCCATCGGCCGGCAGGCTGTCACGGGCCTCAGCGAGGCGGCCGAGCAGCTCTTCCAGCGCCCCGCGGGTCTGCAGGGCGCGCAGGCCCGGCGTATTGGGCGAGGAGATGTTGATGGTGAAATAGGAGGCCAGGCCCCACAGGCGGCGCAGGCCCGCCACATAGTCGCCGATCCGGTCCTCGGAATCCTTGTTGGCCCCGATATTGGCGCCGACCACGCCGCGGCGGCGCCGCGCGAGACGCTCGGCGAAGGCGTCGAGGCCTTCGTTGTTGAACCCCATGCGGTTGATCACCGCCTTGTCCTCGGTCAGGCGGAACAGCCGCGGACGCGGGTTTCCCGCCTGGGCCAGGGGCGTCACCGTCCCGCATTCCACGAAGCCGAAGCCCGCCGCCAGCATGGGGGCGAAGACCTGGGCGTTCTTGTCGAAGCCCGCCGCCAGGCCCAGGCAGTTGGGCAGGGACAGGCCGCAGAAGGTGATGGCCAGGATCGGGTCTTCAGGACCGCTCGCCCGGGGACCAAGCCCCATCTGCAGGGCCCGGATGGTCAGCCCGTGGGCGTCCTCGGGATCTATCTGGCGCAGGGCGCCGGCCGCCAGATCGTGCAGGACGCTCAAGGCAGGTCCCCCAACATCGGCACGCCGTCGTCGCCCAGGGGCGCCTCATGGACGGCCAGCACCTGGGCGGCTTCGAAGCTTCCATAGAGGTGGGCGAACAGGTCGCCGCCGCGGGAGGGCTCCCACTTCACGTCCGGTCCCAGGTCGTCGGTGTCCAGCTCCAGCACCACAAGGCCATCCTGGCCCGCAAAGTGCCGCCGGGCGGTTTCCTGAGCCTGGGCGGCGGTGGAGAAATGGATATAGCCGTCCGCCAGATCGACAGCCGAGCCTTCGAATCGCCCGAGCGCCCTGGCCCGATCCCACTCCTCGCGACGGAGGATCTTATAGATCCGGGTCAATCATATCCTCCACGGGGGGGCATCATCAGGCCGTCATAGACGGGACGCCCCTGGCCGTCGAACAGGAAGACCGCTGCGGCCGAGGTGGGAAACCGCGAACGGGCGGTGTTCAGCAGGTCGCCAGACGCCCCGCCCTCGATGAGCAGCCGCAGGACCAGCTCGTGCAGGCCCGGATTATGGCCGACCACCAGCACGGTCCCCGCCTTGGCGGCGACCTCCCGCACCCGGTCAAGCACGGTCTGGGCCTCGGCGTGATAGAGGCCCTCGTCGAATCGGACCTCGCAGGCGTCGCAGACGGGCTTCAGGGACTCCCAGGTCTCCCGCGTCCGGGCCGCATCGGACACCAGGGCGAGGTCGGGGGTGAAGCCCATCTCGGTCAGGCGCTGGCCCGCCTCCAGAGCGTCCCGGCGGCCCCGCGGCGTCAGCCGCCGCGCGTGGTCGTCCCCGCTCAATGACTCGCGCTCGGCCTTGCCGTGCCGCAAGAGGATCAGCCGCTGCATTCCCACTCCATAAGCCCACGGCTGTTCCATAGCGCGACCTTGCCCGGACGCGAAGCGGTTGACAGTCGCAGAGCTTGGCGGTCCAAGGCGGCATGAGCCAGACGGTCATCGCCAGCCCGGCCATCGAAACCAACGGCGGGACCCTGCGCCTGCCGGCCGACGCGCCCCTGCGTCTCGACTCCGGCGCCACGCTGGCGCCCCTGGAGATCGCCTACAAGACCTATGGGCGGCTGAACGCCGAGCGGTCCAACGCCGTGCTCGTCTGCCACGCCCTGACCGGAGACCAGCACGCGGCCTCGGTGCATCCGATCACCGGCAAGCCCGGCTGGTGGAGCCGGGTAATCGGACCGGGCCTGCCGCTGGATCCCGATCGCTACTTCATCATCTGCACCAATGTGGTCGGCGGCTGCATGGGATCGACCGGTCCCTCGTCCCTCGATCCGGCCACCGGCAAGCCCTATGGGTTGACCTTCCCGGTCATCACCATCGCCGACATGGTCCGCGCCCAGGCCATGCTGCTGGACGCCCTGGGCATCGAGACCCTGTTCGCCGCCGTCGGCGGCTCGATGGGCGGCATGCAGGTGCTGCAATGGGCGGCCGACTATCCGCACCGGCTGCGGTCGGCCGTCTGCATCGCCGCGGCCGCCCGGCATTCGGCCCAGAACATCGCCTTCCACGAGGTCGGCCGCCAGGCGATCATGGCCGATCCCGACTGGCGCGGCGGCGCCTATGAGGCCCATGGGGTCCGCCCGGAAAAAGGCCTGGCCGTGGCCCGCATGGCCGCCCACATCACCTATCTGTCGGAGGCCGCCCTGCAGCGGAAGTTCGGCCGCGAGCTGCAGCGGGACGGCCTGTCCTGGGGCTTCGATGCGCCGGACTTCCAGGTGGAGAGCTATCTGCGCTACCAGGGCGCCTCGTTCGTCGATCGGTTCGACGCCAACTCCTATCTCTACATCACCCGGGCGGTGGACTATTTCGACCTGGCCGGCGCCTATGACGGGGTGCTGGCCCAGGCCTTCCGCCGGGCCCGGGACGTGCGCTTCTGCGTGCTCTCCTTCTCGTCGGACTGGCTCTATTCCACCGGCGAGAGCCGCGACATCGTCCGCGCCCTCAACGCCGCCGGCTGTCGGGCGAGCTTTGTCGAGATCGAGACCGACAAGGGCCACGACGCCTTCTTCCTCGACGAGCCGGTGCTGGACTCCGCCCTGCGCGGCTTCTTCGAATCCCAGGCCAGTCGCGGGGGACTGGCGTGAACGGCCTGCGGGAGGACTTCAAGGAGATCCTGCGGCTGGTGCGCCCCAACGCCCGGGTGCTGGACGTCGGCTGCGGCGAAGGCGAGCTGCTGGAGTTGCTGACCCGGGAAAAGGGCGTCGACGGCCAGGGGCTGGAGATCAGCCCCAGCGGCGTGGCGGCCTGCCTCGCCAAGGGCATCGCCGCGGTGCAGGGCGACGGCGACCGCGACCTGGACCACTTCCCGACCCAGGCCTTCGACTACGCCATCCTGTCCAAGACCCTGCAGCAGATGCGCGAGCCGCGCCACGTCCTGTCCGAACTGCTGCGGATCGCCGACCGGGCCATCGTCTCGGTGCCGAACTTCGGCCACTGGCGGGTGCGCTGGGCGCTGCTGACCCAGGGGCGCATGCCCGAGACCAAGGCCCTGCCCGAGCCCTGGTGGTCGACGCCCAACATCCACCTCTGCACCCTGCGCGACCTGACCGCGCTCTGCGACGAGCTTGGCCTGCGCATCGAGGCCTGCGCCGCGGTCAGCCGCGGCCAACCCGCGCGCAGCATCGATCCCTCGCGCCCCATCGAGAACTGGCGCGCCGAGACCGCGCTGTTCCTGCTGACCCGCGAACGCCCGCGGCCGCCGGCGCCTGAGCCGACCGCCACGGGCGATCTGTTCGGCTAGAAAGCCAGGCGGGCCGTCAGGCGGGCGTCATAGGCCTGATGATCGCCGCGCAGTTCGCCGCCGCCTTCCAGGGCGAGGTCGAAGTAGCGGGTCATGCCGCGGACGCCGAGGCGCACCACGGCGGCCCCATCGTCCAGTTCCGGCGCCGCCAGGGTGAAGCTGGAGCCGCCGCTGACGAACCGGGCCGTGGTGGCGTCGGGGCCATCGCCGGTAAGCGCGCGATAGCCGACCGTGACCTCCGGCCGCCACAGCATGGACTCCGCATCGCCCAGGGTGGCGCCGAGGGCCACACCGGCGAAGGCCGAGAGCTGCTGGCTCGTGCGCTCGTCGATCACCAGGTCGATAGCCTCGCCGCCGCCGCTTTCGGTGCGGCCGTCCTCGCCAAAGTAGAAGTAGTCGACCTGCAGCATCGGGCGGGCGTGGAAGCGCCCGGCCTCCGCGGTCCAGGACAGGCCGGCATGGGCCGCCCCCATCACCGCGTTCCATTCAGAGTTGGCGTTGCGGACCAGGCCTGAGTCGGTGTCGACCACGGCGCGGTCGGCCTGCAGCCAGGCATAGCCGCCGGTGGCGCTGGCCGAGGCCTGCAGGCCGCCGGCCGAGGCCCGCCAGTAGACGCCGCCCGACAGGGCCGAGCCCGTCAGGTCCTCGGCTGCGGCCGCGCCGTTTTCCTCCACCGATACGTTCAGGAAGCTGGTGTGGACGCCGAACGAGCCCATGGGGCCCTCGGCGCTTTCGACCCCGGCCGCGAGGCCGAAGCCGCCGGCGTCGAAGCCCGCCGAGCCGCTGAGATCCTGGCGGTGGATGACGCCGATCTCCTGCACCCAGGCCCGGCGCTGGCCGTCGGGAAGGCGGCCCTCGGTCTCGTCGACGCCCCTGGCCGTCGCTTCGTTCGCAGAGGCGAAGACGCGGAAGAGCGCGCCCGAATAGTCCGGCAGAAACTGGTCGTAGAGGGCGACGAAGCTGGCCTGATCGGTCTTGGACAACAGGGCGTCGCGCACCTCGTCCTCGCGGTCGAAGGCGTCGAACACCGCGTCATAGGCGCCGGCCTGGGCCGCATCGAGGCCGGCCTCGCTGGCGGTGCGCCGGCGGACATCGGCGATCAGCTGGTTCTGCGTCTCGTCGGCCCGCAGGGTGGTCTTGTAGAGCCAGGGACCGTCGGCGAGCAGGCTGTCGTCCAGCGCGCCCTGGACATCCAGGTCGCCGGCCTGGATCAGGGTGAAGCTGGTGGGTTCGGCGAGCTTGCTGGTGAACCGCAGGCCCACCTTGGCCCCATCCTCCAGCACGGCGGCGCCGGCGACGTTGAGCCGGGTGCTGGCGCCGGCCGCCGGATCGGCGGTCAGGACGAGTTCCGATTCATCGCCGAGGGTCAGGGTGGTGAGCCCGAGGGTCGCGACATTGGTGGCGGTCAGGCGACCCTCGCCCACGGCCACCGAAAGCCCGCCGCCGGCGTCGGTGAGGGCGCCGGTGAAGGTCGCCCCGCCGTCCACCACCAGGGCGTCGGCGCCCGCGCCAAAGGCCAGGGCGCCGTTCATCTGGCCGGCCAGGAGCTCCATGCGCGCAGGCCCTGAACCGAACAGGACGTCGCCGGTGATGGTCGGGACCACGGTCTCGACGCTGTTGGCGCTCTGGCGGACCGTGACGCCCGAGGTGTTTGCCCGCAGGTCCAGGGCGATGGCCCGCCCCTCGACGCTCGCCTCGTCGCTGGGCGTGATGGCGGCCCGGATGAGGCCGGTGTTTTCCACCAGGCCCAGGGTCCCGGCGGCGTCCAGCACGGCGGTGGCCGAACCCTCGGCCCCGGTGATGACGGCCGCGATGGTGCCGTTATTGGTCAGCTGACCCGTGGAAGCGCCGGCGTCGATCTGGATGGCCCGCACATCCACGGCGTTTTCAGACGTGGCCAGGCCCTGGATCACGCCGCTATTGGCGATGACCGGCGCGTTGGCGCCCGATCTCAGCCGAAGGCCGACGGCGCCGGCCTGGACCGCGCTGCCGGAAATGAGGCCATCGACCTTGATCCCATTGGCGATGTTCACCTGCCCGCCCTGACCGCCGATCTCGACCCCCAGGCCGCTGACGCCGTCATAGAGGCCGATCCCATTGGCCGAGCCCTTGACCACCAGGCCATAGGCGTCGACGCCGGTTCCGACGGCGCCCAGCACGATGTCGCCAGCCCCGCCGATCTGGATGGCGGCGGCCGAGCCATAGGCGGTGACCACGCCGGTGGATTCCGAGGCGTCAGCGACGCCGTCGTCATCCTCGTCTGTGTCATCGGCGTTATTGTCGGCCGGCGGCGCATCCACCAGCACGCCCCCCTGGACGCTGCCCCGCACGCGGACGGCCGGACCGCCCTGCAGCAGGTCGTCGGCGTCCAGGATGCTCGTGTCGCTGGGCCGGGTCGTATAGCGATAGCCGGTGGCGGTGACGGTGGAGCCCAGCACCAGCCGGCCGCCGACATTCTGGTCCACGGCGACGCCGACCGCGTCCTGGCCCTGGACCGTGAGGCCGCCCGTGGTCACCACATCGCCGCCCACCGTGCCCGCGGCGTGCAGGCCATAGCTGCGGTCGCCGGTGACGGTGATGCTGCCGGCCGAGCGAATCGAGCCGTCCACCGCGCTCTGCGCGTAGATGCCGGCCGAATCCTTGCCCTCAACGGCGATGGCGCCGGCGGTCTGGACGATGGAGCCGTGGAAGGGCTCGGCCCCGCTGACGCGCACGGCGAAGCGGTTGGAGCCGGATGCGAACGGGCCGTCGAGATCGCCGTCGCCGTCGGCGTCCTTGGCCTCGTAGCTTTCGATCACCTGCACCGTGCCCGACAGGGTCACCTCGCCGGTCCGGCCGCCCTCGATGAGGACGGCGGTGGCGTCATTTGCGTCGGTGATGGTCACCTCGCCGGCGATGGCCAGCTTGTTGTTGCTGTTCAGAGTGACGGCGGTTCCACCCGCAGGCTTGACCGAGCCTGAGCTGGAGATCGTCAGGTCATCGGGCGAACCGGACGCCGCCGTGGCCGTGGTCACCGGAGTCGTCACCGCCGTGCTGATCGTCGTCTCAGCCTGGCTTGCGCCCGCCACAAGCAAAAGCGGCGCAGCCGCAGCCGCGCTCAACCAACGCCTGTCCATAATATCCCCTCCCGGTTCGCCAAAACGGCAATCGCGCCGGGAATGAGCCCCAAATGCGGAGGAAGTCGGGACCCAATAGGGCCATGCCAAGGCGAATTGGGGCGAGGAAGCGGCGCGGCCGAACGCCGATCTTTCGAGGCGAGCCTACGCCCGGTCTCTATCCAGGGGTGTGAACCTAGCCGGCGATGGCTGCGGCGTCCCGGTCTCCGGTGCGGATGCGCAGGGCTTGCTCAAGGTCGAGGACGAAGACCTTGCCGTCGCCGATCTTGCCGGTGTTGGCGGTGCGGGCCACGGCCTCGATCACCGCATCGGCGATGTCGGACGGCACGGCGATCTCCAGCTTGACCTTGGGCAGGAGCTTCACCTCGTACTCGGCCCCGCGATAGACCTCGGTCTTGCCGCGCTGGCGGCCATAGCCGCGAACCTCGGTGACGGTGAGGCCAGAGGCGCCGGCCTCGGTGACGGCTTCGAGCACCGCGTCGAGGCGGCTGGGCTTGATGACCGCGACGATCATCTTCATGGCGACGGGTCTCCGCTGGGGGCCGGCGAAATGCCGAACTGACAATCTCAAGCTAGGGCGTTCCGCCTTGGTCTCCAAGACCATCGGGGCCTTTGGGGGGCGGGCGCCTGCGCCTTAGGCGCCGCCTTCAAACGGCCAGGTTGCGGTTAAGGTTGCCAGGGATCGCCCTGACGCATGGCCGGGGCCGGCGAAAGCGCCGGTCGCGCCGGCCGGACGCGAACCCTCTGGGGTCTGGCCTTGAGGGCGTAGGTCTGCTTGACCGCCTCCATCAGCAGCACCCCGGAAAAGCGCGGCCAGAGCCGGGAGCCGGCCTGCTCGAAGGTCTCCGCCGAACCGGCCATCCAGGAGACCGGCGGCGCATAGAGGGCGCGGGTGTAGCCGGCGGGCTCGAGCTCGGCCTCCCGCAGCAGGGCGGCGAGCTGGCGGCGGCTATAGGGCCGGCCATGGCCAAAGGGGGTGCTTTCGGCGTTGGCCCACAGGCCGTCGCGGGCGACCACGGCGATGATCACCCGCCCCGAGGGCGCAAGGACGCGCCAGACCTCCTGCAGGAGGCTGGCGGGATCGGGGCTCTCCTCGATGGCGTGGATCACCAGGATCCGGTCGAACAGGGCGTTCTGGAACGGCAACGACTCTTCATCGACCAGGGTCGCCAGGTTGCGGGTGGCGCTCGGCCAGATCTCCACCCCCTGCTGGGCCGGCATGGCCGCCACCGTGCGGCGGGCCCGCTCGCGGAAGCCGCCCAGGAAGGGGGTCGCATAGCCGAGCCCCAGCACGTCCTGGCCCGAGGCCGAGCCCCAGGCTTCGGTGACCTTGCGGCCGATCATGGCGCGGGCGGCCCGCCCCAGCTCGGAGGCGTAGAAGGCGCGCAGCTCAAGGATGTCTCGACGCATGGACCTGGGGCGCTAGGATCGGAACTCGAACCCTATCCTAGTTTGCGGGCCGCGGCCTTGTCGCCCCGCCAGAACCGACGAGGCGTCGCCATGGCCCTGACCGTCCACCAGTTTCCCTGCCTCTCCGACAATTACGGCTTCCTGATCCGGGACGAGGCCAGCGGCCTCGCCGCCACCATCGACACTCCGGACGCCAAGGCGATCCTGGCCGAGCTGGACAAGACCGGCTGGCGCCTGGCCCTGATCCTCAACACCCACTGGCACCCCGACCATGCCGGCGGCAACGCCGAGATCCAGGCGGCCACAGGGGCGAAGATCGTCGGGCCTGCGGAGGTGCGCAAGATCGCGCCCCTGGACCGGGAGGTGGCCGACGGGGACACGGTGGAGCTGGGCGAGACGCGGTTTTCGGTGATGGAGGTGGGCGGCCACACCCTGGGCCACGTGGCCTATCACGACGCCGCCGACGCCATCGCCTTTGTCGGCGACACCCTGTTCGCCCTGGGCTGCGGGCGGATGTTCGAGGGCCAGCCCGACCAGATGTGGACGAGCCTGCAGCGGCTGGCCGCCCTGCCCGACCAGACCACCGTCTACTGCGCCCACGAATACACCGCCGCCAACGCCCGGTTCGCCCTGTCGGTGGACCCCGACCCGGCCCTGGCCGCCCGGGCCCGGGACATCTTCGCCGCCCGCGAACGCGGCGAGCCGACCGTGCCCACCAGCATCGGCCTGGAAAAGCAGACCAACCCCTTCCTGCGCGCGCCCCTGCTGGCGCCGGCGCTGGGGGTCAGCGGGGCGGCCGATCACGAGGCCTTCGCCGCCGTGCGGGCGGCCAAGGACAGCTTCAAGGGATAGGCGAGATCAGCGCAGGCCGGCGGCGGCGACGATCCGTTCCGACGAGGGCCGCCCCGCCAGGCCGTCCTCCGGGGTGATGGTGATCAGGATGACCCCGGCCCGCAGGCTGGCGCCGGGCCGGCGGCCCTCCACCAGGGTGACCTTGTTGACGCCGCTGAGAGTGGCCCGACCGCCGGGCTGGGCCGACATCCGCACCACGGCCTCGGCCGCCACCATGGCCGCATCGGCCACCAGGGGCGCGGTCTCCGGCGAGGCGTCGGCCTCGAAGGGGATCAGCCGCCTTGCTGCGCGGCTCGCCCGGGCGCTGGCCTGGGCCAGGCGCTGCAACAGGGCCTCCGGCCCCAGCACCGGCAGGCGCAGGGGGTTGGAGCCACCGGCCAGGGCCGCCGGCGCGCCCGACGGACGGTCTGGCGTAAAGACGGTCAGGCCCCCCAGGCGGGTGGCCCGCAGGACCGGCTGGCCCAGATCGTTCTTGTAGATGATGTCGCCGCGGGGGGCCGGCTGGGGCTGCAGCACCCACACTTCGGCGCTGTTCTCGAACTTCATCATCGGCCGCGGGGTGGAGCGGTCCAGAATGAATCCGCCGCCGTCCTCGACCACATAGCGGGCCACCGGGGGGGCGGAGAAACGCCGGCCATCGTGGCGGCCTTCGCCGAACAGGCCTTCGCGCAGAGACAGCGGCGCGGCCACGGCGGGAAGGGCCATGGCGAAGCCGGCCGCGGCGAACGTCGCTGCGACGAGAATCCTCAGGGGCAGCACGGGGCGAGCGCTCATCATGGGCGATCACACATGGCTTTGGACTGGGGCGCTTTTGAGACGGAACGTGGCTCAGCCGGCCATGTACTGACCGCCGTTCAACGACAGTGTCGATCCGGTCACATAGCCGGCGTGCTCGCCGGACAGGAAGGCCACCATGTCGGCGATCTCGTCGCCACGGCCGAGCCGGCCCACCGGAATCTGGCCAATGATGCCCTTCAGAACCTCCTCAGGCACGGCGGTCACCATCTCGGTGTCGATATAGCCCGGGGCGATGCAGTTCACAGTGACGCCCTTGCGCGCATTCTCCAGGGCCAGCGCCTTGGTGAAGCCGATCATGCCGGCCTTGGCGGCCGAATAGTTGGTCTGGCCGATCTGGCCCTTCTGGCCGTTGATCGACGAGATGTTGATGATCCGGCCCCAGCCGCGCTCGCGCATGCCCTCGATGACCTGCCGGGTCATGTTGAACAGGGAGTCCATGTTCACCCGGATGACCTCCGACCACTGCTCGGAGTCCATCTTGTGGAAGAAGCCGTCGCGGGTGATGCCGGCGTTGTTGACCAGCACGTCCACCGGGCCGAGCGTCGCGGCGACCTGGTCCACGGCGGCCTTGCAGTCGGCGAAGACCCCGACATTGCCCTTGACCACCATGACGCCCAGATCCCGCGCGCAGGCCTCGGCGGCGGCCTCATTGCCGGAATAGCCGGCCGCGACCTCGAAGCCGTCGGCCTTGAGCCTCTGGCAGATCGCCCGGCCTATGCCGCGCGTGCCCCCCGTGACGAACGCCACCTTGGCCATGTGCTTCCCTCCCTGACGCCGTGTTGGCCGGCGGCTTTGGCGCCCCCTGGCCGGGTTTTTTCGCCGCTAGACCTGTTCCACGCACATGGCCACGCCCATGCCGCCGCCCACGCAGAGGGTCGCAAGACCCTTGCGGGCGCCCGAGCGCTTCATCTCGTAGAGCAGGGTGGTCAGGATCCGCGCGCCGGAGGCGCCGATGGGGTGGCCGATGGCGATGGCGCCGCCATTGACGTTGACCTTGTCCCCATCAAGCCCCAGTTCGCGGACCACGCAGATGGACTGGGCGGCGAAGGCCTCGTTGGATTCCACCAGGTCGAGATCGTCCACGCTCCAGCCGGCCTTGGCCAGGGCCTTGCGGCTGGCCGGGATCGGACCCGTGCCCATGATCTCGGGGTCGACCCCGGCATGGGCCCAGGCGGCGATGCGCGCCAGGGGCTTCAGGCCGCGGGCCCTGGCCTCGTCGGCGCTCATGACCACCAGGGCCGCGGCGCCGTCGTTCAGGCCGGACGCATTGGCGGCGGTCACCGAGCCCTCCTTGTTGAAGGCCGGACGCAGGCCAGACACGCTCTCCAGCGTGGCTCCGTGGCGGATGTATTCGTCCTGATCGACCACCGTGTCGCCCTTGCGGCCCTTGATGGTCACAGGCGCGAT
>CAZERE010000072.1:0-16234 GCA_964515365.1 uncultured Phenylobacterium sp. | reverse complement strand
TCGAGCGCCCGGCCAGCGCCATCAAGGAACTGGTCGAGAACGCCCTGGACGCCGGCGCCCGGCAGATCGAGGTGCAGGTGGAGGGCGGCGGCCTGACCCGCATCCTGGTGGCCGACGACGGCTTTGGCCTCTCCCCCGAGGAACTGCTGCTGGCGGTGGAGCGCCACGCCACCTCCAAGCTCCTGCCCGACGACGCCGGCGACTATGACCTGCTGCGCATCGCCACCCTGGGCTTTCGGGGCGAGGCCCTGCCGTCGATCGGCTCGGTGGCCCGCCTCTCCATCACCAGCCGCGCCCGCGGCGCCTCTGACGCCCACGCCCTGCGGGTGGACGGCGGGGCGATGGGCCAGGTGGCGCCGGCCGCCTTCCCCGGCCCGCACGGGGCGCGGGTGGAGGTGCGGGACCTCTTCTATGCGACGCCGGCGCGGCTCAAGTTCATGAAGTCCGAGCGGGCCGAGGCCATGGCCATCGCCGACGAGATCAAGCGCCAGGCCATGGCCCATGAGGCGGTCAGCTTCAGCCTGGAGATCGACGGACGAAAGGTCCTGCGCCTGCCCGCCGAACCGGCCGGCGATCTGGGCCGGCTGGCGCGGCTCTCGGCCATCATGGGCCGGGAGTTTTCCGATAACGCTCTGCTGATCGACCATGAGCGCGAAGGGGTCCGCCTGTCGGGCTATGCCGGCCTGCCGACCCTGAACCGCGGCAACGCCGCCCACCAGTATCTGTTCGTCAACGGCCGGCCGGTGCGCGACCGCCTGCTGCAGGGCGCCCTGCGCGGCGCCTATGCCGACTTCCTGGCCCGCGACCGCCATCCGCTGACGGCCCTGTTCCTGACCCTCGATCCGGCCCTGGTGGATGTGAACGTGCATCCGGCCAAGGCCGAGGTGCGTTTCCGCGACCCCGCCCTGGTCCGCGGCCTGATCGTCGGCGGCCTGCGCCACGCCCTGGCCGGCGCCGGCCATCGGGCCTCCACCACCGTGGCCGCCGACGCCCTGCAGGGCCTGCGGCCTGGCATGACCCCGGCCCCGGCCTATCGCCCCGGCCCCTCGGCCCAGGGCTTTTCCAGCTGGAGCGGCGGCGGCTGGGGTCAAGCCCTGGCCCAGGCCATTCCGGGCCTGAGCGAGACCTCCGCCCGCCATGAGCCGGTTTTCGAGCCCGGCGGATATGGCTTCGGTATGGCGGAGGACGGCCGCGCCCCGGCGCCCGACCTGGTCGACCATCCCCTGGGCGCAGCGAGGGCCCAGGTGCACGAGACCTATATCGTCGCCCAGACCCGCGACGGGGTCGTCATCGTCGACCAGCACGCGGCCCATGAGCGGCTGGTCTATGAGAAGATGAAGGCCGAGATGGCCGTGGGCGCGGTGGCCCGCCAGGCCCTGCTGATCCCCGAGGTGGTCGAGCTGGACCCTGCCGAGGCCGAGCGGGTCGTGGCCCGCGCCGACGAGCTGGCGGCGCTGGGCCTGGTCATCGAGCCCTTCGGCGCCGGCGCCGTGCTGGTGCGCGAAACCCCGGCCCTGCTGGGCGAGACCGACGCTGGCGGCCTGGTGCGCGACATCGCCGACGACCTGGCCGAAAACGACCAGGCCCTGGCGCTGAAGGAACGGCTGGCCGAGGTCTGCTCCACCATGGCCTGCCACGGTTCGGTGCGGGCCGGCCGTCGACTGACCGGCCCGGAAATGAACGCCCTGCTCCGCCAGATGGAGGCCACCCCCCATTCGGGCCAGTGCAATCACGGGCGCCCCACCTATGTGGAGCTCAAGCTCGCCGACATTGAGCGCCTGTTCGGCCGGCGCTGATAAGAACGCACTGTTCAGACGACCGAGCGGGCCGGCTCTTCCGCCACCGCATCCAGCAGTCGGCGCATGGTCTCGTAGAGGCGCTCGGCCTTGATCGGCTTTTCCACCACCGCATCCATCCCCTGCGCCATATAGGCCGCCGCGTCCCAGGGATCGGCGTTGGCGGTCAGGGCGATGATCGGAACGCCGGCGGCCGGTCCCCCCTCGGTGCGAATGCGACGGGCGGCGGCGACGCCATCGAGGCGGGGCATCTTGATGTCCATCAGGATGAGATCAAAGCCCCCGGCGGCGGCGGCCTCCACCGCAGCCTCGCCATCCTCCACGGCATGGGCCTCGGCGCCGAACATCTCGCAGAGCGTCGAGGCCACCAGGCGGTTGGTGGCGTTGTCGTCAGCGATCAGTATACGGACGCTCCGCCTGTCCGCGACGATCTCGGCGGCGCGGGGCGCTGGGCCGGGATCGCTGGCCGGGACGTCATAGAGCGGGATACGGAACACGAAGGTCGATCCCGGCCCGGTATTGCGCCGCGCCTCGATCTCCCCGCCCATCTGCTCGACCAACTGCTGGCAGATGGACAGGCCGAGCCCCGCCCCGCCCTCGCGGACGCCGGCCTCGGTCTGGCTGAAGGGCTGGAAGATCTGCGCCAGGCGATCGGCCGGAACGCCGGATCCGGTGTCGCGAACCTGACCCTCCACATCCAGCAGCAGGTCCTGGCGCGAGCAGGTGAGCGCCACCTCCACGCCGCCCCGTTCGGTGAACTTCAGGGCGTTGCTGATCAGGTTGTTGAAGATCTGCTTGATGCGGACTGCGTCCCCCAGGGCCCATTGGCCCTCGAGTCCTTCATAGGAGAAGGCGAGCCCAATCCCCTTGGCGTCGGCGCGGGCGGTCCAGAGGGACGCCACATCGTCCAGCAGGCCGGCCAGATGGAAGGGCTCCTCGTTCAGGTCCAGCCGGCCAGCCTCGGCGCGGGACAGGTCCAGAGCGTCGGTCAGCAGCCGCAGGAGCGTCTGACCGGAGTCCTGGATGGTGTGGACATAGGGGGCCAGTTCGGGCTGGGCGAGCTTGCGCTCCAGGATGTCGGCGATGGCCAGCACGCCGTTCAGGGGCGTGCGGATTTCATGGCTCATGACCGCCAGAAACTGCGACTTGGCGCTCAACGCCGCCTGGGCCTGGGCCTCGGCCCGCCCCAGGGTGTCGGCGATCTGCGTCATCTCCTCCGCGTGGCGGCGGTTGGCCTCGCTGGTGGCCTGCAGCAGCGACAACGCGCTGCCCACCCCGGCATAGCGGCCGCCATTGGTGACGATGAAGCCCTGCAACAGCTCCGAAGCCCGCTCGGCGAGCGCCTGGCCGCAGAAGTCGGCCACCGTGACATCGCCCTCGACCACCAGGGGGCTGCGGTTCATCAGCAGGGCGATCGGCCGCAGGGCATAGAGCGCGCGGCCATAATGGGCGGCCATGGCGACGAAGAAGGCGTTGCGCTCGACCATGCCGACCGGTCGGCCCTCTTCATCGACGACGGCGATGGCCAGGACGTCCGGTTCGGCCTGGAACCGCTCATAGACCCGCTCACCCTGGGTGTCGGGCCGGATCGGCGAAACCGGATCCGCCAGGTCGAAGAGCGTGGCCAACATGGCGAGGTAGCTTCCCAGCGGACGATGGGGCGGAGACTGCCCGGCAACCTTAAACGGACAGTGAAGCCGGCTGGCCTGCAAGCGTCTGAGAACATTCATAAAAGTGTCGCAATGCTCCAGCTTGGCCGCCTTCACGGCGGGAGCATCTTGCCGACGCCCCTGATCCTGCTAGCTTCAGCCTCTCTGGAAGAGGGTCTTATGTCTCCCGTTGCGATGAGCCGCCGAGCCTGAGCCGTCCGCGGGCGTGAAAAACGTCCGCACGGAATGCAGGCGCGAACCCCGCAATCCGCGTCGCGTCGGCGCGCGGGCGGCATGGCTATGCCTGACCACCGGACGACCTTCCTTGAACATCTCCAAACCGCAGCAAAGGACGCTGCACGCCCTCGCCCAGGGGGCCACACTTCGCCCTGTCCGCGACCACCGCGGCCATATCATCGACGTCGACTGCATCACCGGAGAGGGCTGGCGGCTGACCGATTGCGACCTGGCCGTCTTCAAGGCCCTGCGCCGGCGGGGCTTCATCGCCAGCCGCAATGGCGGGCCTTACCGGATCACCCGGGACGGCCTGATCAACCTGCGCAGTCGGCAGGACAACCGGACGACCTCACGCCTCTGGTGAGAACTTCAGGAAGTGGACGCGCGCGGCGCCATAGTCGCGCGCGTCCAGCTCTTCATAGCCGGCCACGCTCGGGGCCGGCTCGCTGGCCCCCCGCTCCCAGACGACCAGGGCGCCCGGCGCCAGCCAGCCGCCCGTGGCCAGGGCCGGCAGGGCGGCTTCGCCCAGGCCCTTGCCATAGGGCGGATCCAGGAAGGCGAGGTCGAAGGCCGGACCATCGCCGCCCGGACGGGGGCCCAGATCGGTGGCGTCGCGACGGTGAACCCGGGTGGCGCCAAACAGGCTCATGGCGTCCACATTCTCGCGGATGGCGCCGCGGGCGTCCTCGTCGGTCTCGACGAACAGGCAGAACTTGGCGCCCCGGGACAGGGCCTCGAAGCCGAGCGCGCCCGAGCCCGCAAACAGGTCGATCACCCGCAGGTCCCGCAGGCCGCCCGACCAGGGGGCGTGCTCCAGGATGTTGAAGATCGCCTGGCGGGCGCGGTCGGAGGTGGGGCGCGTGTTGGCCCCCTGCGGCGCGACCAGGCTCTTGCCGCGGAACTCGCCCGAAACGATGCGCATGGACTAGCCCCGGGACTTGGGTCCGCGGGGTCCGCCGCGCGGCGGACCGGACGGGCGAGGCCCGCCGCGGTTGGGGCCCGGAGGGCGGGGGCCGCGCGGCGCGGCTGGCGCGCCGGCGCGGGGCTCGAAGGCCTTCTGGGGCCGATCCGTCCTGGGACCGGCCTTACCCTCAGGGCGCGCCTTTCCGCTCGCCGCGGCGCGGGGACGCTCCGGCGCGGGGCGCTCGGCCCGGGACTCTTGAGATCGCGGCCCACCGGATCTTGGACGATCGGCGGAACGGTCGGGTTTGGGCCGATCAGATCTGGGTCCATCTGAATTGGGGCGGTCAGACTTGGATCGATCAGATTTGGGCCGATCGGACGTGGGTCGATCGGATTTGGGGCGCTCGGTCGTGGGGCGCTCAGAGGCCGGGCCGGGCTTGGGACCCGCTCTGGGGCGGTCGGGGCGATCGATCCGCGGGCGAGGGGCGTCGGGCCGCTCTGGCCGCTCTGCCCGCTCCGGCCGTTCGGCGCTGGCCGCCGTCGCCCGGGCCGCCTGAACCCGTGCCTTGTTGATCATCACGCGGCCCTCGGCCAGGGCGACATCCCGGCCGCTGACCTTGGGGGCCGGCTTCCCCTTGGGGGCGCCCTTGGGTCGAACGGTGATCTTGGGCTTGGCCCAGCCGGGCTTGTAGGCCTTTTTCTCCACAGGCCCTTTGGCCTCGACCCGCTCGACCTCGGCGGCCGCCGCAGCGGCTCGCCGGGCTGCGCCAACGCCGCGGTTGCGCTTGGGCGGGGAATAGGCCGGGCGGTCGCCCTTGGGCATGTCTTCGGCCGCGATGAAGCCGGCGAACTGCTCGCGCAGCACGCGGGGGCCGACCTCCTCGATCTCGCCCGCGTCCAGGACGCCCAGGGCCAGCGGCCCATAGGACAGGCGGATCAGGCGGTTCACCTGCAGGCCCAGGGATTCCAGGACCCGACGGACCTCGCGATTCTTGCCTTCGGTCAGGGTCAGGCTGATCCAGACATTGGCCCCCTGAGGGCCTTCGCGGGCCTTGTCGATGCGCGCCTCGATGGGGCCGTAGCGGACGCCCTCGACGGTGACGCCATCTTTCAGGGCGTCGAGCTTGTCCTGGGTGATGCGGCCGTGCGCCCGGGCGCGATAGCGGCGCTGCAGGCCGGTGGACGGCAGCTCCAGGGCCCGGGCCAGGGCGCCGTCATTGGTCAGCAGCAGCAGGCCTTCGGTGTTCAGGTCGAGGCGGCCGACCGAGATCAGCCGCGGCAGGCCGGCCGGCAGGGTCTCGAAGACGGTGGAACGCCCCGCCGGATCGGAATGGGTGGTCACCAGGCCGGCGGGCTTGTGATAGCGGAAGAGGCGGGCCGGCTCGCGGTCGTCCACCACCTCGCCATCGACGGTGAGGATGTCATTGGCCTCGACCTTGATCGCCGGCGTGGTCAGGACCTGGCCGTTCAGGGCGACGCGGCCGGCCTCGATCAGGCGCTCTACCTCCCGGCGGGAGGCGACGCCGGCGCGGGCCAGGGCCTTGGCCACGCGTTCGCCGCCGCCCTCGGACATGTCGTTCGAGGGCCCATCGGGGGGGTCTGTGTCTTGACCGA
Organism: uncultured Phenylobacterium sp.; assembly: GCA_964515365.1. Lineage (GTDB taxonomy): Bacteria > Pseudomonadota > Alphaproteobacteria > Caulobacterales > Caulobacteraceae > Phenylobacterium. Next base: position 10,035 of record CAZERE010000072.1, on the reverse strand, counting down.
AGGGGGGTCGGGGAGTTCGTTGCCGTTCGTGGACCATGATCACCGCACCATGCGCATCGCCCTGCGAGCCGCGCAAGACGCCGCCGCACGCGGGGAAACCCCTGTGGGCGCCTGTGTGGTCGATCCGGCCACAGGCGAAGTGGTCGCCATCGGCGCCAAGGGCCCCATCGGCGGCCATGATCCGACCGCCCACGCCGAGATCGTCGCCCTGCGCGAGGCCGCCCGCAAGCTCGGCAATTACCGGCTGACGGGCCTCACCCTGGTGGTCACGCTGGAGCCCTGCGCCATGTGCGCCGGGGCCATCAGCCACGCCCGGATCGGCCGCGTGGTGTTCGGCGCCGACGACCCCAAGGGCGGGGCGGTGGTCCATGGCCCGAGATTCTTCGAACAGCCCACCTGCCACTGGCGCCCGGAGGTCACCGGCGGGGTCCTGGCCGAGGAGAGCGCCGACCTGCTCCGCGGCTTTTTCCGCGCCCGCCGGGGGAAGCCTGCGGCCGATACGCCCCCCGGGCCTTAGGCGCCGCCGACCTTGCCAAGGCCCCCCGCCCGGTCGGATGATGTCGCCCATAAGAATTCGAACATTTGGGAGACGACCATGGGATTGCTCGACGGAAAAGTGGCCATCGTGACCGGGGCCGGCGGCGGCCTGGGCGAGGCCTATGCCAAGCTGTTCGCCAAGGAAGGCGCATCGGTCGTGGTCAACGACCTGGGCGGAACCCGCGACGGCTCCGGCGCCGACCGCAGCGCCGCCCAGAAGGTAGTCGACGAGATCGAGGCCGCCGGCGGCAAGGCCGTGGCCAACGGGGACGACGTCTCCACCGTCGAGGGCGGCGAGAACATCCTCAAGACCGCGCTCGATACCTACGGCAAGATCGACATCCTGGTCTGCAACGCCGGCATCCTGCGGGACAAGACCTTCGCCAACACCTCGGAAGCCGACTGGGACCTGGTGGTCAAGGTGCACCTGAAGGGCACCTATTGCTGCGCCTGGCCGGTGTGGAAATGGATGAAGGACAACAACCATCCGGGCGTCATGGTGCTGACCTCGTCCACCTCGGGCCTCTACGGCAATTTCGGCCAGGCCAACTACGGGGCGGCCAAGGCGGGCATCTATGGCCTGATGCGCGTGCTCTCCATCGAGGGCCGCAAGTACGGCATCCGCGTCATGGGCCTGGCGCCGGGCGCCTTCACCCGCATGACCGCCGACCTGCCCGGCCGCCAGGGCAAGGAGCCCGACGCCATGAGCCTGCCGGAGAACATCGCGCCCGGCGTGCTCTACATGGTCTCGGACCTCGCCGCCGACCATTCGGGCAAGGTGCTGGGGGTGTCGTCCCGCGGCGTCCGCGAGATCAAGATGGTGCAGACCGACGGCTTCAATCCGGGCAAGCCCTACACCGCCCAGGACGTGGCCAAGCACGCCGAGGAGGTCTTCTTCCCCGCGGCCGCCGAGCGCACCGCCGCCAGCGCATAAGGGCGGCGCGGCGAGGCCTCGCGTCCTTCGAGGCTCGCTCGCGCTCGCACCTCAGGATGAGGGAGGTGGGTGCTGGCTGAAACCTGTCAGTCCGCCCTCATCCTGAGGCGCCCGCAGGGCCTCGAAGGACGAGGGCGGCGGCGGGCGCGCGCCACCGACCCACCGACCCAAGCCGTCATGGTCGGGCTTGACCCGACCATCCATGAAAACCGGGCCCATCCAGTGTGCATGGGGCCTCGGATCAAGTCCGAGGGTGACGGGGGCGGAGTTCGATCGCCGCCCGGAGGATCAACTGCTGATCCTCCGGGAGCAGGCTCATGGCGCGGCTCGCCGACATCAGACTCGACCCCGTCTCGATTTCTTCTCCCCGCTTAAGACGTGACCGATCATAGGCCAGCGCCTCGACGACGAAGATCGGCTGCACGAAGGGCCGCCAGGGATAGGCGAACCCCGGAGGCTTCTCGCCGAGATAGCGGAAGTGGTGGAAGGCCAAGGGGCGGAGTTCGCCAACCGACCAGCCGCACTCTTCCTGCAGTTCGCGACGGAGGGTGTCCTCTAGCGCCTCGCCGGCCTCGCGCCGTCCTCCCGGCGTGACATGGGGCGGCCCCGTCCGGTCGCGGACGACGACCACCCGGCTCCCGCGGAAGACGACGGCCCGGATCGAGGTGATCAGAACGTCGGGCAAGACCGGGCCGGCAGGATAGGTCCGCTGGCGAAGTCTAAGTCCCGGCCATTCGACCTCCCGATCGATGAGCGGCTCTTCGGCGATGAGCCGTTCGTCGAGGCGGGCGGCCTGATCTTCCGGGCTCATGGGAACCCCGCCAGCCGCGCATCCAGCCGCGCCCTGACCGCCGGCCACTCGTCGGCGAGGATGGAGAAGACCACCGTGTCGCGGATGCGGCCGGTCCAGACGATGCGGTTCTGGCGCAGGATGCCCTCCTGTACGGCCCCCAGCTTCAGGACCGCGGCGCGGGAGCGGTGATTGATGGCGTCCACGTTCAGTTGCGCCCGCCGGGCGCCGGCCGTGAAGGCGTGGTCCAGCATCAGCCGCTTGGCCGCCGGGTTCACGGCCCCGCCGCGATGGTCGGGATGGTAATAGGTGCCGCCGATCTCGACCGAGGCGTTGACGCGATCAGGCCCGATATAGCTGGTCATGCCGACGCAGACCTCGCCCACCAGCACGGCGAAGGGGATCCAGTCCCCCGCGGCGGCCTGGGCCATCATCCGATCCCAGCCGGCGTCGAAATGCTCCGGCGCCATGGAGTGGGGATAGAGGTCGCGCCACACCTGCAGGTCGGCGGCGCAGGCGGCCTGCAGATCGGCGCGATGGCGTTCGGCGAGCGGCTCCAGCCGAACATGTCGATTGTGCAAATTCCGGGCTTCCAGCTGCATTTCACCCCCTGTGACGCCACGACGCGAAGAATCTTTCACCGACCCCCTTGCCTTTGGCCATGGGGGGATTATCTCAGCCTGGCCCTTTTGGGCGTTTCCTCCCTATACCTTTCGAGCCGCGCCCTTCTTGGACGCGGCTCTTTTTTTGTCTTCAGCCCCCGGCCAGGAGGCGCAGGCCCTGGATCAGGAAGCCGGCGCCCAGGGCGGTGAAGATCCAGCGGCGCCAGCGGCGGAAGTGGTCCTCGGAGATCGCATCGAGGAACCGCCGCCCCGCCGCCGCGCCGGCCACCGCCGCCAGGACGGCGCCGGCCACCAGGCCCAGGGCCAGCCCCTCCCCCCGGCCGCCGAGCGAGAACAGCGCCCCGCCATAGAAGACGAGCTTGGCCATATGGGAAAAGACCTGGAAGGCCGCCTTGGTGCCGATCACCTCGTGGCGGTTGAGCGAACTGCGCACGAGGAACAGCTCGCTCAAGGGGCCTGAGACCCCCACCGCCAGGGCCATGACGGTGGCCAGGAAGCCCCCGACGACGGCGTGGCCTGGCCGTGCGGCGTCGAGCGGGATCAGCCGTGGCGGCAGCCAGACCAGGATCGGCAACAGGCCCATGCCGATGAAGACCGCCGCCTTGGACGGCTGGAAGGCGACGAACGACAGCACCCCCATGGCGCTGAGCGACCCCAGGCCGAACCAGCCCACGGTGCGGTAGCGGACGTGGCGGGCGTTGAAGCCGGCCCGGGCCAGGTTGGAGGCTAACTGCGCCGCCCCATGCAGGGCCAGCGCGGCGCTGACCGGCAGGATCAGGGTCAGGACCGCCATCAGCAGCGAGCCGCCGGCCATGCCCAGCAGCCCCGATATGGCCGAGGCGACAAAGACCGCGGCCAGGACCAGCCCGATGGTCAGGCCGCTCACCCGCCGAGCCCCAGGAGCTGGGCGGCCTGGATCAGGTAGAGGACGCCGACCGCGGTGACGATCCAGCGGGTCCAGCGCTTGAAGTTCACGTCGCTCATCCGCTCCAGGATCAGGCCGCCGCACCAGGTGCCGGCCATGGACAGCGGAATGGCCAGGGCGAACAGCCACAGGGGCGGCATGTCGGCGGCCGCTGGGCTTCCACCGGCCATCAGCAGCGGCGCGCCATAGACGATGATCTTGGCCAGGTGGGCGAAGACCTGGGTGGCGGCCTTGGTGGCCACGATGGCGTGGCGGGTGAGCTCCGTGCGGACGAAGAAGATGTCCAGCAAGGGTCCGGCGACGCCCGCCATCAGGTTCAGGCCGGTGACCAGGAAGCCCGAGGCGAAGGCCTGGGGCGGCCGGGCGGCGTCCAGCTTCAGCCAGTGCGGCGGCAGCCAGGTGAGCCAGGGCACCAGGCCCAGCATCAGGAACAGGAAGGGCTTGGACGGCGTGAAGGCCGCCAGGGACACCAGGACCGCGGCGATCAGCGAGGCCAGCGCATACCAGCCGACAATGTCCCAGCGGACGTGCCGCCTATGCAGGATGGCTCGCCAGCCATTGGCGACCAGCTGCAGGACGCCATGGGTGACGAAGGCCGCCGACACCGGCAGGACGAGCGCCAGGGCGCCCATCAGCACCAGGCCGCCGGCCATGCCGAAGACGCCGGACAGGGTGGCGGTCGCAAAGGCGGCCGCCAGGACGAAGATGGCGATGGGAAGAGTCACGTGAGTTAGCCTCCAGTAGAGCGGCCGGCCCCGAACGGCGGGCACAGGCCGCCGCCGGGAAACGGTCCGCAGCGCGTCGCGCGCGGGACGGAGCAGGCGCTGCAAGCCTCATTGGGCGAGCGCCTTGTAGAAGACGGTGGTGGCCTCGGGCCGGCCGTCCGTGGAGAGGGCGAAATCGGGAATGACGCCGACGCGGACCCAGCCGCCGCGGGCGTAGAGCCGCTCGGCGTCGCCGCCGGTGACGGTGTCGAGCACCAGGAGCGTCAGGCCCATGTCGCGGGCGGCCGCCTCCGCCTCGCGCAGCAGACCCGCGCCGACGCCCTGGCGGCGGACCCGGGGATGGACCAGCATCTTGGCCACATCGCCCCGGTGGGGCTGGTTCTCCGGCCCGGCGGGGATCACCTGGACCACGCCGCAGAGGCCGGCTTCGTCATGGGCGAGGATCAGCGATCGGCCGTCCGCGTGGCTGAGTTGACCCGCCCACCACTGGCCGGCGCGCCCTGCATCCAGGCCCTCGAGGAACGAGACCGAGGCGCCGCCGGCCACGCAGATCGCCAGCAGCTCGCCGAGCGCAGGCGCATGGGCTGCGGCGTCGGTGGCGGACAGGCGGCTGAAGCGGACCGGCTGGGTCATGGGCGATCCCATACACCGGCGAAAGCTTGACCGCCACAAAGCCGAAAGGCCCCGGCGGTGACGCCGGGGCCTTGTGGTCTGACATCCAGTTTCAAGCCTCGCGAGGCCTAGTTGCGGAACACCGCGGCCGTCGACGGATCCTGGGGCATTTCGCGGTACTGGCGCAGCTCGTTGCGGCCGACCACCATGTGGTGGACCTCATCGGGGCCATCGGCCAGGCGCAGGGTGCGGGTGGAGGTGTACATCCGCGCCAGGGGGGTCTTCTGCGAGACGCCGGTGGCGCCGTACATCTGGATGGCCTGGTCGATGATCTGGCAGACCCGCTCGGGCACCATGGCCTTGACCATGTGGATCCAGATGCGGGCTTCCTGGCGGTCCAGCACGTCCATGGCCTTGGCGGCCTTCAGCACCATCAGGCGCATGGCCTCGATCTCGATGCGGGCGCGGCTGACGATCTCGACATTGCCGCCCAGCTGGATGATCGGCTTGCCGAAGGCCTCGCGGGTCAGGCCGCGGGTGACCATCAGGTCGAGCGCCTTCTCGGCCTGGCCGATGGCGCGCATGCAGTGGTGGATCCGGCCGGGGCCCAGGCGCAGCTGGCTGATCTCGAAGCCGCGGCCTTCGCCCAGCAGCATGTTCGAGGCCGGCACGCGGACATTGTCGAACACGATGTGCATGTGGCCGTGGGGCGCGTCGGGGTCGCCGAAGACGTTCATCGGCCCGACCACCTTAACGCCGGGGGTGTCCATGGGCACCAGGATCTGGGACTGGCGCAGGTGGGGCGGGCCCTCGGGGCTGGTTTGCACCATGGTGATCATCACCTTGCAGCGCGGGTCGCCGGCGCCGGAGATGTAGTGCTTCTCGCCGTTGAGGACATACTCGTCGCCCACCAGGGTGGCGCGCATGCGGATGTTCTTGGCGTCGGACGAGGCCATGTCCGGCTCGGTCATGGCGAAGGCCGAGCGGATCTTGCCCTCCAGCAGCGGCTTCAGCCACTTTTCCTTCTGCTCAGGCGTGCCGACGCGCTCGAGGACTTCCATGTTGCCCGTGTCGGGCGCGGCGCAGTTCATGGTTTCCGAGGCCATCGGGTTCTTGCCGAGCTCGACGGCGATATAGGCGTAGTCGAGGTTCGACAGGCCCTCGCCGGTCTCGGCGTCAGGCAGGAAGAAGTTCCACAGGCCCTCGGCCTTGGCCTTGTCCTTGGCCGCTTCGAGGACTTCCAGCTGGCCCGGCGCATAGGACCAGATGTCGGTCTTGCCCTCGCCCAGGCGATGGAATTCCACGCTCATCGGCTGGACCACCTCGGCGATGAACTTCTTCACATGGTTCAGGAGCGGCATCGCCTTTTCGGAGATGCGGAGGTCGTTGAGCGCGTCCTGCGGGTTCAGCGCAAAGCTGGATTGAGCTTTTTCAGCGGCGATGTTCATGGTGGTCCTCCCGGGGACATGGGCGTTGAAGCTGGGGCGCCGGGGGCCAGCCCTTGAAGGCCAAGGCGCGCCCGGATCGTTCTGCCGCCCACCATTGGCGCAGAATTGCTGAAAATCAAACGCCTGTTCGACTGGGCGGCCTAAAAGGCGTTCAAACATTTGTTTGAACGGAAGGCGCATCCCATGGATTTCGAATATTCGGCACGGCAGAAGGCTCTGATCGGCCGGGTGAGCGCCTTCATGGACGAGCACGTGGTTCCGGCCATCCCGCTCTATGAGGCCCAGCAGGCCGAGGGGCCGCGGTGGAAGGTCCTGCCGGTGATCGAGGGGCTGAAGGCCAAGGCCAAGGCCGCGGGGCTGTGGAACATGTTCATGCCCCCCTCCTCCGGCGTCGCCCATGTGGACGAGACCTTCGTCTTCGAAGGCGAGCAACTGACCAATCTCGAATACGCCCCCATCGCCGAGATCATGGGGCGGGTGGAGTTCGCCGCCGAGGTCTTCAACTGCTCGGCGCCCGACACCGGCAATATGGAGATCCTCAACCGCTACGGGACCCTGGCCCAGAAGGCGCGCTGGCTGGCGCCCCTGATGAACGGCGAGATCCGCTCGGCCTTCCTGATGACCGAGCCCCAGGTGGCCTCCTCGGACGCCACCAATATCGAGACCCGCATCGTCCGCGACGGCGACCACTATGTGATCAACGGCCGCAAATGGTGGTCGTCGGGCATGGGCGATCCCCGCTGCAAGGTGGCCGTGGTCATGGGCAAGACCGACCTTGAGGCCCCGCGCCACCAGCAGCAGAGCCAGGTCCTGGTCCCCATCGACGCGGCCGGCGTGAAGATCGTGCGGATGCTGCCGGTGTTCGGCTATGACGACGCCCCCCACGGCCACGCCGAGGTGGTGCTGGAGAATGTCCGGGTTCCGGTGGACGAGGCCCTGCTGCTGGGCGAGGGCCGCGGCTTCGAGATCAGCCAGGCGCGCCTGGGCCCCGGCCGCATCCACCACTGCATGCGCACCATCGGCTCCGCCGAGGTCGCCCTGGAGAAGATGTGCCGCCGGCTCAGGAGCCGCACCGCCTTCGGCAAGGCGATTTCCGAACACTCGGTCTGGGAGGAGCGCATCGCCCGGGCGCGCATCGATATCGAGATGACCCGCCTGCTCTGCCTGAAGGCCGCCGACATGATGGACAAGGCCGGCAACAAGGCGGCCCGGCTGGAGATCGCCATGATCAAGGTCCAGGCCCCGACCATGGCGCTCAAGGTCATCGACGACGCCATCCAGGCCCATGGCGGCGGCGGGGTCACCAGCGACTTCGGCCTGGCCAAGGCCTATGCCGGGCAGCGCACCCTGCGCCTGGCCGACGGCCCCGACGAGGTCCACAACCGCACCATCGCGAAGATGGAGCTGGCCAGGTACGGGGATCGTCAGGCTAGGCTGGACGCCGAGCAGGACGCCCTGCGCGTGCCCGTGGGCTCGCGCTGAGGCGATGACGCCGCCCCTTAAGGGGCGGCGTCCTTAAAGGCTTGCCGGCCGCGTCAGCAGGAAGAGGCTGAGGACGCCCGCCAGGGCCATGAGGGCCGGAAGAAGTTTGAAGAGCTTGACCATGGCCCCCAGATAGGCACGGGCATGGCCACCATCCAGTTAAGCTTCCGACATATTTCCTGAAGGCGTCATGAGGCCGGCTGAACGCCCGCCCAACCTGCATGGCTCAGCTTGACTCTCCGGCCCGTCCTACCTAATTCCAGGCCGCGTTAGCACTCAGGGTCGGCGGCTGCTAATGTGCGCCGACCGCGGGGGCTAGCCTCATCGCAATTCGCAATAGTTCCGAATGGAGCAAGACCAACATGGCGTTTCGTCCTTTGGGAGACCGCGTCCTCGTCCGGCGTGTCGAGGAAGAACAAAAGACCAAGGGCGGGATCATCATCCCCGACACCGCAAAAGAGAAGCCGCAGGAAGGCGAGATCCTCGCCGTGGGGCCCGGCGCCCGTCACGAGAGCGGCAAGGTCCAGCCCCTGGACGTCAAGACCGGCGATCGCATCCTGTTCGGCAAGTGGTCCGGCACCGAGATCAAGCTCGAAGGTGAAGACCTGCTGATCATGAAGGAAAGCGACGTCCTGGGCGTCCTCGACTAAGACCCCGGCCCCTCGCCGACCCGGCCCGCCGCCAGGCGGGTGAAGACATACGGCCAAGGCGCGCGATCCGGGATGATCCCGACGCTGCCCTTCGCCTCCAAGGAAAGAAGAAGAAATGGCTGCGAAAGACGTCTATTTCTCCGCTGACGCCCGCGACCGCATGCTCCGCGGCGTCAACACCCTCGCCAACGCCGTGAAGGTGACCCTGGGCCCCAAGGGCCGCAACGTGGTCATCGAGAAGTCCTTCGGCGCCCCGCGCTCGACCAAGGACGGCGTGTCGGTGGCCAAGGAAATCGAACTGGCTGACCGCTTCGAAAACCTCGGCGCCCAGCTGATCCGCGAAGTCGCCTCCAAGACCAACGACAAGGCCGGCGACGGCACCACGACGGCGACCGTTCTGGCCCAGGCCATCGTGGTCGAAGGCCTGAAGTCGGTGGCCGCCGGCATGAACCCGATGGATCTGAAGCGCGGCATCGACAAGGCCGTCACCAAGGTCATCGAAGAGATCAAGTCCAACGCCAAGAAGGTCTCGGCCAATTCCGAGATCGCCCAGGTCGGCACGATCTCGGCCAACGGCGACACCGAGGTCGGCGAGATGATCGCCCGGGCCATGGACAAGGTCGGCAACGAAGGCGTCATCACGGTTGAAGAAGCCAAGACCGCCGAGACCGAACTCGACGTCGTCGAAGGCATGCAGTTCGACCGCGGTTACCTGTCGCCCTACTTCATCACCAACGCCGACAAGATGGAGGCCGATCTCGAAGAGCCGCTCATCCTGCTCTACGAAAAGAAGCTCTCGACCCTGCAGCCCCTGCTGCCGGTGCTCGAAGCCGTGGTCCAGTCGGGTCGTCCCCTGCTGATCATCGCCGAGGACATCGAAGGCGAGGCCCTGGCCACCCTGGTGGTCAACAAGCTGCGGGGCGGCCTCCGCGTCGCCGCCGTCAAGGCCCCGGGCTTCGGCGATCGCCGCAAGGCCATGCTGGAAGACATCGCCATCCTGACCGGCGGCCAGCTGATCAGCGAAGACCTGGGCATCAAGCTCGAGAACGTCTCCCTCGACATGCTCGGCAAGGCCAAGAAGGTCACGATCACCAAGGACGACACCACGATCGTCGACGGTTCGGGCGAGAAGGACGGCATTGAAGGCCGCATCAGCCAGATCAAGCGCCAGATCGAGGACACCACCTCGGACTACGACAAGGAAAAGCTGCAGGAACGTCTGGCCAAGCTGGCCGGCGGTGTTGCCGTCATCCGCGTCGGCGGCATGACCGAAGTCGAGGTGAAGGAGCGCAAGGACCGCGTCGATGAC
>CAZERE010000071.1:13324-16283 GCA_964515365.1 uncultured Phenylobacterium sp. | reverse complement strand
CCTCGGCGTGCAGCACGCTGACGCAGGCCACCCCGCTCTCGCTGGGGCGGCCGGTGCGGGGATCGAGCGTATGGGCGAGGCGTCGGCCCTCATGGATCATGTAGCGACGGTAGTCGCCGGAGGTGGCCACCGACAGGCCGCACAGGGCCAGCAGGATCGGCGTCTGGCTTTCGATCTCGCCCTCCAGCCGCTCCAGGGCCACCCACCAGGGCTGGCCGTCCGGCTTCAGCCCCTCGCCGCGCAGCTCGCCCCCGACCTCCAGAAGGAAGTCGCGCACCCCAAGGCGCAGGAGGGCGCGGGCGGCCTCATCAACCCCGAACCCCTTGGCGATGCCGGAGAGATCAAGGCCCAGTCCGCCGGGCTGGCGCAGCCGCCCACCGACCGGATCGAAATCCAGCCTGTTCCAGCCGGCCTGGCCGAGGGCCTCGGCGACCATCTGCGGCGTCGGCGGCGTCGCCACAGGACCCGGCGGTCCGAACCCCCAGAGGTCGGTCAGGCGGCCGACAGTGGGATCGAACGCCCCCTGGCCCAGGGCCGCCACGTCCAGGGCGCAGGCCATCACCTGGGCGAAGCCGGCGGGCAGGTCCTGCCAGGCGCCGGCCGGGGCGCGGTTGAAGGCGCTGATGTGGGAGGCCGGCTCCCAGGTGCTCATCTGCGCCACCACGGCGTTCAGCCGATCCTGCACCGTGCGGGCCAGGACCTGGGCGCCCAGGCCCGGCAGGGTGATCGCCTTGAGCGTCCAGGTCACGCCCATGGCGGCGCCGGAGGCCTCCACCTCCAGCCCGCCGGCCTGGGGCGCCAGGCCCTCAGGCAGGGTCAGGGGCACGGCGACCCGGTGTTCGGGGGCGGCGGGTGCGGATGAGGGGGCCTGGGACGCCAACCGACCTATTCCGGCAGGACTTCCAGGGTGCCCACATAGACCGCCATGCGTTCGGCGCCCGCGATGGGGCTCTTGCCGCCACGCACCTCGGCCTCCATCCAGTACATGCCCGGCTCCGCCCAGCTGATCTCCAGCAGGCCGTCGGCGGCGGTGGTGAGCTTCATCTCGCCGGGCTCGTCGCGATAACGGCCGGCGCCGCGGATCACGGTGACCTCGACGCCCGCGGCCGGCTGGCCGTCGAGCAGCAGGCGGAATTGCGCCGTCTCGCCGGCGAACAGGTCGTTGGGATGGGTGACGGCCGCCAGCTCCAGGCCCTTGCCGGTGGGCGCCAGGGCCTCGGTGGTGGGCTCGCCCGCCGTGGCGAAGGTTTCGATGCGGCGCTGGGAGTGGACGATCCGGACGTCGGTGGCCTCGGCCGGGATGGCGGTGGGCAGGTCGGCGGCCGCCCCGCGCCAGCGCTTCTGCTCGCCGGCCAGCTTGTAGGAGGCCATGACGCCGTCGCCGACGCTGGCGATGCGATAGGTGCCGGGCTTGGAAAGCTGGACATCGAAGGTCGAGCGGTACTTGCCGGTGGCCGCGTTCTGGTGGGCCACGGCCGCGCCGTCGGGGCCGGTGATGACCAGGCCGTCCAGGCGCATGGGCACGTGCTCGAAGACGAACAGATCGTTGGACACCGCCGCATCGACGGTGACCCAAGGGTCATTGCCCGACAGCACGGTCATGGAGGGCAGCATCCACTGCCGGTGGGCCTGGGCGGCCATGGGGGCGGCCAGCATGGCGGTGAGCGCTGCAGCGGCGCAGAGGGGGCGAAGCAGGGTCTTCATGGCGCGTCTCTCCGGGTCTCAGATGGATTCAGGGCTTCAGGGTCAGGGCCACGGCGCCGAGTTCGGTGGAGCCCCTGGCCTGGCCGCTGGCGGCGGCCTTGGGCGGCCACTGGAACGGGATGCGGACCATTTCGCGGCCGCCGACCTCGCGGGCGGCCTCCACCACCAGATTGTACTGGCCGGCCGGAAGGGTCCCGAGCGGCGCCTTGCCGCCGACGAAATTCACCTGATGGCGGCCCGGCGCCTTGGTGGCGCCGCTGACGCCGTCGGCCGGCAGGGTCATGGCCCGGCCGGCCCGGCGCCACCACTGGCGCATGTCCTTCAGCCAGGTCTCGCCTTCCTGGTTCCTGAGCTTGATGTCGTACCAGACCGCCAGCGTCTTCACCGCCGTCTGGTCGGGCTTCTCCACCCAGATGGCCACATAGGGGTTGTGGTACTCGGCCACCGACATGCGGGGGATTTCCACACTGAGGTTCAGCTCGGCGGCGGCGGCCGGGGAGGCCATCAGGCCGGTCAGAACGGCGGCGGAAGCAAGTCGGCGCATGGGCGAATATCCGTTCAGTGAATGAAGAGCAGAGCGAGCAGCAGGGGAATGATCAGGCCGGCTCCCACCAGGGGCCAGGTGGAGCGGCGGGCGTGAGAATGCAGTTGCAGCAGGATCAGGCCGGTGACGCAGAAGACCACGCAGCCGATGGCGAAGATGTCGAGAAACCACATCCAGGCCACGCCGGTGTTGCGGCCCTTGTGCAGGTCGTTGAGGTAGGCGACCACGCCGCGGTCGGTGCGCTCATAGATGACCTCGCCCACCTCCGTGTCGAGGCTCAGCCAGGCGTCGCCGCCGGGGCGCGGCAGGGCGAGATAGGCCTCGCCCGGCGACCATTCCGGCGCAGCGTCGGCGGGTAGGCTCACCTTGAGTTCCTGGCCGATCCAGGCGCGCACGGGCTCGGGCAGAGGCGCTTCCTCCGCCTCGGCGCCCTGGGCCAGAGTCAGCAGGTCGGCGGGCAGTTCGGCCGTGCGCTCGGTCACCCGCGGCGTAGCTGGGATGGAGCCCGCATGATTCAGGGTGATGCCAGTGATGGCGAACAGCAGCATGCCGATCAGGCAGATGGCCGCGCTGATCCAGTGCCAGCGCAGGACTTGGCGGAGGAAGGCGGCGCGCTTCTGGGCCCGGCGCTTCGCCGCCGCCCGCGCGGCGGCCTCATCCGTGATCGCCCCAGATGCGGTCATGTGCGGGAACGCCCCTCTTGAGACCGTC
>CAZERE010000071.1:3537-13314 GCA_964515365.1 uncultured Phenylobacterium sp. | reverse complement strand
CTGATCCAGTGCCAGCGCAGGATCTGGCGCAGGAAGCCCGCCCGCCGTTGCGCCTGGCGCTTGGCCCGCGCACGGGCCTCGGCGGCGGCGTCAGACCCCGCAGCAAGATCGCCGAGCCGTTCAGAGGTCGACATTCACCGAGACCCACAGCCGCCGGGAGTCCTGATCGATCGCACAAGCCGCGGAGGCGGCGCTGAACGGACCGCCGCGTTGGAAACCGGACATCAAACCGCCTACCCCAAGAACTTGCGACTGGCTCGCACTAGCAAGCCCCCTTCGCGGCCACAAGCTTTTTGCGATTTATTCTCACCCCCGCCAATACGAATTCGCCCGTCGCGCGGAACCGGCCGGCCGTTTGGGCTTTTCTATTCCGCAGGCGAGGTTGTGATCCCCCCCACCAATCTCGCCCTAGCGTCCTGAAGCCCCGGGCCTGCAAAGGTCCGGGGCTCTCCATATCCGCCCTATCACGCGATCGCGTGATTGAGGCGTGGGCCAAGGAGACCTAGGATTGGCCATGGATCGACGCTCCTTTCTCGTGCTGCTTGTCGCCGGCTGCGCTGACCCCGCCGCCAACCTCGGACCGCAACTGGCCCTGGGTCCCGGCGCGCCGACGCCCTACCGGCCTGAGCCCACGGTGGATCTGCCGCCCTCCGGCAGCCCGACCTTCGACGCCTGGCTGAGGGAATTCTACGTCAAGGCGGTCAAGGCCGGCCTGCCGTCGGACCTGCTGGACCGGGAGCTCCGCGGCCTGACGCCCAACGACAAGATCTCGGCGCTGGATTCCCGGCAGCCGGAGTTTTCGCGCCCGGTCAGCGACTATATCCGCGGCGTGGTCACCGACGATCGGATCGCCATCGGCGCCCGGCGCCGCGACGCCCTGCCGGTCCTGGCCGAGATCGAGGCCCGTCACGGCGTGCCGCGCAATATTCTCGTGGCCATCTGGGGCCTGGAGTCCGGCTTCGGCGCCATCCTGGGCGATTTCGACGTGGTCCGCGCCATGGCCACCCTGGCTGCAGACGGCCGGCGGCGGGAATTCGCCGAGGACCAGCTGATGGCCGCGCTGAAGATCATCGGCTCGGGCGAGTTTCCCCGTTCGCGCCTGGTCGGCTCCTGGGCCGGCGCCATGGGCCAGACCCAGTTCATCCCCACCACCTTCCTGGCCACCGCCATCGACGGGGACGGCGACGGCCGCCGCGACCTCTGGGGCTCCTCGGCCGACGCCCTGGCCTCGGCCGCCAACCTGCTGTCCAAGGCCGGCTGGCGGCGTGGGGAAAGCTGGCATCGGGAGGTCACTGCGCCGGCCGGCTTCGACTATGGCCTGACCGAAGGCCCGCGGGAGATCCCGGCCTGGTGGGCGCAGCGCGGCGTCGTCCCCGCCGATGGTCGCCCCATCTCGCCCGCCGATCAGAACGCCCCGGCCGAGCTGATCGCCCCCTCGGGCGCAGCGGGTCCGATGTTCCTGGCCTTCCACAACCACTTCATGATCCGCCGCTACAACAATTCGACGGCCTATGCCCTGGGCGTCGGGCTGCTGGCCCAGCGCCTGGGCGGCGAAGGCCGGCTGGTCCGCGACTGGCCGCAGGAGACGCCGCTGGCGCTGGCCGACCGTACGGCGGCCCAGACCGCCCTCAACCAGCTTGGCTTCGACGCCGGCGCGCCGGACGGCATTGTCGGCGTCAACACCCGCAAGGCCCTGCGGGCCTATCAGCAGGCCCGCGGCCTGGTGGCCGACGGCTATCTGTCCTTGGAAATGGTCCGCCGCCTCCGCTCGGAGACCGGCGCCCCGAACTAAGCCTCGCCCGACGCCAGGCCCCTACTGCCCGGACTCGTCCCGACGCTCCAGGGTCGCCATGGCCGCGTCGGCCCGGGTGGCCGGCTGCGGGTCGGCGTTGCGCAGCTGGGGATTGCGGAAGGCGTAGTAGAGCAGCCCCACCATGATGGCGGCGTTCAGCGCGAACGGCGCCCAGGCGATCAGCTGGTAGAGCCAGACGAAGAACGGCGCCAGCACCACATTGACCCCGTTGACCGCGGCGATGGCGCCGGCCACCCGGGCCTGTTCGCCCATGTTCACCGCCAGGGACGACCCCGCCGTGAAGCCGGGGCGGGCAAAGCCGAAGCCGAGGCTCGCAATGGCGTAGCCCATGACCACCGCCCAGTAGTTGGGCGACAGCGCCACGATCACATTGCCCACCGCCGCCACGGCCACGCCCCAGCGCAGCAGCTGGCGCGGGGTCATCTCGAACATGCGGATGATGCCCCACTGGGCGAGCAGGCCGGCCATGGCGCCGAACATCATGGCGATGGCGATGAAGCCCTGGGCCGCGGCCGGCGACAGGGCCAGCTTGTCGATGATCAGGAAGCCCAGGGTCTGGCCCTGGGCCGTCTGGCAGGCGGCGACCAGGAAGCCATAGACCAGGAACGGCGTGACCCGCGGATCGCGCCACATGGGCGTTTCCTTGACCCCGGGATTGGCCTTGCGGACCTCGGCCTCGGCGTCGGTGCGCGCCCGGGTCTCACCGGCGAAGGGGCTCTCGGGCAGGTAGCGATAGACGATGAACAGCATCACCGCCGCGATCATGGCGAAGCCGAACAGCGGCCCCGACAGGCCCAGGAACGGCAGGATCAGCAGCGGCGCCAAGAACGGGCCGATGACGGTGCCCAGGCCGAAGGCGCCGGCCAGGCTGGACATGGACTGGGTGCGCTTCTCCGGCGCGGTATGCTCGGCCACATAGGCCTGGGTCGCCGGGTTCGAGGCCGCGCCGAACAGGCCGAACAAGGCCCGGGCGAACAGGAAGAAGACGAAGATCACCATGGGCGCCGCCCAGTGGCGCAGGCCGGCGTTCACCACCAGACCGCAGCAGACCATCGACACCATGAAGCCGGTCAGGCCGACCAGCATCAGCGGCTTGCGGCCATAGCGGTCCGAAGCCTTGGCCCAGAAGGGCGAGGAAAACGCCCACAGGAGCGCCGAAAGCGAGAAGACCGCCGCCACCAGCGGGTCGGGAATGCCGATCGAGCGGCCAATAGCCGGCAGCACCGAGATCAGCCCCGTATTGCCCATGGCCGTGGCCAGCGAGACCCCAAAAATGATCGCGAACGATCGTTTGGGAAGCACCACGGGTAGAGCGGGGGATCCGGACATGTGACCGCTGTTAATGCGGCGCGGCACCGCAGGCAATTGCGATTACCGCACACCGGCCATTAAGCATTAACCCCGATGCTCCGGCAGGATTAGCCGGGGGCCAAACGTCGTCATGTTTCAGATCATCGGGATCGTTCTGCTGTTCGCCATGGTGTTCGGCAGCTACATCATGGCCGGCGGCAATATGGGGATCATCCTCCACGCCCTGCCCCACGAGATGATGGCGATCGGCGGCGCGGCCGTGGCCGCCTTCCTGATCAGCCACTCCATGACGGTGCTGAAGGGCGTCGGCGGCGGCCTGGCCAAGGCCTTCGCCGGTCCCAAGTGGAAGGCCTCGGACTATCGCGACCTCTTGTCCCTGCTGTTCCTGCTGACCAAGACCATGAAGTCCAAGGGCGTCATCGCCCTGGAAAGCCACATCGAGAACCCGGGCGAGAGCACGATCTTCTCCCGCTATCCCAAGATCACCAAGGACCACTTCGCCGTGGACTTCATCTGCGACACCCTGCGGATGATGACCATGAACCTGGAAGATCCCCACCAGGTCGAAGACGCCATGGAAAAGCAGCTCGAAAAGCACCACCACGAGGCCCTGGCGCCCGCCCACGCCCTGCAGAACACCGCCGACGCCCTGCCCGCCCTGGGCATTGTCGCCGCCGTGCTGGGCGTGGTGAAGACCATGGGCTCGATCTCAGAACCGCCGGAAGTGCTCGGCGGCATGATCGGCGGCGCCCTGGTCGGCACCTTCCTCGGCGTGTTCCTGGCCTATGGCCTGGTGGGGCCGCTATCGTCGCGTCTGACCGGCGTGGTCGAGGAGGAGGCCTCGTTCTATAGAATCATCCAGGCCGTCCTGGTGGCGCACCTGCACGGCAACGCCGCCCAGATCTCGGTGGAGATCGGCCGCGGCCATGTGCCCAGCGGCGCCCAGCCGAGCTTCCTGGAGCTGGAAGAGGCCCTGTCGGCCATCCCGGCCGAGGCCTGATCCGCCCGGCTTTCATGGTGAAATCGGGGGTTGGCGCGGCCTCAGCGAAAAAAGTGATCACAGCCGCGTGATTTACCCCCTTGCCCCCGGACCAAACACCGGCATATTCCTGCACTGCGCAGCGATGCTGAAGCTTCCGGCCCCCGGGTCTGTGGCGACAGTCGCGCCAGGCGCAATTAACTCCATTCCAGGGGACCAGGGACATGACCTCCGAGATTCTTCGCAAGCTGCTCGTCGCCGGCGCCGCCGTCGCCGCTCTCTCCGTCGCCGCCTGCGGCCAGCCCGCTGAAACCGCCGACGAAGCCGCCGCGGAAGCCACCACCGAAGCCGCGACCGCCGAAGCCGCCGCCGACACGGCCGTTGACGCCGCCGCGACCGCTGACGCCGCTGCTGACGCCGCTGGCGAAGCCGCCACCGACGCCATGGCGCCGGCCGCGGAAGAAGCCCCGGCTGCTGACGCCGCCGTGGAAGCTCCGGCTCACTAAGCCATTCGCGAACGCCTCGGCGTTTTCGATGAAGGGCCGTCCTCCGGGGCGGTCCTTTTGCTATGGGCGCGCGATAGGTCTTGAAGCGATCGCCCTCTGACCGCCAATGGAGCGATGCTCCCGCCCGCCGCCCCGCCTGATTCCGGTTCGAACGAATCGCCGCTGATTCTCGACGCCGACGGCCAGCCGCGCTCGCGCCTCTATGGCGATGTCTATTTCTCCACCGAAGACGGCCTAGCCGAATCGCGGGCGGTCTTCCTGCAGGGATGCGGCCTGCCCGAACGCTGGGCGGGGCGACGGCATTTCACCGTCGGCGAGCTCGGTTTCGGGACCGGCCTCAACATCCTGGCCCTGCTTGACCTGTGGCGCGCCACGCGCCCGCCGGGCGGGCGCCTGCACATCTTCACCATAGAGGCTCACCCCCTGAGCGCCGAGGCGGCGGCCGGGGTCCTGGCCGCCTGGCCCGAGGTGGCGGATCTGGCCGCCCTGCTGACCGCCCGCTGGCCCGGCCAGGCGCGGGGGTTCCATCGGGTGGATCTGCCCGAACTGAACGCCACCCTCGACGTGGCGGTGATGGAGGTCGCCGCGGCTCTGCAATCCTGGGCGGGCCCGGCCGACGCCTGGTTCCTGGATGGCTTCTCGCCGGCGCTCAATCCGCAGATGTGGCGGGACGAGGTGTACGAACAGGTGGCGGCGCGCACGGCGCCGGGGGGCCGCCTGGCCACCTTCACCGTGGCCGGCGCCGTCCGGCGGGGCCTGCAGGCGCAGGGCTTCGAGGTGGCCAAGCGACCGGGACACGGCCGCAAGCGCGAACGCCTCGAGGCCTGGAAGACCGACGCCGCCGCTCCGTCTTCATCCCCGCCCCGGGTGGCGGTGATCGGCGCGGGCGTGGCGGGCGCGGCGATGGCGCGCGCCCTGCGGCAGGGCGGGGCTGAGGTTCAGGTGTTCGACGCCGGCGGCCCGGGCCATGGGGCGTCGGGCAATCCCGCCGCCCTGGTGACCCCGCGCCTCGACGCCGGCCTCGGCCCCCTGGCCGGCCTTTTCGCCCAGGCGCTGGGGCGCGCGCACCGGCTCTATGAGGCGATCCCCGGCGCGGTGCTCGACCGCGGCGTGCTGCAACTGGCCCGCCAGCCCAAGGACGCGGATCGCTTCGCGCGAATCGCGGCTTCGGACCTGTTCGAACCCTCAGCCTTGGAGGTCGTCGACGATCAGGCCGCAGGTCTGTGGACGGGGGAGACGGCAGGGGGCGCTGGCCTCGCCCAGCACGCCGCCCTGGTGGTCAGGCCCGCCGCCATCCTGTCCGCCTGGCTCGGCCAGGTGAGCCTGGACGCGGTCTCGGCCCTGACGCCCCTGGGCGACGGCTGGGCCGTGCTGGGGCCGGAGGGGCAAGAGCTCTGGAGCGGCGATGCGGTGGTCGTCTGCGCTGGCGCAGGCGCCGCCAGGCTCCTGCCGCAAGCGCCCCTGCAGGCCATCCGGGGGCAGATCTCCATCGCGGCCAGCCTGAATGTGCGGGCCACGGCCTGGGGGGGCTATGCCGCCCCGTCCCCCGATGGCCTGGTGTTTGGAGCCACCCACGACCGCGACGACGAGGGTGTCGAGGTTCGGCCCTCCGACCACGAACGGAACCTGGAGACCCTGGCCCAGGCCCTGCCCCATCTCGCCGCCCAGGCCGGCGCCATCGCGCTTTCGGGGCGGGCCTCGGTACGGGCGGCGACGCCTGATCGCCTGCCCCTGGCCGGACCCGCCCCTGGCGGCGGGAGGGGCCTGTTCGTCCTGTCGGGCCTCGGCCCCCGGGGCTCCTGCCTGGCGCCCCTGCTGGCCGAGCATGTGGCCGCTCAGATGCTCGGCGCGCCCTCGCCCCTGCCCGGCGAGATGGCCGAACTGATCGACCCCGACCGCTTCCGCCGTCGGGCCCTGCGGCGGGGCGGCGCGGCGCCCGATTGAAACCATGATCCGGGACTAGCCGTTATCGGGTTGAACGAACGCCGGCCGATGAGCCGGCTTGAGAGGAGGCTCCATGCGTACGCCTGTCTTCGCCCTCGCCCTCGCCGCCATGACCGCCGCCGCCTGCGCCCCCGTGGCCGGCTCCGGCGAACTCGCCGCCTCGGAGACCGCCACCGAGGGGCGGGAGTGCTTCTTCACCCGGAACGTCAACGGGTTCAGCGCGCCCGATGATGAGACCCTCTATCTTCGGGTGGGCGTCAATGACGTCTATCAGATGCAGATGTTCTCCCCCTGCCCCGACATGGACTGGGCCCAGAGCCTGGCGGTGGTGTCGCGCAGCGGGTCCACCGTCTGCCGGGGCATGGACGCCACCATCGTCGCCCCGGGTCCGTTCGGACAGCAAAGCTGCATGGTACGATCGGTGCGCAAGCTCACGGACGTCGAGGCCGCGGCCCTCCCCCCGGGCGACCGTCCTTAGCCCAAGACTCCAAGGCTTGAGCGCGCTTCGCCGATAGCCGGTCGGCCCTTGTCGGAACGCGCTCAAGCCCAAAGAAAATCGGCGCCGCCCGAAGGCGACGCCGATGAGGTGCGAACCGGGCGGCGTCACCGCCGCCCGGCCTTTGTCCGCAACGCCTAGAAGCGCTGCTTGACGCCGATCTTGAAGGTCCGGCCCAGCGGGTTCCCGTTGGTGTAGTCGTAGTTGTACATCGACTGCACGAACGGCGGGTCGGTATCGAAGATGTTCTGGATGCCGGCGCTGATGGTGGTGTTCCAGGGCAGTTCGTACTGGCCCGTCAGGTCGTGCTGCCAGAAGTCGTCGCTCTTGCCCACATTGACGAAGGTCGCCGAGGCGCGATCGTAGCGGCAGGCGGCGCTGGCGCCGCTGGCCGGGCATTCATTGCCGATGATCTCAGTGCCTTCACGATACTGGACCTGATAGCGGACGTTCCAGAGGCCGCCATTGACGTTGATGAAGCCGGTCGCCCGCAGACGGGGGTAGGAATAGAACTCCCCGGTCAGCTCGTGACGGCCCACCCGATCCTGCGCCGCCTGGATCACGACGTCATCAGCCCCGAAGAGGGTGAAGTCGCTGCGGTCGTAGCTCAGCAGATAGGTGCCATCGAGGCCCATCGAGACGCGGGCGTCGACCATGTCGGTGCCGAAGAAGTCGTCGAAGTCGTACTGGGCCTTGAAGTCGAGGCCCGACGTCTTGGTCGAGGGACCGTTGACGATGAAGCGGCTGACATTGATCACATTGGCCGGCGAGCAGGCTCCGTCGAAGATGAAGCGGGCGACGATGGCCGGATTGGAGCAGTTCAGGGAGTCGTAGATGGCCTGGGTCGGCTCCAGGACCAGTTCGTCCTCGAAGTCGAACTTGAAGTAGTCCACCGAGGCCCGGAAGGCGCCGGTGTCGAGCAGGACCCCGAAGTTGTAGGTCTTGGCGGTCTCCGGTTGCAGGCCCGGATTGTTGTTGGTCACGACGGCCCGATAGCTGCCGCCGATGTTGGACACGCCCTTGCTGCTGCCGGGCGAGATCTGGGTCTGGCCAGGCGCGCGGAAGGTGGTGCCGGCCGAGGCCCGGAAGGCCAGCCAGTCGGTGGCCTGGAGGCGCGCGGAAACCTTCGGGTTGGTGGTGGAGCCCACCTGACCGCCGAATTCCTCGTGCCGGATCGCGGCGTTCACTTCGAAGTTGTCGGTGAAGGGCAGACGCACCTCGGCGAAGAGGGCTTCCACGTCCCGGTCGACATCATAGTCTTCCTGGGCGCCGAAGAAGACGAACGGGCCGACCGGATCCGAACAGATCGGCAGGCCGTCATCGATGGAGTCGACGCAAGGGGTCGCCCGGACGTCGCCGAGGTTCTCCCAGTCGTCCCGCGACCGGCTGTAGCGATACTGGCCGCCAGCCGCCCAGGCGATATTGCCGCCGGCCAACTCGATGCCGGTTTCGCCGTTGAAGACCAGGTCGGCGACCATGATGTTGTTGGTGCCGACATTGGTGTAGGTGCCGTACAGCCATTCCACCAGGGCCGGGTCGTTGATGACCAGCGGATTGGCGTCCCCACGATAATAGGGATTGTTGGCGCCATTGACCGCGCTGACCGCGACACTGTTGGTGAACGGATTGAAGTAGCGGCAGGCGCCGACGCCGGGCGTGCCGGTGGCCGGATTACAACCCTCGCCGCCCAGGCCGTTCAGGGCGTGCTGGATGCGGTTCACCAGCAGGTCGTTGGTGACGATGGTGGACTCGGTCTCCATGTAGGTGAGCGCCGCGTCCCAGCCGATGCCGTTGTCGAACTCACCCTTGAAGCCGCCGGAAACCCGGAACGAGGTGTTCTGGATGTCCTGATGGTCGGCGCCGTCGGGATTGGTCGGATGGCCGGCGTGGGCGATGGCGCGCCAGAACGACTTATTCATGGTCACGCCGCCGGCCATGATGGCGCACTGGGCGGGGGTCAGCGGGGCGGCGCAGTTGGTGCGAAGATCCACCAGGCCCGGATGGGTGGCCGGCACGAAGAAGGGCACCTGGCCGTTGAAGCCCGGAGTCGCCGTCGAGCCCGAGGTGCCGCCCGCCGAGGTCGGCGTCGGGAACTGGGTGGTCAGGTTGGCCGGGGACAGGCGCTGATCCGGCACGTCGCTGCGCTTCCAGGCCACTTCGCCATGGAAGGTGATGTTGTCGGTGACGTCGAAGTTCAGCTCGCCATAGAGCTGGTAGTGGTCTTCCTCGTTCACCAGGTCGTTGAAGTTCGAGAACTGGAAGCGGCAGACGCTGCCCGTGGCGGTGTTGTCGGTCGGCACGACGCCGGCGGTCAGCTGGCCGCCCAACTCGTTACAACCATTGTCCCGGAAGAAGGTCGTGCCGCCCGGCGTGGCGTAATAGCCCGGGTTGGAGGACCCCGACCAGCCGCCGTAATAGACCGCATCCATCGGGGTGCGGGCCCAGTCACGCTCGTTGATGTCGAGGCGCGAGCGATGGCGGTAGCCGGCGGTGAGCAGCACATTGCCGCGGTCGAACAGGCTGCCCCAGGCCAGGTCCAGCGTGTAGTCGCCGTCGGACCCGTCGATGAAGGTGTAGTCCGCATCGACTTCGAAACCGTCGAGGTCCTTGCGGGTGATGAAGTTGACCACGCCGCTGACGGCGTCGGAGCCGTAGGTGGCGGCCGCGCCGTCCTCCAGGATGTCGACCCGGCCCACGGCCGCGGTCGGGGCAAAGCCCAGGTCCGTCC
>CAZERE010000071.1:0-3527 GCA_964515365.1 uncultured Phenylobacterium sp. | reverse complement strand
CGCCGCCCTGGAAGGCGGCCTGGGTGGAATCGGCCAGACGACGGCCGTTCATCAGCACCAGGGTGCGCGAGGCGCCGAGGCCGCGCAGGTTGATGGTCGCCGTGCCGGCGCCGCCGTTATAGCGGTTGCTTTCCCCCAGGGCCGACTGGGAGGCGCTGATGGTCTTGACCAGCTGGACGACGCTGGGCGAGCCCTGGCGTTCCAGTTCGGCCGATCCGAGGACGTCCACCGGCAGGGCGGCGTCCTCCGGCGTGCCGGCGATGAACGAGCCGGTGACGACGACTTCCTCGACCACCGTCGCCGACGGCGCCTGAGCGGCCGCCGAGCCGGCGGCCCCCATGGCCAGGGCGACAGCCATGACCGAGCCGCCGCAGAAATATGTACGTTTCAACATTGGTTTCCTTCCCCCTCTTGGCGCCGATCCCCTTCTGACGTGGGGATTTTGACCCTTGAGCAAAAATGATCATCTGACGGCTTTGGCGAAAGCGCCAGAATTTTTTCAACGCCGAGACATAACCAGACTATTTGACTAGTGCGCAAGTTTTGATCCGCAACCCCTTACCAGCCAAGGGGTGACGGGCATACTTCACCTTCGAGAATGACATTTCCGCCACAGAAGCCCCCAACCCTGCGGGGCGCCGGGTCGGGGATTTCCGGAAGGCGGCCAACGGCGCGCGGCCACAGAGTCGCCGCGAAAACACCGTTTTTGACAGTACCGCACGTTCTATTGATCGACCGCGGCGCCGCAGGCTCGCCCGGCCCGGCGGCTCCGCGCGTGGCCGGGCCGTGGCAAGCCGCCCTGGCGAATCGAATCAGCCAGGCCCGCACGGGCGTCGAACGGCCGGGTCAGGGCGGCGACGGCGACCAGGATTCGGCGAGGATGGCGTAGAGATAGGTGTCGCGCCACGCGCCCCGGATCTGCCGGTCCTTGCGCATCTCGCCCTCCCGCCGCATCCCGAGCTTCTCCATCACGCGGTAGGAGCCAGTGTTGCGCACATCGCAGGTGGCGGTGATGCGGTGCAGGCCAAGCTCTTCGAAGCCGAGACGCAGCAGCGCCCGCCCGGCCTCGGTGACGACGCCCTGCCCCCACAGGTCCCGGCGAAGGCAGTAGCCCATCTCCAGGGTGCGATGCGGAATGTCGCGCAGGTGCAGGGCGATAGAGCCGACCACCACGCCCAGGGCCTTGTGCTCGATGGCCAGACCGAGATCGAGCCTCGGCCAGGTCGCCTGCTGCTCGAGAACCCGCGCGATGAAGGCCGCCGTCTCCTCCGGCGTGTTCGGCCCCCAGGGCATGTAGCGGGTGACCTCGGGATCGGAGCCATAGGCGTGGACGGCGGGGGCGTCCTCCAGGCGGAAGTCGCGCAGGCGCAGGCGTTCGGTCTCGATGGGCAGCCGCAGTTCGGCGGGCGGTGGCATGGTCTCGGCTCCAGGAATGGCCCCTGGCGGAGACCTCTCGACCCCGGCCAGGCGGCGGGGGTCTTGAGGGAAGATGCGCTCTTAAGCTCTAGGCGCGCGCCATTCCTCGACCCCGGATGGGACCGTAGGAAGAGCAGGCGTGGGCGGCCAGGGCGAACATCAGGAGCCTCTTAGACGCCGCCGCGCGGGTTCGCAAACCCTCGTTCCGACCTCGCCCCGTTACATCCAGGCCTTGAGACCGATCACCAGGCGGACATCGTCGACCTCGCCGCCGGCGGCCTCGATCAGGTCGGCAGTCCCGCCGACTGCGCCATGCCATTCAACCCCGACATAGGGGGCGAATTCCGGCGCGAATTCGTAGCGCAGGCGCAGGCCGGCCGCCGCGTGGCTGAACCCGGCCGCCAGCTCCCGGGCCGGAACGTCGCTGGCCGAAGCCTCCAGCTCCAGGCGCGGCTGCAGAATCCAGCGCTGGGTGATCCGCTGGTCGTACTCGGCTTCGACCCGCGCGGTCAGATCGCCGTCCTGCGAAAGGAAGGCCGCCGCATCGATCTCCCACCAGTGCGGCGCGAGGCCCTGGAGGCCGAAGGCCAGGTGGCTCAGATCGTCTCCCCCGCGGACCATGTCGTGGCGCACGCCGAGCTGGACGTCCCAGAACGGCGTGACGGCGCGGCCATACAGGAGCTGGACCTCGGCCTCGTCCAGGCCGCCGTCGACATCGCCCTCGCCCTCGGTCTTGAACCAGGCGCGATTGATGTCCCCGCCGGTCCAGCCCTGCACGTCCCATAGCCAGGTCGCCTCGCCCTCGCCGAAGCCGGCTTCCAGGCGATCGACGATCAGGGCCGTGGTTCGCACGTCGCCATTCTCGGCCCGAAGCTGGTCCCGCGCCCGGGCCATTTCGGCCGGGTCGAAGAAGAGATCGGCCGCGTGGGAGGGTCCCGTTCCCGCCGCGGCGGCGGGCGGTCGGCTGGCGGCGGCCGGACCGGCGCCATGCCCCGCATGGGGATCGGACGAAGGTGGCGCGCCCATGTCGTGGCCCATGTCGTGGCCGGCATGGGGATCGACCTCTGCCGCGGGGCTGGCCGCCGCCGGCTCGGCCCGGTGATGGGCGTGGGGATCGTGGGCGTCCTGCGCCCAGGCAGGACCGGCGACCAGCAGGGCCGGCGCCAACAGGAGGGTCAGGCGCCTCATGCTGCGCCTCCATCCAGGGGGCGGACCGTGACCACATTGAACATGCCCGCATGCATGTGCATCAGCATGTGGCAGTGGAAGGCCCAGTCGCCGGGGGCGTCGGCCGTCAGGTCGAAGGTCACCTTCGACCCCGGTGCCACATTGACCGTGTGCTTCAGCGGCTGATGGCCGTCGGGCGCGCCGTTCACCAGTTCGAAGAAGTGGCCGTGCAGGTGGATGGGATGGGCCATCATGGTGTCGTTCACCAGGGTCACCCGCACCCGCTCGTCGCGGGAAAACGCGATGGGCTCCACGATCTCGCTGAACTTGCGCCCGTCGAAGCCCCACATGAACCGCTCCATGTTTCCGGTCAGGTGAATCTCCAGGCTGCGAGACGGCGCCCGCCGGTCCTTGCCCGGCGAAAGCGCCACCAGCTGGGCATAGGTCAGCACCCGGTGGGGAACGTCCTCCAGCCCCATGGGCCGCTCGTCCAGCCGGCTGACCGGCGCCGGCGCGATCATGTCCACCCCGACGCCCACGGCCATGCCGGGCGGGGCCAGCGCCTTGTCGCGCATCTGGTGGGCCCCGTGATCCATGGCGGCGGGGGCGGCGGGCGGACCGTGCCCCATGGCCGCGTGGTCCATGGCACCATGGTCCATCGCCCCGTGATCCATGCCTTCCATCGCCCCCATGCCGCCCATGCCCATGTCGCGCATGGTCAGGGTGGGGACTTCGCGCAACGGCGGAACCTCGGCGCTCATGCCCGGCCGCGGCGCCAGCATGGCCACCGCCATGCCGGAACGATCCACCGATTCCGCCACCAGGGCGTAGGCCTGCTCGGCCTTCGGCTCGACGATCACGTCATAGGTCTCGGCCACCGAAATCTGCAGCTCGTCGGTCTCCACCGGCCGCACATCGGCGCCGTCGGCCTGCACCACCCGCAG